>DASWOH010000305.1:0-35575 GCA_036398815.1 Rhizobium sp. | reverse complement strand
CAGCCGAGGATGATGCTATCGGCCCCTTCGGCCTTGGCGCGCCCGATGATATCGATCAGCTTCTGGCGCGACTCGCTCCTGATGATGCCGGCGCAGAGTTCGTTGAAGATGATGTCGTGGACGGTGGAGCGGTCTTCCGCGCCCGGCACCATGATGGAAACGCCGCTGCAAGCCATGCGGTCGGCGTAGAAGCCCTGTTCCATCGTATAGCGGGTGGCAAGCAGCAACGGTTTGACGCGGCCGGCCGCCTTCAGCGCGGCTGCCGTCTCGTCGATGATGTGGATCAGCGGCACCGAGGTACGCGCGGCGACTTCCGGGGCAATCAGGTGCATGGTGTTGGTGCAGATCAGCATGCATTCGGCGCCGGCGGTCTGCAGGCGGTGCGCGGCATCGCCCAGACGCGCCGCGGCATCGTCCCAGCGTCCGGCCTTCTGCAGCGCGACGATCTCTTCGAAATTGACGGAGTACATCAGCAGTTCAGCGGAGGAGAGGCCGCCTAGTCTGGCGCGAACCATCTCGTTGATGAGGCGATAATAGACCGCCGAACTTTCGAAACTCATGCCGCCGATCAGGCCGATGGTGCGCATAGTGCTGCTCTCCGTTATCGTTTGTTGATGGCGGAATAATGCGGCATTTCAGCCGCCTTATGTTTGCAATCTTTGTCGTGAGCGCATTTTCTTCTGCAAATTTTTGCGCTGATGTGCTAAATGACGCAAAAATATCGCGCATCCATGGAGATTGCCGCGCATGCTTGACGAACGCGACCGGAAGCTTCTCGATCTTTTGCAGACCGATGCCGGCATTTCGGTGACCGATCTTGCCGACCGTGTGGCGTTGTCGGTGTCTGCCTGCTCGCGGCGCATCCAGCGGCTGGAGGAAAGCGGCCATATCGCCCGGCGCATCGTCGTGCTCGACCGTGAGAAGATGGGCGTGCCAACGACGGTGTATGCGTTGATCAAGACGGCCCATCATGCCGACGAATGGATCGAGAGATTTCGCAAGGCGATCGTCGATATTCCCGAGATCGTCGAGGCGCATCGGTTGACGGGCAATCACGACTACATTCTGAAGATCGTATTGCCGCGTGTCGAGCACTACGACGTCATCTACAAGAAGATCGTTCGCAAGGTCGAGCTTTTCGACGTCTCGGCGTCAATCTCGATGGAGGAGCTGAAGAGCGGCGTGACGATTCCGGTCGGTTATGCCGAGTAGGAAATCGGCGTTGTCGAGTGAATAATGGCGCCCGCACGGGTGCCATGCATAAAAGGCGGTTGCTGGTCATCGCCCTCAACTCTACGTTCGCGGCGATGTAAAAGATGCGGGGTGTCATCATGCAGGATCATCATATCGTTGTCGTCGGGGGCGGATTCGGCGGATTGCAGCTTGCCAACGATATGAAGGGGGCGCCGGTCCGCATCACGCTGATCGACCGGCGTAATCATCACCTGTTCCAGCCGCTGCTCTATCAGGTGGCGACCACCTTGCTCGCCACATCCGAGATCGCCTGGCCGATCCGCAACTTTTTCCGGGACCGGCCGGAGGTGACGACGCTGCTCGCGGAAGTGGTGGATGTCGACAGCCAGGCGCATACGGTAACGCTGAAGAATGGCGAGACGATCGGCTACGATACGCTGGTGCTGGCGACGGGAGCGACCCACGCCTATTTCGGCCACGACGAATGGGAGCCGGTGGCGCCGGGGCTGAAGACGCTCGAGGATGCGACGACCATCCGCCGCCGTGTGCTTCTGGCCTTCGAGCAGGCCGAACTGGAGAAAGATCCGGCCATTCGCGAGGCGCTGCTGACCTTCACCATCGTCGGCGCCGGACCGACCGGCGTCGAGCTTGCCGGCATCATCGCCGAGCTGGCCAGAAAAACCCTGCCGAAGGAATTCCGCAATATCGATACCAGCAAGGCGAGGATCATCCTCGTGGAAGCAGGCCCACGCGTTCTCGCAAGCTTTGTCGAGGAACTGTCGGACTATGCCCAAAAAGCGTTGGAAAAACTGGGCGTAGAGATCCATTTCGGCAAGCCCGTCACCTCCTGCACCGCGGAGGGGGTGACGATTGGAGAGACGTTCGTGCCATGCCGCACCATCGTCTGGGCCGCCGGCGTGCAGGCGTCTCCGGCGGCGAAATGGCTTGATGTTCCGGCCGACCGCGCCGGCCGCGTCGTGGTCGACAAGGAATTGCGGGCTCCGGGCCAGGCGGATATCTTCGTGATCGGCGATACGGCGGCGGCGGCGCGCGAGGACGGCAGTCCCGTGCCGGGTATCGCGCCGGCCGCCAAGCAGCAGGGCGCTTATGTCGCCAAGGTGATCAGGGCGAAGCTATCGGGCCAGTCGGCGCCGGGGCCGTTTCATTATCGGCATCAGGGAAGTCTTGCCACGATCGGCAAGAGCGCTGCGATCATCGATTTCGGCTGGATCAAGCTCAAGGGCTGGATCGCCTGGTGGGTCTGGGGCCTTGCCCATATCTACTTCCTGATCGGCACGCGCTGGCGCATCGCCGTCGCATGGAGTTGGCTGTGGATCTATATCAGCCGCCAGCACAGCGCCCGGTTGATCACGCAAAGGGAAACCATGCGCGAGGAATGAAAAAAGGGCAGCCGTGGTGGCTGCCCTTTTCTTATAAGTCTTTGCACCGTGACGCTTAGGCCAGCGAGGCGATATCGATGACGAAGCGGTAGCGGACGTCGCTCTTCAGAACGCGTTCATAGGCTTCGTTGATCTTGTCGATATTGATCAGCTCGATTTCCGAGACGATGTTGTGCTTGCTGCAGAAATCCAGCATGTCCTGGGTTTCCTTGATCGAACCGATGCCCGAGCCGGCAAGGGTCTTACGGCCGGCGATCAGAGAAAAGGCATGAACCGGGATTGGATGTTCCGGCGCGCCGACGACAACCATGCTACCGTCGATCTTCAGCAGGTTGAGGTAGAGGTTCCAGTCGATCGCGGTACCGACCGTCATGACGATCAGGTCGAAGCTGCCGGCCAGCGTCTTGAAGGTTTCGGCGTCGCTGGTGGCGTAGTAGTGGTCGGCACCGAGCTTCAGGCCATCTTCCTTCTTGGACAGCGTCTGGCTGAGAACGGTTACGTCGGCGCCCATGGCGTGAGCGATCTTGACGCCCATATGGCCGAGGCCACCCATGCCGACGATCGCAACCTTCTTGCCGGGGCCGGCCTTCCAGTGATGCAGCGGCGAATAGAGCGTGATGCCGGCGCAAAGTAGCGGGGCGGCGGCGTCGAGCGGAAGATTTTCCGGGATCGACAGCACATAGCCTTCCTTGACGACGACCGAGTCCGAATAGCCGCCATAGGTCGGCGTCGTACCATCGGCTTCGAAATCGTTATAGGTCTGGACGATGCCAGGCATATAGTGCTCGAGATCGAGATCGCGGGTGGCGCAGGTCGTGCAGGAGTTGACGAAGCAGCCGACGCCAACGCGATCGCCGACCTTGTACTTGGTCACCTTCGAGCCGACGGCGCTGACGATGCCGGCGATCTCGTGGCCAGGCACCATGGGATACTTCGAATTGCCCCATTCATTGCGGGCCTGGTGAATATCTGAATGGCAGATGCCGGCGAATTTGATTGCGATGACGACATCATCTTCGTTCGGCTCGCGGCGTTCGAAGGTGAACGGGGTGAGCGGCTTGGACGCGTCGGTGGCAGCGTAGCCCTTTGCAATAGCCATGGGGATTTCCTTTTTGGTAGGATAGGCTTCAGGTGAAAATCGAAATTCTGATGGCTGACTATGCATCAGGAGGGTGCGAGAGCGTTAGAGCGATCCTGCAAGCTTTATGTACGATTCTCCGAATCTGGATGAGCGGCGCTCTTTTGAAACAGCGAGCGACGACCTAGATAGGTCTCGACAAATCCTCTAAAACAATTGGTTGCGCATGACACTGCCTTTCAATCCCAACCAGGAACTCGCTTCCATCATCGCCCGTTTTGCCATGGGGGATGGGGAGCATCGCACGCCGATAGAGGGTCTTAATCTCTACCGGCAGTCGGCTGCGACCGTCTGGCAGCATGGGGCCTACCGGCCCTGCTTTGCCATTGTGGTCCAAGGGCGCAAAACCCTGACTGTTGGTGCCGATATATACCATTACGGCGTTGGCGAGTACATTCTGACCGCCCTCGACCTTCCCGTATCGACACAGGTCACCAATGTCGGCAGCGAGACGCCCTATCTTTGTTTCGGCATGGCGCTCGACAGCGAACGGCTGAAGGAGCTGCTGTCCCGCGTCAGTATTCCACGCGAGGCGGTGACGGCTGAACCCGTACGTGGGTTGGCGGTCAATCCGGCATCGCCGGAGCTGCTCGACGCCTCGTTACGGCTGCTCCGATTGCTCGACCGGCCGGAGGATATTCCGGCCATGGCGCCATTGATCGAGCAGGAGATTCTCTACCGCCTGCTGACCGGCCCGAATGGTCCCCGGCTGCTGCAGGTCGCCATGGCCGAGAGCCAGAGCAACAGGGTGGCGCGCGCCATTGCCTGGATTCGCGGCAATTTCGCCCAGCCGCTGCGCATCGAGGAACTGGCCGAGCGTGCCGGCATGAGCGTTTCCTCGCTGCATCATCATTTCAAGACCGTCACGGCGATGACGCCGATACAGTACCAGAAGCAGCTTCGGCTGCATGAAGCACGGCGGCTGATGATCGTGGAGCAGCTCGATGTCGGCTCCGCCGGCCATCGAGTCGGCTATCAGAGCCCATCGCAATTCAGCCGCGAATACAGCCGCCTTTACGGCCTGCCGCCGCTGAGAGACGTCGAGGGCATACGCAGTCCGATCGCCGCGGAGTAATGCTGTTTCATTTTATTGACGCGGTGCAGCAACGATTTTCGCTTGACGCTCGCTCTGCACTGCGCCATAACGCGCCGCGAACCGTACCGTACGGTACTCATTTGAGGATAGCCATCGTGCTTAGCGAAGCAGGACAGTCGAGCGAGTTTTCGCCGCGCCAGAACGCCGTTCTGGAGCAGGCGCTGCGTTTGCTCGTCGATGGCGGCGAAAAAGCGCTGACGACCTCGGGCGTCGCGCGCGCCGCCAATTGCTCTAAGGAAAGTCTCTATAAGTGGTTCGGGGATCGCGATGGCCTGCTGTCGGCGATGATTACCTATCAGGCGAGCAAGGTGCGCACGTTCGAGCGCAACGGTGAGCGGCTGACGGGGACGAGTTTCCACGACCATCTCGTGGTTTTCGCGCGCGATCTTCTGGAGGTTCTGGCGGGCGACGTGTCGCTGGCTTTGAACCGCCTGGCGATCGGCCAGTCGAACCGCGACGGCTCCAAGCTCGGCAAGCTGCTGCTCGAACGCGGCCGCCGCCAGATCGACCGTCGCGCCAGCGGCCTGATCGACGCCGGCAAGCGGGCAGGGCTGTTGCGTTTCATGGACGCCGACGAGGCTTATCACACGCTTTATGGGCTCATCGTTTCCGATCTGCATGTGCGCATGCTGCTCGGCGAGCCCGGTTTGAAGGATACGAGCCGTCAGGCGGAGAGGGCGGTCACCGCTTTCCTCAAGCTTTACGGCACGGAAAAGGTTTTGGCGGAAGCAGCAGCAACCGCCTGAGAAGTCTCAATTTATGCCTTATACCAGACAAGCAAAGGGAAGGAAAAACAATGCGCGTCTATTACGATCGTGATGCCGATCTCAATCTCATCAAGTCGAAGAAGGTTGCCGTCATTGGCTATGGTTCGCAGGGCCGCGCCCATGCGCTGAACCTGAAGGACAGCGGCGCGCAGAACGTTGCGATCGCGCTGAAGGCCGGTTCGCCGACCGTCAAGAAGGCTGAAGCCGATGGCTTCAAGGTCATGACGGTTGCCGAAGCCGCCGGCTGGGCCGACCTGATGATGATGGCGACCCCGGACGAACTCCAGGCCGACATCTACAAGGCCGACATCGCTCCGAACATTCGCGACGGCGCTGCAATCGCTTTCGCACACGGCCTCAACGTTCACTTCGGCCTCATCGAGCCGAAGGCTTCGGTCGACGTCGTCATGATCGCCCCGAAGGGCCCGGGCCACACGGTTCGCGGCGAATACCAGAAGGGCGGCGGCGTTCCCTGCCTCGTTGCCGTTCATCAGAGCGCTTCCGGCAATGCACTTGAACTCGCGCTCTCCTACGCCTGCGGCGTCGGCGGCGGCCGTTCGGGCATCATCGAAACCAACTTCCGCGAAGAGTGCGAAACCGACCTCTTTGGCGAGCAGGTCGTTCTTTGCGGCGGTCTCGTCGAGCTGATCCGTGCTGGCTTCGAAACCCTGGTTGAAGCCGGTTACGCGCCGGAAATGGCCTATTTCGAGTGCCTGCACGAAGTCAAGCTGATCGTCGACCTGATCTATGAAGGCGGCATCGCCAACATGAACTACTCGATCTCCAACACCGCTGAGTGGGGCGAATACGTCTCCGGCCCGCGCATCATCACGGCTGAAACCAAGGCTGAGATGAAGCGCGTCCTCAAGGACATCCAGACCGGCAAATTCACCTCGGACTGGATGCAGGAATATCGCTCGGGCGCCGCCCGCTTCAAGGGTATCCGCCGCCTGAACGACAGCCACCAGATCGAAGAAGTCGGCGCCAAGCTGCGCGGCATGATGCCCTGGATCGGCAAGAACAAGCTGGTCGACAAGAGCGTCAACTAAGCTCTTCGGCTATTGTTGAAATGGGAAAGGCCGGGGCGAAAGCTCCGGCCTTTTTCTATTTCCTCGCTTTGACATAGAGCCACTTCGTTGGTTTGCCGTCGAAACCGCCGCCGTCGGCTTCGGTCATCGCGATGTCTCTCCAGCCGCCTTTGTCGAGCAGAGCCGCCAGCCATGCGGCCGAAGGGTAGTTGTAGTATCGTCCCAAGGTATCATGCCCTTCCGCATCGCCGGCTTTGAAGCTGGCATGGAAGATGCCGCCGTCTTTCAATGCGTGCCGGATCCGATCGAGAACGTCGGGTAGGGCGGCACGGAGCACATGCAGCAGGCTGGCTTCGGCCCATATGCCGTCGTGAGCCTCATGGGCATCGAGCGTTTCGAACCGCAATATCCGCACGGACCTGCCGATCAGTTTTTCGGCTTGCCTGGCAAGTTCGGTCGAGCCATCGGTCGGCGTTACCTCGAAGCCGCGCGAGATCATATAGGCCGCATCTTGCCCACCGCCGCAACCCAGTTCCAGGATGGATGCGCCTGCGGGAAGAGCGGCCAGGAAGGCATCAAGCCGGCTTTGCGGCAGGTTGCGCTTGCGTGCGGCATAGATGGCGGCGTTTTCGTCGTAGAAGGAGGAGGTGGGGTCGTTTGTCACGTTCTTTCCAGCCCTTGAATTCGAGTTCCAAGGTCCACTCTTATCAGAAAAAATGCAACTATCGGCCAACGTGAAAACAAAATAGGTCAGCATTGTTGACTTATCTTTTATTGCGTGATTTTGTGCTGCAAAGACCAAAAATTACGAGGAAGCCCCATGTTGAATTGGGAAAATATCTTTGCGACGCGTTCCAGCCGTATGCGCGCCTCCGAAATCCGCGAGCTGCTGAAGCTGTTGGAACGGCCGGACATCATTTCTTTTGCCGGCGGTATTCCCGATCCTGCACTGTTTCCGGATCAAGAATTCAAGCAGGCCTATGCGGATATCTTTTCCGGCCCGGCGGTCAACGCGGCGCTGCAATATTCGGTCAGCGAAGGCTACAAGCCGCTGCGCGAATGGCTGGTTGGCCAGATGGTGGGGCTCGGTGTTCCCTGCGAGCTTGAAAACGTCTTTATCGTCTCCGGTTCGCAGCAGGGATTGGATTACCTCGGCAAGTTGTTCCTGTCGCCGAAAGATACGGCGCTGGTGACCGCGCCGACCTATCTGGGTGCGCTGCAGGCCTTCAATGCCTATGAGCCGACCTATGATCAACTCACGCCCGGCGGCAACCGCACGCCGGCCTCCTATCGCGCGGCTGCGGAGCAGGCAGGCGGAAGGGTGAAATTCGCCTATCTTTCCGCCGATTTCGCCAATCCGACCGGCGAAACGGTCGATCTTGCCGCACGCGAAAAGCTGATCGATCTTGGCGAGGAACTGGACATCGCGATCATCGAGGATGCCGCCTATCAGTCACTGCGTTATGACGGTGAGCCGGTCCCGCCGATCCTGGCGCTGGAAATCGCCCGCAAGGGCCATATCAATGATACGCGCACGATCTATTGCGGCAGCTTTTCCAAGAGCTTGGCGCCGGGTCTTCGCGTTGGCTTCGTCGTCGCCAATGCGTCTGTTATCCGCAAGCTGGTGCTGATGAAGCAGGCGGCCGACCTGCATTCCTCGACCATCAACCAGATCGCCATCCATCAGGTCGCCGAGCGCGGTTTCGATGCGCAGGTCGCCAAGATCCGCAAGGCCTACAGCCACCGCCGCGACTGCATGCTGGCCGCACTTGCGAAATACATGCCGGCGGGTACGAGCTGGACCAAGCCGGAAGGCGGCATGTTCGTCTGGGTCACCCTGCCGAAGGGCATGGACGGCGCCAAGCTGCTGGCGAAATCGCTGGAGACCGTCAAGGTTGCCTTCGTGCCCGGCCAAGCCTTCTTCGCCGACGGCTCCGGCCCGAATACCTTCCGCCTCAGCTTCTCCTGCGCCAACGAGCAGATGATCGACGAGGGGATTTCGCGCCTCGGGACATTGGTCGCCGGTGAGATCGGGGCGATGGCGGCTTGATTTGTCTTCTCCCCCGGTGGGGAGAAGGATGCGCTCCCGAGCTTGTCGAAGGGGTGCGGGTTGAGGGGGCATTGCGCCGTCATGGTGGACACTGAATGTGCCGCGCCACCCCCTCATCCGCCCTTTGGGCACCTTCTCCCCGCCGGGGAGAAGGAGTTTCTTACTTCGCCAGATGCGGCGCGATCAGCGAGAGGTCGGCTTTGCCGAGCCGGTCGCTGGCCGTATTGCGCTGGTGCCAGTAGGGGTAGAGCAGCGGCAACAGGCTGACATCGTCGAGGCGTTTGCGCTCTTCGTCGGTCAGCTTCAGCTCGGCGCTGGCGAGATTGTCCTTGAATTGTGCGTCCGTGCGGCCGCCGATGATGACCGAGGTGACACCCTTGCGGCCGATCAGCCAGGCGAGGGCCACTTGCGCCGCCGAAACGCCGCGACCGTCGGCAATCTCCACCAGCGTGTCGACGATGTTCCACAGGCGGTTCTCGTCGCGGATCGGCGGCTCGGTCCAGCCGGCGAACTGGCGCGTGCCTTCCGGCGTTGCCTGGTTGCGGCGGTGCTTGCCCGAGAGAAGTCCGCCGGCGATCGGGCTCCAGACCAGCACGCCCAGGCCTTGGTCGATGCTGACCGGCAGCAGCTCGTATTCGGCGTCGCGCGCTTCCAGCGTGTAGTGGATCTGCTGGCTGACGAAACGCCGGTACTTGTCGCGCTCGCTTACACCGAGCGCCTTCATGATGTGCCAGGCGGAGAAATTCGAGCAGCCGATATAGCGGACCTTGCCCTGGCGGACGAGCGTATCGAGGGCTTCCATCGTCTCTTCCAGGGGCGTCTGGCCGTCCCATTCATGCAACTGATAGAGGTCGATAACATCGGTCTTCATGCGCTTCAGGCTGGCCTCGCAGGCCTGGATCAGATGCTGGCGCGAGGAGCCGACATCGTTGACGTCACTGCCCATCGGGAAGCGGGCCTTGGTGGCGATCAGCACGCCGTTTTTGCGCGGTCCGCCGATGATCTCGCCAAGGATTTCTTCCGAAGCCCCTTGTGAATAGACATCGGCCGTGTCGAGCAGGTTGACGCCTGCGTCCAGGCACATGTCGACCAGCCGCTTCGCCTCGCTGACGCCGAGATCGCCGACGGTCTTCGCCCAACCGACGCCGCCGAAGGTCATTGTGCCCATGGTGATGGTGGAAACCTTGAGGCCGGAACGGCCAAGTAGACGATATTCCATAGATTTATCCTCCAATAATCCAATCTGAAATTCCTACGCTAGAAAATAGGGCTGGGAAGCGATGGTCAAGGTCGAATGATAGTATGAACGGTTCGATCCATGATTGCGGATTGTCACAATCATGTTAATCCACACGGCTATGGAACCCTCCTGATCACCTAGCTGAGGACGCTCCATGAAGACGTTTGTTTCCGCTTTCGCCGGCCTTCTGGCCGCCGCCCTTTTTTCCGGTTCGGCCGCTGCCGCCGACCTCGTCCTCTACACCAGCCAGCCGAATGCCGATGCGCAGGCGACCGTCGACGGCTTCATGGCCGCCAATCCCGACATCAAAGTGGATTGGGTTCGCGACGGCACGCCGCAGATCATTGCCAAGCTGCAATCGGAAATCCAGGCCGGCGCTCCCGTCGCCGACGTTCTCCTGATCGCCGATACGGTGACGCTGGAGCGGCTGAAGGAAGCCGGCAAGCTCCTGGCCTACAAGTCGCCGGAAGCCGCGAACTACGATCCGGCCCTCTATGACGCCGACGGCTATTATTATTCCACCAAGCTGATCACCACCGGCATCGTCTACAACACCGCCGCTTCGATGAAGCCGACGAGCTGGCAGGACCTGACCAAGCCGGAAGCCAAGGGTCTGGTCGCCATGCCGAGCCCGCTTGCTTCGGGCGCTGCTCTCATTCATGCGCAGACGCTTGCCGGCGTCGGCAGCCTCGGCTGGGATTTCTACAAGAACCTCGCAGCCAATGGTGCGGTCGCTGCCGGCGGCAACGGCGCAGTGCTGAAGTCGGTTGCTTCGGGCGAAAAGGCCTATGGCATGATCGTCGACTACATGCCGATTCGCGAAAAGGCCAAGGGCGCGCCGCTGGAATTCGTTTTCCCGTCCGAAGGCGTTTCGGCCGTGACCGAGCCGGTCGGCATTCTCGCCAGCGCCAAGCATGCCGATGCAGCCAAGAAGTTCGTCGACTATGCTCTCTCCGAAAAAGGCCAGGAAGGTTTCCTGAAGCTTGGCTATATCCCGGCCCGTAACGGCATGCCGCTGCCCGAGGGTTTCCCGGCGCGTGACAGCATCAAGGTTTTGCCGTTGAATGCTGCCGAGGCCCTGAAGAACACCGATCAGGACCTGAAGACCTTCTCCTCCTATTACGGATCGAAGTGATCCGATCTGGACAGTCGATGTACGGATATATGCGTAAGGGAAACAGCCAGCCAGCCTGGCTGTTTCCTTTTGTCGTCGCCGTCGTGATGCTTCTGAGCGTGCTGCCGCTGGCGCGGCTGGCGGAGGCCGGCATCGCGGCGCTGCTGCGGGGCGGCGCCTATGAGCTAATCACCGATCCCGCCCTCTGGCGTTCGGCCTGGTACACCATCGAGACGGCCGTGCTTGGCACGCTGATTTCCGTGTTGCTCGGCTGCCTCTTCGCTTTCCTGCTGACCCTGACCGACATGCCCGGCAGGGGGCCGCTCGGCTTTCTCTTCGTCCTACCGATGATGATCCCGCCGCAGGTGACGGCGCTGGCATGGGTGCAGATGTCCGGCCCGTCGAGCCCGCTGTTGAAGGCGCTGCACATCGCGCCGCCGCTCGGCTCGCCGCAGCCGCTCTATTCGGTCGGCGGCATTGCGCTGCTTTACGGCGTGCAGCATGCGCCGCTGGTCTATCTGGCGCTTCGGGCCGGGTTGATGGCACTGCCGCGCGATGGCGTCGAGGCGGCGAGATTGTCAGGCGCTTCCGGGCTGGGCGTCTTCCGCGATATCATCTTGCCGCTGTCACTGCCCGGCGTCATTGCGGGTGCTGCCATCGCCTTCGTCTCCTCGGTCGGCAATTTCGGCATACCGGCGATCCTCGGAATACCGGCTTCGATCTTCACGCTGTCGACGCTGATCTTCACCAAATTCTCCACCTTCGGCCCGCGCACCTTCGGCGATATCGCCCTGTTGTCGGCGATGATCGCGGTGATCTCGGTTGCCGGCCTTGCGGTTCAGGGCAGGGCTCTGAGGGGGCGGGATTATCGGGTGATCGGCCTGTCCGGCGCCTCCGCCGCCTTCTCGCTCGGCCGCTGGCGCTTCGCTGCCCTGCCGCTGCTCTGGACGATCCTGTTCGTCATGCTGGTCGCGCCCTTCTTCGCGCTGGTCGCTGGCGCGCTGGTGCCGGCCTATGGCGTGCCGCTGACCTTCAAGACGGCGTCGCTGCAAGCCTTCGCCGAAATCCTGTTTCGCCAGACGGTGACGCGCACGGCTTTTTCCAATTCCCTGTTTCTCGCCGGGACGACGGCGCTTGGTCTCCTGGTGGTGACTATTCTTGCGGCTTATGTGCTGACAAAGCGCAAGGACATGCTGAGCCGGATCGTCGGCGGCCTGATCGAGATCCCCTATTCGCTGCCGGGGATCATTATCGCCGTCTGCTTCATTCTTGTTTTTGCCGCCCCTTTGCCGGTTCTCAACATCACGCTCTACGGCACGATCTGGATCATCCTGCTTGCCTATTTCTCCGCCTATTTCGCCGTCAGCCTTAAGCCGGTGATGAGCGCCTTCCTGCAGCTCGATCCGGCGCTGGAAGAGGCCGCGCGTCTGTCGGGTGCCGGCTTCTTCCGGCGTCTCTTTGATATCATCGTGCCGCTGATCGCGCCGGCAGCGGGGGCCTCGGTGATCCTGGTTTTTCTGATCGCCTGCAACGAGTTGACGGTCTCGGCCCTGCTCTGGTCGGCAGGCACGCAGACGTTGGGCGTCGTCATCTACAATCTCGACGACGGCGGCAGCTCCGATCTTGCCTCCGCCATGTCGGTCATCGTCATCGCCATGGTCGTGACCATGATGCTGCTGTTGGAAATCCTGGCCAAGCGCCTGCCGAAGGGAGTGGTGCCGTGGCGAAGCTGATCCTCAATCAAGTCAGCAAGGATTTCGGCACGGGCGGCCGCGCTGCTGTCCATGCGCTATCCCTGGATGTTCGCGAGGGCGGTTTCCTGGCGCTGCTCGGGCCGTCCGGCTGCGGCAAGACGACGGTGCTGCGAATGATAGCCGGCTTCGAGCAGCCCACGGACGGTTCGATTCATCTCGGCGAGCGCCTGCTTGCCGATGCCGCACATACCCTGCCGCCGGAGCGGCGCAACATGGCGATGGTGTTCCAGTCCTATGCGCTCTGGCCGCATATGAATGTTGCCGACAATGTCGGTTATCCGTTGAAGGTGCGCGGTATCTCCGGCGAGCGCTACCGTCAGAAGGTGCGCGAGGCGCTGTCGACGGTACGGCTGGAGGACTATGCCGAACGGCGACCTGCGGATCTGTCCGGCGGCCAACGCCAGCGCGTGGCGCTGGCGCGCTGCCTGGTGACATCGCCGGATGTCGTGCTGCTGGATGAGCCGCTCGCCAATCTCGACCGTCATCTGAAGAAGGAGATGGAGGAGACGTTCCGCGAATTCCATCAGCGCTCCGGCGCCACCATGGTCTACGTCACCCATGACCAGAGCGAGGCCATGGCGCTCGCGACCGACGTCGCCGTGATGTCCGAGGGGCGGCTGCTGCAGGTCGCGGCGCCGGCGGAGATCTATGCGCGGCCCGAGGGAAGGCTGGTCGGCGGATTGGTCGGTCAGGGCGCGATCCTGTCGCTCGCCATTCCTGATGGCAGGCCGCGGCTGATCGGCTGGCCGGCATTGAAAACGATCTGGAGCGAGCAGGGGGGCGACACTCCGCGCGCCGACATCCTCGTTCGGCCGGAGAATGTCGTCGCCGATGCGGATGGTATCGGATGCCGGGTGGACTCCGTCCTCTATGAGGGCGAGCGCTATGCACTGCGGCTGTCGCTGCCGGACGGTCAGCTATTGAGAGCCTATAGCCGGGAGGCCGTGAAGCCGGGAGATGCCTATGCCGTCGCCATCCGCTCGGCTTGGCGACTCTGATCGATGCGGCGGGCAGAAAAGACAAGACGGTTGTTCGATGCTTCCACCTGTGCTTGATTTGCTTGATCTCATGAATGGGAGTCGTGCCATGTCCGACCAGAGCTTCCCGATTTTCGATCTTGGCGCTTTCGAGGCGGCCGACGATCAGGAGAAGAAGCGGCTTGGCGCTAAGGTCGATGAGATCTGCCGCTCGACCGGCTTCCTGGCGATTGCCAATCATGGCGTCGACGATGCTGTCATCGAGGGTGTTTGGGCCAAGACGCATGCATTTTTCGACCGGCCGGCTGACGTCAAGCAGCGGGCCAAAGCTCCTTATCCCGGCTATCCCTACGGTTATCTCGGTCCCGGCACCGAGGCATTGGCGAAATCGCGGAATGTCGATACGCCGCCCGATCTCAAGGAAAGTTTCAACGGCGGGCCGCTGGCGGTGCCGCCTGATATGACCGATCCGGAAGCGCTCGGCTTCTGCTACGCCGCTACCATCTGGCCGGAGGGGCCTGAAGGCTTCGTGGACGCATGGAAGGCCTATTATCGTTCGATGGAGGATCTGGCGCGACGGATCATGCGGGTCTTTGCGACGGCGCTCGGCCTCGATGAGCATTTCTTCGACGGTTACGTGGATGCGCCGATCAGTGCGCTCAGAGCGCTGAACTATCCGGAGCAACGTGTTGCGCCGGAACCTGGCCAACTGCGCGCCGGAGCGCATACCGATTACGGCAGCCTGACGATTCTGTTGCCGCAGCCGGGTTCCAAGGGCCTGGAGATTATCGCTCCGGATGGCCAATGGACGCCGGTGCCGCCGGTGGAGGGCGCTTTCGTCATCAACATCGGCGACCTGATGGCGCTCTGGACGAACGATCGCTGGGTCTCGACCGTGCACCGCGTCGTCAATCCGCCACCGGAAGAGGGCGGCATGCAGCGGCGGCAATCGCTTGCTTTCTTCCATCAGCCGAACTGGTTCGCCGAGATCGCCTGCCTGCCGTCCTGCCTGGCGCCGGGCGAGGAGCCGAAATATGCGCCGGTGCTCTCCGGCCCCTATCTCATGGGCAAGTTCAAATCGACCGTCACCGCCAAGGCCAATTGATCTGGGCGGACTGAGCCGGCCCATCTCTCCATAAACCGGAATGCTTCATGTCCCTGCGTCTTGCCACCTTCAATGTCGAAAACCTGCTGACCCGCTTCGACTTCACCGGTTTTCGCAATCAGTTGCGGCAGGACCGCGTGCTGAAGCTGTTCGATGTGAAGAACGAGAACATCTACCAGCAACTTGAAGCGGCCCGCGTGGTGGCTGCGACCGACGACACGCGGCAGATGACGGCGCTTGCCATTGCCGATGCGAATGCCGACATCATCTGCCTGCAGGAAGTCGACAGCATGGCGGCGCTGCAGGCCTTCGAATATGGCTATCTCTACCGCATGGTCGGCAATGGCTATCGGCAGAAATTCCTGATCGAGGGCAACGACAGCCGCGGCATCGATGTCGCCGTGATGATGCGCGAGGAGACGCGCGACGGGCAGCCGATCGTGCTGAAGGATATCAAGAGTGCCTGCAGCTCGACCTGACTATCGGCGGCGTGCCGTTTTCGCTCTATGTGGTGCATTTCAAGTCGATGGGGCCGGCGCGGGAGGGCGTCGACGGCCGCCAGTCGACCATGCCGGTGCGCCGCGCCGAGGCGCTGGCCGTGCGCCGCATCATCGAGAACCGTTTCGGCGCCGGCCATGCGGCGGCGAAGAATTTCGCCATCTGCGGCGACATGAACGACTATCAGGAGCGCGTCGACGTCATCGGCACGCGCCACACGGGCTATCGCTTCGAACACCGGGATGAAGAGGTGAGCGCGCTCGATGTCTTCAGCCAGGACGGTTTCGTTGAAAACGTCATGCGGCGGCGCGACGAACTCGACCGCTGGACGCTCTACCATGCGCGCGGGCCGCAGGAGCAGCGGCTCTGCCAGCTCGACTATATCTGGCTGTCTCCGGCGCTCGCGCGCGCCAATGCGGCGCGGTTGCCCGATGTCGTCCGCTGCGGCCAGCCTTTCCGCACCATCTTTCCGCCAGGGCAGGAGATGGAACGTTATCCACGCACGGGGTGGGACAGGCCGAAGGCCTCCGATCATTGCCCCGTCGTCATGGAATTGGATCTCTTATGAATTCCGCTTTTAAACTGCAAAACGACATCGCCGGCTGGCCGCCGGAAAAGACCGTGTTTCCGGTCGCGCGCATCGATCTCAAGGTCATTGCCGGCGATCATCCTTTTCATCTCAGCGAAGCCGAGGCGGCGCGGGAGAACTGGAAGAAGGAGATATCAGCCAATCCCGCGCTTTATGATGGCCGTATGATCTTCCAGCAGCGCCTCTCCGTCAGCGAGCAAGCCGTGGTGGGCGAGGGCTATGTGACGCCGTTCTCTACGTTCCTGTGGTGGCGCAAGCATAGGGAGCGAGGCGGCGGCTTCCACGTCTTCGCCTTTCCGGTGGCCGTCTCCTGCGATGGCGCGATCATCGCCATCCGCATGGCGCAGCACACGGCCAATGCGGGGCAGGTCTATTGCGCCGCGGGTTCGATGGATGAAAACGATATCGTCGACGGCCGTTGCGATATCGAGGGCAACATGCGCCGCGAGGTCATGGAGGAAACCGGCCTGGACCTCGACATGGCCGTCGCTGACCCAGGCTATTACGCCACGCATGCGAATCGTTCGATCACCCTGTTCCGGGTCTTCCGTTTCCCATGGACAGCCGAGGAGATGCTTGAGGGGATCAGGGCGCATATGCTGGTGGATGAGGAAAAAGAGATCGACGGCGCGGTTGCCATCCGTTCTGCCGATCCGGCGGCGCATCGTTATAATTCGGCGATGTTGCCGATCCTCGCCTGGTTCTTCGACCGTCGGGAACAGCTTTAGCTTGCTCTCAACCGTGTTGCCGTTATGAATGGGCGGGCAGAGGTGGTTATGCAGTCTAAAGCCATGTGAGGGAGGCAGGGGTGGCCCGCAGCTTCAGTGTCTATGATGTGTTCACCGACAGCAGGCTGGCGGGCAATCCGCTGGCCGTGATCTTCGATGCTGAAGGCCTGAGCGACGAGGCGATGCAGGCGATCGCCAAGGAGATGAACCTTTCCGAGACGGTCTTCGTTCTGCCGCCGCAGAACCCGGCTCATACAGCGAACCTGCGTATCTTCACGCCGGGGCGTGAACTGCCTTTCGCCGGCCATCCGACCGTCGGCACGGCGATCGCGCTTGCCGAGCGGGCGCATGCCGGTCATGGCGGTGATATCGATCTGGTCTCGGTGCTGGACGAGCGGGTAGGGCCGGTGCGCTGCGCGGTCAGGCTCCGGCAGAAGAAAGCTAGTTTTGCCGAGTTCGACCTGCCGCGCAAATCGGAGCAGATCGTGCTGCCGCTCGACAAGGCCGATATCGCCAATGCGCTCAGCCTGAAGATCACCGAGATCGGTTTCGAGAATCACGTACCGTCGATCTGGAGCGCGGGCGTGCCGTTCCTGCTGGTGCCGGTGCATGATGTCGGAGCAGCCGAGCGGCTGGAATTCGACCTGCAGCTTTGGGAAAAGATGGTTCCCTTCGTCGACGGCGCGCTCGCCTCCGCCTTCATCTATTGTCGCGGCGCGGTCAATCATACCGCCAAGTTCCACGCCCGGATGTTTCCGGTCGGAATGGGCATTGTCGAGGACCCGGCGACGGGCTCGGCCGTGGCGGCGCTCTCCGGCGCCATCAACCATTTCGACCAACTGCCGGATGGGCATCATCCCGTCATCGTCGAGCAGGGAGTCGAGATGGGTCGCCCCTCCTTCATCCACCTCCATATCGACGTCGACGGCGGCGAGATCGCCAATGCACGCATCGGCGGTCAGGCGGTGCGTGTTGCGACGGGAATTCTTGAGCTTTGATTTTATGAGGTTTTTTCCGTTCTTCGAAATTTTTTTGACGAATAACCAAAGAAAATTGATCTGGCCGCTGGACAATCAAACCGATCCTATTTATATGCCCGTTCACACCGCAAGCGAGCGGTTACGGGTGATTAGCTCAGTTGGTAGAGCAGCTGACTCTTAATCAGCGGGTCGTAGGTTCGAGCCCTACATCACCCACCAAATCTTCCTAGGATTACATAGGGATAGAGGCGCTAGTTCAAGCTGGTTGCCTGCGGGGCTTCGGTTGCAGGATGTCAGGGTTGCAGGTCGCAGGCATTATCAGCTTGCGGATGGGACCGAGGAGGCAACTTGCTGGATTGAGAGGCCGTCGTTGCATTCATAGACGCGAAGCAACGACTCACTTTTCTTCAAAGTAGAATCAGGATCAGGAAATTTTCGCGGACAAAATCGCGGAAATGCGAACGACCGTAAGCGCCAGGCATCTAGCCGATCACCGTGACTTTAGGTATCTGACAGTCGCGTCAGCGGTTGCCTAATGCCTTTTATGCCCGCCTTCCATCATACTGAAGACGAAGATGACTGCCAGGAGCAGGATCAGCGCATAGTCGAAGGCGGACAGCAGATGAAGCAGTTCCATGATGTTTCTCCTCCCAGAGAACATGAATCAGAACAATCATCAGTATGTTCTTTTATTGGGTGTATGCCAAGTTTTTTACATCCTGCGGTGCAACAACGCTGTTGTGCGCAGCACAAAGAAGTGTTTGTTTGCAAAGGCGATATCGGTTTTGACACCGTTGCGTTGGTTAGCGGGAACCATCGGCTTGCCGTGGCATTCTGTTGTCAATAAAATTTGTAGAGTATAATGCTATGAAGCATGCGCGATTGGCGGCGCTGAGATCGTCCGCGCGATCGATCGGACTGGAAGGATTTGGCGATGACCACTTATTCTCACGATCCCTCGTATGATCGGCCAATCATCGCAATTATCGGTGGCGGCGTTTCGGGAGCGGCAGTTGCCTTTCATCTGCTGCAGCGCCACCCGCTGCAACCCGGTCAGCTTTTCATTTTCGAGCCACGCGCCAGACTGGGGGCGGGGCTTGCCTATGATACCCAGGATCCCGCGCATCGCATCAACGTGCCGGCGGCGAAGATGAGCCTGCTGCCCGACGATCTCGAACATTTTCAACGATGGATCGAAGACCACGATGCGCTGGCCGGCGACGGGACCGCCGTTGCGGCGAATGGCAGCCTGTTTCCGCGCCGCGAGCTTTTCGGCCTTTATATCAATGACATGGTGCAGCCTTTCATCGATGATGGCTGCATCACCCATGTTGCCGAGAAGGCTGCCGAAGTGCGGCGGCTGGATGATCGCTGGGTGATCAGAGGGGAAGCGGGTCGGCGGCTGGAGGCGGATATTCTCGTCATCGCCACGAGCCATCCGTCGCCGTTGCCGCCGGAGCCGCTGCGGCGCGCGCTGGCCGGTCATCCGCGTTTCGTCGTCGATCCGACACGGCCGGATGCGCTCGCCGCCATCCGCGCCGATGACCGCGTGCTCGTGGTCGGCAACGGCCTGACCTCTGCCGATGTCATCGCCTCCCTTACCCTGCGCGGTCACAAGGGGCCGATCACGGCCATCTCCAGACGTGGTCTGCGGTCGCGCGGCCACGCGCCGGTGAAGCAGGAGCTGTTCGGCGATTTTGTCAGCCACCCATCGCGGACGGCGCTCGATCTGTTGCGGCATGTACGCGCCGCCATTCGCGAGGCGGAAGCCGAGGGGAGGAGCTGGCACGCCGTCATCGATCAGGTGCGCGCACAGGGGCAGGATCTGTGGCGGGCGATGCCGCTTGAAGAGCGTCGGCGTGTGGTGCGGCATTTGCGGCCCTTCTGGGATGTGCACCGTTTCCGCGTCGCGCCGCAGGTGGAGGCCGCCAGCGAGGAAGCGATTCGCGACGGCAGGCTGGAGGTGCTGGCAGCCTCCGTCGCGTCGGTGGAGACAAAGGATGGGGCGATCGATTGTCGGCTCGTTCTCAGCCATTCGGCCGGGAGCATCGATCGCCAGTTCGATGCGGTCGTGGTGACGACCGGGCCGGGGCATCGCGGCATATTGGAGACGCAGGGCTGGATCGGCGCACTGGCGGATGCGGGCTATCTCGCCATCGACGCGACGCGCCTCGGCCTTGCCTGCAATACGGCGTCCCAGGCGCTAGGCGCCGATGGCGCGGTGGCGCCGTCGCTGTTCATTTCCGGGCCGCTGGCGCGAGGCACCTTCGGCGAACTCATGGGCCTGCCGGAAGTGGTCGAGCATGGTGTCTTCGTCGCGGGGCAGGTGGCGTCGGCTATCGCCGGCCATGCAGATCGTAGACGCGACAGGCCGCAATTCGATACCAGCGCTGCGTAAAGGCAAGAAAAACCGCAAAATCGTTGCTTAGGCGATACATTTGCCTAAATTTACTCATATAAACTATACAATTTGTGAGTTATTGTCTTGTTCGTCGAAGGCGGCGGTATTACTTCCGTGGCCAAAGATGACAGGATCGGCGGTCGAGTCTCGACCGGTCAGCCGGGCTCCGAACAATCAAACTTGTAGTAAAGCGGATAGCGATGCTCACGAAAAAAGGAAAATACGGGTTGAAGGCGCTGGTGGACCTGGCACGCCTCGCGCCGGGCGAAACTGCGTTCATCAACGACATTGCTTCGCGTAACAATATCCCGAAGAAGTTCCTCGACACCATCCTGCTGGAATTGCGCAATGCCGGCGTGCTGCGTTCGAAGAAGGGACCGGGCGGCGGCTACTCTCTGTCGCGTCCCGCTACCGACATCCGCATCGGCCATGTCATCCGTACGCTTGATGGTCCGCTCGCGCCGATCCGTTGCGCCAGCCGCACGGCCTATGAGGCCTGTGACGATTGCGCCGATCCGGAGCGATGTCATGTGCGGCGCTCCATGACGGAAGTCCGTGATGCGATCGCCGACATTCTCGACAACTTGACGCTGGAACAGTTCGTCGCCGGCGGTGGGCCGGGGATCGACACCGAAGAGCGGGAAGACTATCGAGCTTCGAATATCGGCTGAGCTATCGGCCCGAACATCTTGGACTTCTCCGCCGGCTCAAAGCCGGCGGTTTGCGTTTCACGGCGTCCAGTTCTTCGGCGGCGTTGCGCCGTTCAGATGGTAGTTGCCGACGAGATGGTATTTCCAGCGGATGGGGTCCTGGAGCGTGTGGGTGCGGGCATTGCGCCAATGGCGGTCGAGATTGAGGCCGATGCGCGTGGAGGAGGTGCCGGCGAGTTCGAACAGCGTGTTCGAGGCTTCGATGGCGATTTCCGTCGTCAACGTTGTCGCAGCCGCCACGGCAAGCGTGGCGTCGATCACATGCTCCTCGGTCGGATTGATCTGGGCGATATCGATCTTCCTGCCAGCGCGTTCCAGCATGGCGGCTGCCGCCTCGATGCGGATGGCGATCTCGCCGATCCTGGCGATGGTCAGCGGATCGTCCGCCGCGCGCTCGACGCCGCTGTTCATCCAGGGGCGGGCGCTGGTCTTTACGAATTCCACGGTTTCCGCGAAAGCAGCCCGGGCAATGCCGAGATCGATGCCGGCATGGATGATCTGGTCCACCGGGCCCATGGTCGTTGGCTGCTCGAAGCCTTTGTGATGCGCAAGGACGGCGTCGGCGTTGACGTAGACATTGTGCAGGATGATCGTGCCACTGCCGGAGGTGCGCTGGCCGAAGCCGTCCCAGTCGTCGATGATCTGGATGCCTTCGGTGCCGCGCGGGACAAGGGAGATGGTCAATGCGTCCCGCGCATCGAGCGCGAAGATCGCGATCCAGTCGGCGAACAGCACGCCGGCGGCATAGGATTTGCGGCCATTGACGCGATGACCGGGCCCATCCTGCGTTAGGCGGGTGTTGTCTTGTCCGGTCGTTTTGGTGCCGGGTTCGGAGAGGGCGTTGCCAAAGCGATCGCCGGCCAGCGCCCTGGCGAAGAAGACGTCCCTCTGCTCTTCGCTGCCGCCGGTGCGCAGTGCTTCGAGAATGTAGAAATGGTTCCGTGCAATTTCGGCAATCGAGGGATCGGCCTCAGCCAGGATGGCGATGATTTCGGCAAGAATGGAATTGGAGATGTCGAGGCCGTCATATTCGGAGGGCGTGGTGATGCCGAGCAGGCCGGATTGCGACAGGGCCTCCATCTCCTCGTATGGGAGCACGCGATTGATGTCGCGGTCGCTTGCCTGCTGCGCGAAACCGGCGGCCAGCGATCGGGCGGTCTGCAACGCTTCCTCTTCGCTTTCAATGCGGTGTGCGAGCGGCCTGACATGCTCGTGCAACTGCGAAACAGTTCCCATCCATCACTCCACCAGCCGATGGCATATTCAGTGACTTAGCCGTGTTAAATCGATAAGCTCTTAATTTCTATAGATGTACGGTACATTAGATTTTCTTTGCTTATCCTGATTTCGCTGGTCGGCATAATAAGCGTCGAATGGAGAAATTGTAAGCGTGCGGCTCGATGAACCGCCGCTTGCCATCCAGGAGAGCGCCATGGTCGCGACATTGATCGTTCCCGGTTTGAACGGCTCCGCCGAGGGCCATTGGCAGCGTCACTGGGCGCGCGATCATGCGCCCGCGACCATCGTCCGCCAGGCCTCCTGGGCGAGGCCGGTGCTCAAGGATTGGCTGGCGGCGCTGGAGATAGAGCTGGAGCGGGCAGGGGAAGCCTGGCTCGTCACGCATAGTCTCGGATGCCTGCTCGCCGCAAATCTTGCAAACCGGCCTGCCGCTCGCCGTGTGAAGGGTGCTTTTCTGGTTGCGCCCTGCGATCTCGGGCGGACGGAGCGGTTGCATCCGGGCGCCATCGATTTCGGCGCGATGCCGACCGAGGCCCTGCCGTTTCCGAGCCTCGTCGTCGGCAGCCGCGACGATCCCTACATGGATTTTACCGAGCTTCGCCGCCATGCCGCGCAATGGGGCAGCGAGATTCATGATCTCGGCCATGCCGGCCACATCAACATCGCCAGCGGTTTCGGCCGCTGGGAGCAGGGTTACCGATTGTTTTCCGCCTTCGCCAAGCAATTCGAAAATCAACGGAATAAGCGGGCAAAGCCGCGATTGCACGACGTCTTGTGCCCGGCCATGTCGTAGACGTCATTCGCCGTCAAAACGCCGGTCGCAAGAAAGCGCTTGCTACCGGCGCATTTTCGCGCTTTCATATACGACTAAATAAGTAGACAATATAAGCAACCACATTCCTCCGGGCCGAAGGGTTCGCAGCATGAAGGTTGACGAAGGGAACAGGGTTTCGTGCTGGAGCGGAAACCCGCCTGAAGCATTCTCTTTCGGACGTGATGCCGAAATGGGGCGTAGCTTCGGGTTCAAAGGAACCAAAGCGGCTCTTGTGTGTTTACGGGCGCGCAGCGCTCTCGCGGCCGGGTGGTCGCGAGCCGTTATGCGGTTCACCGGCAAAGTATCCGTATGCCCTTAGAAAAGCATGATCGACCACCTCGCCCCCCAGGAGTTGATATGACGGTTCAGGGATTTTTCTCCGCCAAGGCAAACGCCGCGGCACAGGCCTATGGGATACCGCGCATCGCCGTCATCGGCCGCGGCTTTTCCGGCATGATGATGGCGATCGCCTTGATGAAGACGGTGCGGACGCCGTTTCACCTGCAGCTTTTCGACCCCAATTCCAGCGTCAGCGGCGGCCAGGCATTGGCCTCCGGTCATAGCAGCGAGATCCTCAACAGCCGCGTGCGCGACCTTTCGGTGTCCGCCGGCGATCCCGACGATTTCAACGACTGGCTCTGTAGCAACGCCCCGTTCCGCAGCGCCGTGCCGGCGGCGATACCGGGCTTTCTGCAGATTTTCGTGCCGAAGAGCATTTTCAGCGATTATGTCTATCAGCGTTTCTCAGAAGCGCTGTCCTCGCGACGGGATATTACGGTGCAGGTCAGCAGCGAGACGGTGGTCGGGCTTCGCCGCGGCCGTGGCAACCGTTTTCTGGTGGAAAGCGCAGGCGTTTCCAATCCCCTGTTCGACATGGTGGTTCTGGCGACCGGTTATGGCATTGCCGATGATCAGCCGCAGAGTGGCGAGCCCGTGGCGACGCCGACGACGGTTCGCGCCCGCCGCCTGGTATCGCGTCCGCATACGGTATTGCTCGGCAGCGGCCTGCGCGTCGTCGACCGGCTGCTGCAGATGCGCGACAGCGGTTATGACGGCCAGATCACCCTCGTCTCCAGGCGAGGCTTCCTGCCGCAGAGCCATACCCGCAGCAATGCCGATCCGGTCTTTCCGGCGGAAGCGATGCCCGGCAGTCTCAGCGAGATCGTGCGCTTCATTCGCGGGGCCTGCGAGGAAGCCGAGGCGAGCGGACAAAGCTGGCAATCCGTCATGAACGGCCTGCGCAAACATGCGCGTTCGCTCTGGCGCTCGTTGCCGGCGGGACAGAAGCAGCAATTCAACCGGCATCTGCGCGCGCTTTACGACAGCCACCGCAATCGTCTGCCGGAGGCGCTGCACGTCCGGCTGAAACAGGAACTCGCGGAGGGCAACACGCTGTTGCGCCGTGGGCACTTCCTGCGGCGCACACCGACCGGGTTGGCGATGAGGCCGGCCGGCCGGCAGGGCATCGAGCAGATTTATGCCGACGAGGTGATCGACTGCCGCTGCCAGGCGTCTGACCTCACCACGCCCCTGATGCAGAGCCTGATCAATGCGGGCCTCGCCATGCCGGACGAACTCGGTCTCGGCCTTGCCGTCGAGGCTACCGGCGCGCTTTCGGTGGACGGCCGGACGACGGACGGGCTTTTCGCCGTCGGTCCGCTTGGGCTCGGGAGTCTGCCGGATATCGATCTGGTGCCGGAGATCGTGACGCAGGCCTATGCGGCTGCCGAAGGCGTTGCGGCGCGGTTCTATCCGCAGTGCCAGGCGGTGTGACTGAGACATATCGCCTGGGCATCGTCACGAGCCTGATCGGAGGCATCGCCTTCATCCCGATCTTGCAAAAAGGGTGAGCAACGGCGAACTTCGCCATTGCCGTCACGCGCTGACGGACCTATCTCCCGAGGGCCAATGTCGGGAGATAGGGAATGGCAGTAAGGCCGATTGTCTGTACGCCGGAAGAGGTATCGAGTTTCTGGTTCGAGGAGTGCACGAGCGAGGACTGGTTTCGTTCGGCCGTTAATCTCGACGAAGAGATCGGTCGCCGGTTTCGCGATACGCATCTGGCTCTGGCGGCAGGGGTGACCGATTTGTGGCGGGCAACGCCAGGAAGCCGGCTGGCTGCGGTCATTGTCCTCGATCAATTCGCACGCAATATCTATCGCGGCACCCCTCTTGCTTTCGCCACCGATGGCTTGGCGTTGCAGGAGGCGAAAGCGGCTTTGGAGGTCGGCGCGGATCGGGAGATGCCGGCTGAGTGGCGAATCTTCTTCTATCTGCCGTTCGAACATGCCGAGAACCTTGCCGAGCAGGATCGGGCGGTTGCTCTTTTCCACGCGCTCGGCAGGGACGAACAGATCGACTACGCACTCCGGCATCGCGCGGTCATTGCCGCTTACGGCCGATTTCCCCATCGCAACGCCATGCTTGGACGCGTATCGACGGAGGCCGAGAAAGATTATCTCGCTCAGCCGGGCGCAGGTTTCTAAGGGAATAAAGGCGACGAATGCCTTTCTGTCGCCTTTCTTTGCCTTACAAGGCTTACGCGCAGGGGCTATGAAATTCGTGATCGCAGTATAGGTAGATTCCGTCCTTTCATTTCTTCCGCGCGGCGAATCCGTTTACCCAAGCCGCCAGCGACTTTATCCGCGACGAGGAGCTTTGCTTGCGCCTGCTGAAACACCGCCTCCGTTTTTTGTCCTTACTGCTTTTGGGGTTGAGCTTTGTCGTGATGGCGGGTTCTTTGCCAGGCAGGGATGCCTTCGCGCAGGATCAGCAACAGGCACAGCCGGCACAGCAATCGGAGCAGTCTCCGCAATCGGCACCGCTCGCCAATGGTTTGCTGGATGCCGCCGTTGCCGATCTCAACCAGGCGAAGAAGGATTTTTCCTCGATCGAGGAGGTTTCCAAGAACGAAGGAGCGGACGACGATGCGCTGGTGGCGCTGTCCGGCCGGGCGGATGATCTCAATCGCTCCATCGCGGCGATTTCAGCACGGTTGAAGCCGCGCTTCGCGGAGATCGACACGCGTCTGACACAGCTTGGCGCAGCTCCGAAGGAAGGGCAGCCGCCCGAGGCTCCGATCGTCACCCAGGAACGTGACCGGCTCACGGCCGAGCGTTCGCAGATCAGTGCCGTGAGCCTCGATGTCGACAATCTTGTCACCGCGACCAACCGGCTTTCGATGCAACTCGTCGAAATGCGCCGCAAGCTGTTCGCCGAGACGCTGTTCAAGCGCACGGGGATTTCCGCCGGGACATTCGAGGACGCGGGAGCGGCTTTCGTCGAAGAGGGCGTAAGGTTCAGCGATGCGGTAACAAGCTGGATCGGCTTCGTTCTGAAGGCCAAGCTCGGCTCGTTTCTGGCTGCCGTCTTTCTGTCGTTCAGCGCTGCCATGATTTTCCTGTTGGGCGGCTATCGGCTGTTCCGCAGTTATTATGTCCGGGACGAAAGCATCGAGAATCCACCCTACATCAGTCGTCTCTCGGTCGCCTTCTGGTCGACATTGATCCGTACGCTGACGCTGGTCGCCTTTCTCGTCACGTCCTTTTTGAGCCTTTCGAACTTCAACGTGCTGCGGCCGGATATCGCGCCGATACTGACGGCGTTCTTCGGCTTCATCTGGCTCGTCTACTTCGTCGGTCGTCTGACCAATGCCGTTTTTGCGCCTTTCCGGCCGCATTGGCGGCTTGTCAAGCTGTCGAACAAGGGTGCCCGGTCGCTGAGCTGGTGCATGCAGGCCATGGCCGTCGTCAACGGCCTCGACTATGTCTTCGACCGCATCAGCGAATCCATGGGGTCGCCTGTCGTCGTCACTGTGGCGAAGAGCTTCTTCGCCGCTCTGCTGATCGGTCTGATCCTGATCGCGGCCTCCTTCGGCAAGCCGATTCTCGCCAAGAACGGCGATCCCGATGCCCCCGGCCGTCGCTGGCCGCACGGCATGGCGATCATCCTTCGGGGGCTAGGCGTGTTGCTGATCTTCACGGCGATTATCGGCTATGTCGGCCTGGCGCGCTTTATCGCGACGCAGTTGATCTTGACCAGCGCCGTTCTTGCGACCATGTACCTCGGCTTCCAGCTGGGTAAGGCGGTGTCGCGGCAGGGCGTCTTTGCCGAGACGATCATCGGACGTTTCCTGGAGAATCGTTTCAAGCCCGGCGATGTTGCGCTCGATCAGGCCGGGCTTGTCGCTGGCCTTGCGACCTATGCGGTCGCGCTTTTGACCGGCATTCCGCTGATCCTGCTGTCCTGGGGCTTCCATATCCAGGATCTGGAGCTGCTCGCCTACCGGCTGTTCACCGAGATCCGGATCGGCAATATGTCGATTTCACTGGTCGGCATCCTCGTCGGCATCCTGCTCTTTGCCGGTGGTTATCTGGTGACGCGCTGGTTCCAGCGCTGGCTGGACAGCAATGTCATGGCGCGGGGCCAGATGGATCTGGGTGTCCGCAACTCCGTCAAGACCGGCATCGGTTATCTCGGTGTCGCGCTGGCGGCGATCATCGCCATTTCGGCGGCCGGCATCGACCTGTCCAGCCTGGCGCTCGTCGCCAGTGCGCTTTCTGTCGGTATCGGTTTCGGTCTGCAGAATATCGTGTCGAACTTCGTCTCCGGCCTGATCCTCCTGGTCGAACGGCCCTTCAAGGTTGGCGACTGGATCGTCTCGGGCTCCTCGGAAGGCATCGTCAAGCGCATTTCGGTGCGCGCCACTGAGATCGAGACTTTCCGCAAGCAGTCGATCATCGTGCCGAATTCCGAGTTGATCAATGCCTCCCTCGGTAACTGGACACACCGTAATCGTCTAGCGCGCTCGGAGATTCCGGTTTCCGTCAGCTTCGAATCCGATCCTAAGAAGGTGATGGATATCCTGCTGGAACTGGTGCGCAGCGTCCCGAAGGTGCTGAAAAACCCCGAGCCGCATGTCGAATTCCTGCGCTTCGGCCCTTCCTCGCTCGATTTCGAGATGCGCTTCTATCTTTCGGACCTCTCCGACGGCATGGAAATTCGCAACAATCTGAGGATCGAGATCCTGAAGCGTTTTCGCGAAGAGGGGATTTCCATTCCCTATCCGCATCAGGAACTGCATATCATTCGCGACGGCAAGCGGGGCAAGCCAAGCAGCATTCTCGCGGAATCGGCGGACGGGCCGGAAGACGGGAGCGAAGAGGTTGTGAAAGACGTCGTTTCCCCGGCAGAGGAGCAATTGCCGCAGCCGCCGGAAAGCAAAAGCGTCGGCCGTCGCCGCGGCAGGACGCCGGCAGAGTGATGTGACCGAAACGGTCTCGCACCGCCTGACGGAAATTCGGAAGTATAGGACCGGGATGTTCCGGTTTTGAAAGATTAGGGTATCTCTTGCCGGCCCGATGCAAGCCCAGTGCTCTGACGGCTGCTTTCTTCATCTATGGGAAACCAGTCGACTTAACAAATGCTCAAAGGCTTTGCTGTAGAACCTCCCAACGAGGTGGAGTTTTTATTAGCGGGTTTTTATCATGTCATTTTTGGGTATTTCCGGAATGCAATATTCCGGTGGGTCGCTTTCCGGGGCACGCATTCTGCTTGCCGAGGATTCGAATGTCTTCACGTCGATGATCAGCGCGAAGCTGAAGGAACTCCTCGACATCGATATTGAAATCTGCCGGAACTTCGAAGAGTTGCAGCTTGCCTATGACAAGTCGTCGGAGCCGATCCGGCTGGCAATCTCCAACATCAATCTGCCGGGCGCGGAAAACGGTGAGGCGCTCGAATATCTCATCGACCTCAGCATCCCGACGATCGCCTTTACCGGCACCTTCCTTGCGGGCATGCGCGACGCGCTGATCGCCAAGGACGTTGTCGACTATATTCTCAAGGACAATGTCTTCGCCGTCGATCTGCTGGTGGAATCGATCTGCCGCTTTCTCACCAATCATCGCCATCATGTGCTGATCGTCGACGACAGCGCCACCGCGCGGGCGTTGCTGTCCAGCCGCCTGAAACGCTATAATTTCCGGGTGAGCGTGGCAGAGAACGGCGCCAAGGCGCTGGAGATACTCAAAGCCAATCGCGACATCGGCCTGATGGTCACCGACTATAACATGCCGGATATCGACGGTTTCGAATTGACGCGCCGCATCCGCGCCAGCATCGGCTCGCATGAGTTGCGCATCATTGGCGTCTCGTCCTCCACCAACCGGCTCCTGTCGGCGCGTTTCCTCAAGGCCGGCGGCAACGACTTCATGCTGCGGCCGTTTATCGACGAAGAATTCTACTGCCGCGTGAACCAGAATCTCGACACGCTGCTGCAGATCCAGTCGCTGCGGCAGGTGAGAATGAGTGCCTGATATGCTGGAAGGGGGGATCCGTGGATGTTCAAGCAAGAAAAATGTGAAGATAATTCATGTTTTTCATAAGATTTGTACAATCTATGGTTCCGCTTTCTTCACGAATCCCGTTCACGATGAGATCTATGGCACTGTCGCTTCGTCCGCAACAGCAACGACGAACAGGCGATGCCGGGTGGTTTGGAGGGCGTGAAGGAAATGGTGTTCGGCGTGGATTCCCTCAGTGATGGCCATGGTCATCGCCGTGGCAGCCAGAAGATACTTCTGGTGGAAGATTCGCGCATGTTCTCCGCCGTTCTTTGCCACCGCCTCCAAACCGAGCTTGGGCTCAACGTCACCCATTGCGCCTCGCTGAAGCAACTGAACGAAGTGCTCGCGGTCGATGAGCATGGTTTCTCCATGGCGGTCGTCGACCTCAACCTGCCGGATTCTCCGCATGGCGAGGCGCTGGATGTTGCTATCGCCCACCAAATCCCCTCCGTCGTCTTTACGGCATCCTTCGATGTGGCTATGCGCAGCCGCATTATGGAGCGCCGTATTGTCGACTATGTCCTGAAGGACAATGAGTTCGCCCTCGATAACCTCGTTTCCTCCGTCAGGCGTGCCATCTCCAACCGCAGCACGCGGGTGCTGGTGGTGGATGACATGCCGTCGGCACGGCGGGTGCTGGTCGAGATTCTGGAGGCGCAGCAGTTCAAGGTCGTCGAAGCCGGGTCCGGCGTCGAGGCCCTGGCGGCGCTTGATGACTATAGCGACATCGAAATGGTGCTGACCGACTATCATATGCCCGACATGAACGGCCAGGAGCTGACGCGGCGCATCCGCCATCGCTTCGGCTCGGACCGGATGCGTGTCATCGGCATCTCCTCTTCGAATGATCGTCTGCTTTCGGCGACATTCCTGAAGGCCGGCGCCAGCGATTTCATCTATCGTCCGTTCGTGGCGGAAGAGCTGCAGTGCCGCATTGCGCTCAATGTCGAGACGCTGATGCAGATCAAGCAGTTACGCGCTCTGGCGGCGAGCGACTATCTGACCGGGCTCTACAACAGACGGTATTTCTACGATCAGGGTCCAAGGATCGTGAACGATTGCCTGCGCCGTCAGCGACCGAGCTCGGTCGCGATCCTCGATATCGACCATTTCAAGAAGCTGAACGATACCTACGGTCACGAGATCGGCGATCAGGTGCTGAAGGCGGTCGCCGGGCGGCTCCAGTCCTTGTTCGAAGGCAGCGAGAACCTGTTGTCGCGGCTCGGTGGCGAGGAGTTCGCCATTCTATTCACGGAGATGGATTCACATGCCGCCACCGCCATTTGCGACGATGTGCGCGTCAATCTCTCGAACCTGAAGGTCAATGCGGACGACGAGGAATTGTCGGTGACCGTGTCGATCGGCGTGGCCGAAATTGCTGGTTATGAGGCGTTCGAGAATTATCTCAACGCCGCCGACCAGTTTCTCTATATGGCCAAGCATAATGGCCGCAACCAGGTCTATTCCGACTTCAAGATAACGAAAGAAGCGGCCGAATAGGCCGCTTCCATTAGCAGGTATGAAGGATGAGCGTCAGACGACGACACCGGTGCGGTTGCTCGACATGGTGAGCTTGCGTTCGGCGCGCTCCTGCTGCGGCGAACGATTGTAGAGTTCGCGATAACACTTGGAAAAATGCGAGGCGGAAACGAAGCCGCAGGCGACTGCCACTTCCACGACCGGCATGGAGGATTGCACCAGCAGGTGGCGAGCGCGGTCGAGGCGAATTTCGAGATAGTAACGAGCTGGCGAGCGGCCCATTTCCTGGCGGAACAGGCGTTCGATCTGGCGGCGCGAGAGCCCGGCATCGTCGGCGATTTCCAGCAGCGACAGCGGCTCGGCGAGATTGCTTTCCATCAGTTCGATGATCGACAGCACCTTGGCGTTCTGCACGCCGAGGCGGGCGCGCAGCGGCAGGCGCTGGCGGTCGTGCGGGCTGCGGACGCGGTCGGTCAATTGCTGCTCGCAGACGCGGTTGACGAGGTTCTCGCCGAAATCCTGGCCGATCAGGTTCAACATCATGTCCAGCGACGCGGTGCCGCCGGCGCAGGTGTAGAGATTGCTGTCGACCTCGTAGAGATCGGCATAGACTTCGGCCTGCGGAAAGGTCTCGGAGAAGCCGGGGAGGTTTTCCCAATGGATGGCGCAGCGCTTGCCGTTCAGGAGACCTGCCTGGGCCAGCACATGCGCGCCCGTACAGAGGCTGCCGACGGCGACACCGCGATTGTAGGTCTCGCGCAGCCAGGCATTGACCGACTTGTTGTTGAATTCCTCGACATAGATGCCCGAACAGACAAGCACCATGTTCGGACGGTTCTCGCCGCCGAGATAGCGGCGCTCGTCGGCAAGTGCCGAATTGACCTCGATGCCGATGCCGCTGGAGGAATAGACCTTCTGGCCATCGGTCGAGGCGAGCCGCCAGGAGTAGGCCGGATAACCCAGCATGCGGTTGGCGATCCGCAGCGTCTCGACCGCGGCGGAAAACGGCAGCATGGTAAAATGGGGTACGAGAAAGAAAACCAGGGAACGCGTCTTAATCGGAGTCTTGCTCATATCAGGAAAATCCATGCTCCACGACCATTCCGTATACCTTGCGTCAAACGCGTCGGCTCGATGGTCTGTTAGCGACATTGGCATGGATAATAGCGGCCGCAAAGAAATATTTGTTCGAGCCCGCTAAAATTGCCAGCCTGAAGAAAGCAGGCAGGGCGGGCAAGCAATATGCTAAAGCGGCCAAATATATATGCGGATAATAATCAAGATGAAATCAAAGCATGTTCTACTGCGCTAAATGTTCGAAAGGCGACGCTCGTTTCGGTTGAGCGCCGCCTTTGGAATTTATCGGGTATCACAATCATCGCATCGCCTTGGGATTCTTGGTTTCGTCAATGGCGGGCCAGCCCAGGTCCTTGCGCATATCGTCCGAGAGGGACTCAAGTTCGCGCTCGGAGCGCCATTGCCGCCAGCGATCGGTGATGCGTGTGATGAATGGTACGAAACCACCGCCCGACGGGAGCGGGCTCCGCGTGCTGCTGGTGTCTCGATAGGTAATCGTCGTCATTTCCAGGTTCCTTCCGGTTTTTAGATGCCCGAAAGGTCGCGACCTCTGCGAGCTAATATGGGACTGGCTCACTTATCAATCAAGCGAATAGATCTTATAGCTGCCATAAGTATTTTTGAACGATTGTGCCTTGCCCGGCTTCCGTTCAAGGGTCGACAGCATTGTCGGCGGCAGACTATTGGAACTCAGAACCGAAGGGATAGGGACTTTGTTGTCCATCTATTGCGACTTTCGAATCTCAAGCCGCGTAACCACGTCAATGATTTCAGTTGCTTAGATGTGCGGCTACCGCATACTAAGGCTGTACGAATTTCGCCGGTTATTTTGAAAGCAATTGCGACTTTTTGGAAAGGATTGCGATTTTGAAGCCCGCTCCGCTTCCCAGACTACGACCGAAAATCTGGAAGCGAAACGTAGTTTCGTTTAGAAGGACGACAGTTTGTAGAGTTGACCGCGCTGGCGGTGTTGGCTCCCATCGACCCGAAATGAGATTGCCCGTCTTTTAGTTTGTCTGGTGGCGGCACTCGCCGCAACAGCCTCTTACTTTCAAAAATCAATGAGATCGTGGCACAGTAAAGGCCATAGAGCGTCTACTGGAATTCTCAGTTGAAAGTGTCTATTTCGAAGCCATTAATGCTCGCATCGGTGCTCCTCAACCTCGAATCACTACTAGGCTCCGAATCGGCTAACATCCGATTCGCGCCTGAGGTTCGACAATTTGAACGCCTTTTCGGTGAAATTGCGCTGCATTCAGCCGAAATGAGAGAAAAAAACGCATCGAATTAAATTATTTTTTTGGCGTCAGCTCAGCCGGTTTTTGGTCATTTAACCTGCAAAATGCTTAACCCTTCGGCGGTCTAAGATCAGCGAGGTCGACCACAATCTCCCCCCCTCAGCGGCTTTGGACATTCCTCGAACCTCGACCATTTTTTCCCCGCATCTGACTTTGCAAGGAAAGGAATTCCAGCGGTCTGGAATTGTCCAGCGGTCCAAAACTTGCCACCGAAGCGCTTGGATTACAAAGGAATTACTTTTTTCATTGCCAAGGAATTCGCAGCCAAAAAAACGGTCAGCGCCGTATCAAGTTGATTTTGACCATAAAGGTTTCTAAGCGAAAAATACCAGAGGGTAGGACCTATCGAAACCACCCAATTAAAAAGTAAGTTATTGGTTTAGATCAAAATTCCCACCTAACCTTAAGTGTTGACATTTTTGCTCTAACAAGGATTTCGATTACTTATAATTTCCTTAAGTGGGGATTTCGATCTGCCTAAAGCCGATTTTCCCTCAGCTCATCGAAATCATGCTTCTCAACATGTTGTTTCCGCGCATTTGCGTTGAGCTGGTCGGTGCCCTTTTTGCCTGGGGGCGAGGATGGCGAGAATGTCCCTCGTGGTCCAATTTCAGCGCGTATTTTTAACAATCGGCAGAGCGTAGTATAGGCAGATTATGTCAGAACCGGCGAAGCATACGGCCGCCTCACTCGACACTTGTGAGCGAGTGGGCTTTGGCTGCAAGGCATTGCCTTATGAGCAGTGATGAGAAACAATACTCGTCGTCGACATGTTGGCCCTGAGACGCCACCGACACTCGACCAAAATGAAACGGGTCGCATTTGGCGTGCGACCCGTTCCAATGAACCACATCAAAGTAGCCCTCTTAACCTAGTGCTGGCCCCCTCAGAAGATAAGCCCAGCTTGATTTGAAAGGCATCAAACCAATGCAAGCATCCTAACCCTTACGGTCTCCCGAATCAATACGTGAAGCTGCGGCCGTGGCCAGATGAGGGTCTATGGGCACAAGTTTTTTGTAATGTTCGCAAGTTTTGCCGTTATGGCAATCGGCGACGACCGAAACCAGCGCTCCAATTTACCGAAATCGACGTGTGTCACGCCGCAAGGCCCGGCCAAAGCCATAAGTGATTCGCTGAATTCGCTGACAGCGGATGGGCGGCCGATGTCCGCCCGCTGCGAAGTCAACCTATAGATGAGCGCAACGCCGATAGCGATTGCATCAGGAGGAATGAATGGTCAAAAGAAGCATGAAAAGTTCGAATGCCACGGCAATCAATTTCGGTGATGAGGAACGATTGCACCGCGTTCTCGACCAAGGTTTTGACAGCCCCGTTGACGATTTTGATCTATTGGTCCGGGGAGTTTTATGTTCGGTGTCTAGCCGCTTCAGTAGCGACGACCTGTAGTGCTAATCAACACGGCGCGGTCGGAGCTAATCGCGCCGTGTTGATCTAGCGGCTAGAGATTCCAGGAAATGTCCTGCGTTTTGCGAGCACACCCTGCGGCACGCCGTTTTTTTCTGTACCTAGTACAAAAATAGGTGCGTCTTGTGATTAGGGATGTGGAGGTCGTAGGAGGAGGTCATGATGAGATCAAAGCGGCTCCCTGCGGCAATTCCGTTCCGATAAGCCAGTAGCCGATTTTTGGATAGTGAACGAAGTTCGGGTCTTCCCACAATGCCCGGCCGATGAAGCGGGCAGGGTCGCGAGCTGTGACCGTAAAATCGCCGCTGGCAGTCATGTGGTCAAGCAGTTCGGATCGCGTCAACGGGCGACCAACTTCGAGGAGGATGTTTTTTGCTCGCGTAACAACCTCATAAGTTTGGCTACCCTTATGGAAACGTTTGGATCGAATGGTTTTACTGTTTCCATCGATTTCCTTCGTCCTATGAGGTGAATTGTGCAAGAGCTGACGGAGCAGATCGCATGCCGCCTCTGCCTTCTCTAGCTTTTGGTCAATCAGGCGTTTTGCTCGACGAAGCTGATCGACTTCATCAACAACAAGTCTATAGGCCTCTTTTAATCCAGCTTCGGTTTTAGGTACGGATTCGTAGGTCGAAATATTCTTGTTCATAAATTCTGTACCCATTTTACGGACCTTCAGCAGATGCTAAGGTGATGTGACTTGAAGGCGTACCCCTTGGGCCGCCCTTCAAGACGCTCGTTCAACTGAGGAGATAATGATGATTACCACGAAGTTTCGAGCGCCAAAAGGCTGTAGCTAATACGGTAGTCGACGCCGACGCATTCTAAGGACAACGGCGCTCCCGCTGATGCCGACAGTTACGTGTCGAGCCGGTTCGCAAATTTGCGTTCTATAAACAGCCTAAACATATCGACCTATCTAACCTGTACCTGCGATTTTTGTAACGCCGCGTTTTTTGTTGACTTCAGCAACCAGGCCCTCTGCTTTCGCTAGGGCCGCTCATCTGGAGAGCGTTATGAGGCAAACACCATTTGATCCGTTCCAAATTTACGGTGTGGGGGGAGGTGGCAATGAGGTTGTTGAAAACCTTCATGAATCACCTCTTGCCGCACCGCGTCCAGCCCTT
>DASWOH010000304.1:0-1927 GCA_036398815.1 Rhizobium sp. | reverse complement strand
CCAGCCGATGCGGCGCTCGACCATTCGCGATGTCACCGATGCGGACATCGATTCCTTCGCAGAAGCGATCATGACAATGAACAAGGCCAACTGAGATGACGACCGAACATACCCGCGCCTATTGGGAAAAAGCACTTGCCGACGCCACACCGAAGGGCGGCATCTTCATCGACGGCAAACTCGGCCGCGCCGAAACCGGCCTGACCTTCACCCGCATCCGTCCGATGGACGGCAAGCCGGGCGCCGAGATTGCCCGCGCCGGCATCAAGGATGTCGACCGCGCTGTCGCCTCGGCCCGCAAGGCTTTTGCCTCGGGCATATGGCGCAAGAAGGAGCCGCTCGAAAAGAAGAAGATCATGATCCGCTGGGCCGAACTGGTCCGCAAGAATGCTGACGAACTGGCGCTGCTCGAGACCATCGACACCGGCAAGCCGGTGATGGCCTCGCTCGGGGTCGATGTTCGCCTCGCCGCGGACTGCATCCAGTTCTATGCCGAAATGTGCGACAAGCTCTATGACGAGATCGCGCCGACAGGACCCAACGATCGGGCGCTGGTCCGCAAGGTGCCGATCGGCGTCATCGGGGCGATCACCCCGTGGAACTACCCGATGATTATCGAGACCTGGAAGCTCGGTCCGGCGCTGGCCGCCGGCAATTCCGTGGTGCTGAAGCCGGCCGAACAGTCGTCGCTAACGGCGATCCGTCTGGCTGAACTGGCAAGCGAAGCAGGCCTGCCCGACGGTGTCTTCAACGTCATCACCGGCTATGGCGAGGAAGTCGGCAAGGCGCTCGCCTGCCACATGGACGTCGACATGATCGCCTTCACGGGCTCCACCGAAGTCGGCAAGCTGATCATGGGCTATGCCGCCTCGACGAACCTGAAGCGTGTGGCGCTCGAACTCGGGGGCAAGTCGCCGCTGGTCGTCTTCGCCGATGCCGACCTCGATGCCGCTGCGTCCGCGGCGGCCTGGGGCTGCTTCTACAATGCCGGCGAGACCTGCCACGCCTCGACACGGCTGCTCGCGGAGCGCAGCATCGTCGACGCGCTGGTGGAAAAGATCAAAATAGTGACCGATCGCGAGATTACGCTGGGCCATCCGCTCGACCCCAGCGCCCAGATCGGCGCGCTGATCGAAGACGCCCATCTCGGCAAGGTTCTCGGGATGATCGAAGCCGGCGTCCGCGAGGGATCCAAGCGCGCATTCGGCGGCGAACGGGTGATGCAGGAAACGGGCGGCTATTACGTTTCGCCGGGTGTCTTCATCGCCCCCTCCAACCACGCCTCGCTGGCGCAGCAGGAGATCTTCGGCCCGATCCTGACAGTGGTTCCCTTCGATACCGAAGAGGAAGCGGTACGGCTTGCCAACGACACGGCCTATGGCCTCGCCGGTGCCGTGTTCACCACCGACATGAGCCGCGCCCACCGGGTATCGGAAGACATCCATGCCGGCACGGTGTGGATCAACTGCTACGATCTCTCCAACTTCGCAACTCCGTTCGGCGGTTTCAAACAGTCGGGTTTCGGTCGCGACCGCTCGGTCCATGCGATCGACAAATATTGCGACTACAAGACGATCTGGCAGCGATTCAGCTGACCCCGGAAAACCGACTGAAACAAAAAACCCGGCATCGCCGGGTTTTTCCGTTCGATTCGAAAGACCGCAACGCGATCTCCCGGATTTATTGAAAAATCAACTTACGAAATGTCGAAATGGTCGCCCGGATGCTTCTTGAGGTCCGCAAGCTTGACACCCTTGAGCGTTACCGTGTTTTTGCCCCCGAGATCGATGACAACATCCTTGCCATGCTGCTTGGCATGCTTCAGTACGTCAGCAGCCTTCTTGATGCCGTTGACACCCTTGGCAATCTGAAGAATGTCCTGCTTGGCGTTGAAATCGGTGACGATGTCCCTGCCGTCGCCTTTCGA
>DASWOH010000303.1:0-6749 GCA_036398815.1 Rhizobium sp. | reverse complement strand
GTCCGACGCTGGCGAGGAACTTGTCGATATTGTCGGAATTGTCCGACAACGCCTTGGAGAAAGTCTGCGCGTTGCGCACCGTTTCGGTCAGCGGCGCGCGGGAATCCGAGACGAAGCCCTGGATATCGCCGATCGTGTCGTTGGCGCGGTTCAGGATCTTGTCGGCGGTGTTGAGCAGGTTCGTGACGCTCGACTGATCGGCGAGCAATACGGCGCGTTTGCCGGTGTCGGTCGAGCGCTTGAGGATGTTTTCGTCACCGTTGCGGCCACCGGAAAGCTCGATATAGGCCGCACCCGTCAGTCCCTGGATCTCCAGAATGGCCTTGGTGGACGTATAGACCGGCGCGTCGGCGCGCACCTCGGTGAAGGCCAGCGAATAGTTCGGATCGTCGGCATCGATCGAAAGCCCCTGCACGGAGCCGACCTGAATGCCGTTGAAGCGGACGGGCGAACCGACGCTCAGGCCGTTTGCCGAGCCCGGAATGCGAACGACCAGTTCGACCATCGGACCGCCCCGGCCATATTCCGCCATCCAATAGACGAAGCCGAAAGCGGCCGCGATGACCAGCAGCGTAAAGAACCCGACGATCGTATAGTTGGCTTTTGTTTCCATTGTTCCAATTACTTCTCGCGGCTGTGGGCGCCAGCGCCGTTGTCGTCGTTATGATCTCCGACCCTTCCCGTCGGCACGATCGAACGCGCGCGTTTACCACGGAAATAGGACTGCACCCAAGGGTCGTCGCAGGCGAGCATGTCTTCGACCGTCCCCTCCACCAATACCCGTTTCTGTCCGAGAACGGCAATACGATCGCAGACGGAAAACAGGCTGTCGAGGTCGTGAGTCACCATATAGACGGTCAGGCCGAGTGTGTCTCGCAGCTTGGCGATCAGCTCGTCGAATTCCGCGGCACCGATCGGATCGAGGCCGGAGGTCGGCTCGTCCAGGAAAACGAGGTCGGGGTCGAGCGCCAAGGCCCGCGCAAGTGCCGCTCGCTTGATCATGCCGCCGGAAAGTTCGGACGGGTACTTGTCGGCGGCATCGGCGGCAAGTCCCACCATGCGGATCTTCAGATGCGCCAGCTCGTCCATCAGGGCTTTCGGCAGGTCGAGATATTCCCGCATCGGCACCTGAATGTTCTCCTTCACCGTCAGCGAGGAAAACAGCGCACCTTGCTGGAAGAGCACGCCGAGGCGCATGTCGAGCCTGTTGCGTTCCGGCTCGGAAAGCTTGTCATAGTCTTCGCCAAGGATCTCGATCTTGCCCGAGCGGCGCGGCAGCAACCGCAGGACCGTGCGCAGCAGCACCGACTTGCCAGCACCGGAAGCGCCGACGAAACCCAGGATTTCGCCGCGATAGATATCGAGGTTCAGCTTGTCGAGGACGACTTTCGATCCGAAAGCGACGGTGACATCCCGTGCCGACAGCACGATGTCCCTGCCATGCTCATCTTTTTCCAGGGAGATTTCCGAGTGAAGTGCGCTCATCGTTGATATCCCTCAGAAATCGATCGCGGCGTAGAACATGGCAAACAGCCCGTCCATCAGGATCACCACGAAAATCGACTTCACCACCGAGGCGGTCACATGCTGGCCGAGCGATTCGGCACTGCCGCCGACCTTCAATCCCTCGACCGCCGCGACGATGCCGATCACCAGCGCCATGAACGGCGCCTTGATCATGCCCGATATGACCGTGGAAAGACTGATAGCCTCATGCAATCGCGCAATAAAGGTAGCGAAGGTGATGCCGGAATAGGCCCAGGTCACCGTCGCCGCACCGAAGAGCGAGGCAAAGTTGGCAAGGATCGTCAGCAGCGGCAGCGCAACAGTCAGCGCCACCAGCCGCGGGAAGATCAGAACGCCGATCGGGTTCAGGCCCATCACCTTCAGCGCATCGACCTCCTCGCGCATCTTCATCGAGCCGATTTCGGCGGTGATCGCGCTACCCGAACGGCCGGCGATCATGATGGCGGTCAGAAGCACGCCGATTTCGCGCAATTGCAGGATGCCGACGAGATCGACGACGAACACTTCGGCGCCGAAATAGCGCAGCTGGAATGCACCTTGCTGCGCGATGATCGCGCCGATCAGATAGGACATCAAAAGGATGATCGGGACCGCGCGCACGCCCATATGATCGATCTGGTTGACGATCGAGGCAGGCGAAACGCCGCTGCCGCGCCCGAACTTGAGCTGCGCGCCGCGCACCGCGGAACCCAGAATATACATGGCCGCGACGAGATTGCCCCATATCTCGTAAACGGTTTCGCCGATCGGCGCGAAGAGGCGCTCCGCCCAGGACTTTTTCGGCCTGGGCTCCGGCTTTCCGTCGTTCGGGTCCTCGGCAAAGGCCGTCAGCAACTCGTCGACATGCGGATTGGAGCCTTCGATGCTGACGCTGGCGCCGTGCGCTTCCTGGCTCTCCTTCAGGCGGCGGATCAGCAGCGCTCCAGCGGTATCGACGTCGGAGAGACCGGAAAGATCGATCACCAACCGGCCGCCGCCGCTCCGCGTCGTCAGCTGATCGATGCGCCGCAGCACGCCATGGATATTGGCGCTGCGCCAATTGCCTTCCAGCCGATAGCGATGCCCGCTGCCATCGGGCTCGTCGTCGATCCTCGGTGCGTCGGGTTTCTGTACGGCTGCTTTCAAACTCATACGTCTTTCAGGTCTTGCGGCGAGATCGCCGACTCGGAAATCCCCGTTCGACGCTAATGGTTAATACATCGAGTGCATAGGCGATTTCTATGCCGCGCGAACATCGAAAATATGGCATAGCATTTTGATATCCAAATGAATTCGTTTTCTCGCGCCTTACGAAGCCTCGCTTGCTCTTCCGCCGATTGCGGAATTTCGAGGCTGAAGGTTGTGGGCGACGAGCAGCATGGCGAGACCGAAAGCGGCGACGCCAGACATGATATAGTAGCTGGAAAGGCCGAACCAGGCGTAGAGATAGCCGGACGCCAGCGTCATCAGTCCGAGAAACATACCGTTGTAAAAGAAATAGGCGCCCTGGGCGGAAGCCTCCTGCGTTTCCTGCACCGAGGCGACGATGCGGCGCTGGATGCCGGTGTGCACGCAGGCAAAGCTGCAGGAATGGAAACATTGCAGCACGAAGTAGCCGGCGAAACCGAGATTGATCGGGAACAATATCCAGCGAACGACGGACACGGTCGCGCCGAAAAAGATCAATGTCCAGGCGCTGAACCGGCGGCCTAGCATCCTCGACATGAAAAACACCATAACCTCCGCCGCGACCCCGACGCACCAGAGAATGGCGACCTGCGTGCCTGAAAAGCCGAGATCGCGCCAATAGATCGACGCGAACGTATACATCATGGCATGGCTCGATTGCTGCACCGACACACCGATCATCGTGATCAGCAACTGCGGTGACCGCAGCGAACTGCCGGTCGACGCCTGCAGATCGATCGGTTGGTTGCGGCGTCTCGTCGGCCCTATGCGCGGACAGAAGAAGGCCATCATCGTTGTCAGGACGAAACCCGCGACCATGGCGGGGAGAACCGTCGTGCCGCCCCATCTGCCGATCATCTGACCGCCGATAAGCGTCGAGACGATGAAAGCGATCGATCCCCAGACGCGCATCGAGCCGTAGTCGAAACCCCAGCGCCGCACGCCGGAAACGGCGATCGATTCCACGATGGGCACATAGGGCGCGTATGTCGCTCCCTGAATGCCATAGACCAGCAGCACCGGCCAGAAATCGCTGGTCCAGTAAAGCGCGATCGCCGTCAGAAGCGACAGCGCACCCGACCAGAACAGCACATTGGCGCGCTCCTCCACGCGATCCGCAAACATGCCGACAATGGGCACGACCAGCACGCGCACGACCATCGGCACAGCGAGGATAAGGCCAATCTCGCGATCGCTGAAATTCAATCCGGCCAGCCAGACCGGGAAAAACGGCAAGGCAATCCCGTTGACGATCAACGGCGCGCAATAAGACAAGGCACTGCGCAACCGAAAATACGGCGGCGCGCCCTCGCCCTGCAGAGATTTTGTCGCGGGAATCATGACAGACCTGAAGGGAACTGATCTGTTCCTATCACCCTATCGTGATTACGACTATGGCGAGAAATGGCTTTACCGCAACGTTTCGGATGAAAATGTCAGGCGTGCCCGGATTGTCGCGATCAATAATTGTGACGGATCGTTATTAGACCTGTGAAGCGGCGAAATATTACGCCGCCTGAGCCCCAAGCGCTTCCGGCAGTTTCTCGCCGGCAACGCCGACAGGCTTGGTCTCGGCAATCGACCGCCAGGTGATCAACTCGAAGGTGCCGTCCTCATGCTCGGCGACCGCCGTGCAGCTTTCGACCCAATCGCCGGTATTGATGTAGCGGATGCCATCGAAATCCTCGATGACGGCATGGTGGATATGGCCGCAGATGACGCCGTCGGCATCGCTGCGCTTGGCCTCTTCCACCACGACGCGCTGGAACTCGCCGATGAAGTTGACGGCGTGCTTGACCTGAAGCTTCGCCCAGGCCGAGAAGGACCAGTAGGGCATGTTCAGGCGGCGGCGAACCGCGGCAAGGCCGATATTGATCAGGATCGCCATGTCGTAGGCCCAGTCGCCGAGATAGGCGAGCAGACGGGCGTTGCGGACGACGACGTCGAATTCGTCGCCATGCAGCACGAGATACTTCTTGCCGTCGGCGGTCTCGTGGATCGCACGCTGAGCGACCTCTATGCCGCCGAAATGCATGCCGGGGAAATCGCGCAGGAATTCGTCGTGATTACCGGGGATATAGACGATGCGCGTGCCCTTGCGCGCCTTGCGCAACAGCTTCTGCACGACGTCGTTGCAATCCTGCGGCCAGTACCAATTGCGCTTCAGCCGCCAGCCGTCGACGATGTCGCCGACAAGGTAGATCGTGTCGGCTTCGTGAAGACGCAGAAAATCGAGAAGAAAGTCCGCCTTGGCCGCTTTCGAGCCGAGGTGCACGTCAGAAATGAACAGCGTTCGAAACCGCCGAGCGTCCATGTTTTCATTCACGAACTTTTGTCCGTGCCCTATCCTACGTTGCCTATTCCAAAATCAGACTCGTGTTTCAGGATGATGACAAATGCTGTGCGAAGCGCTCGCGGCGGGAAATCGGCCCCGTTTTGCAGCCATGGCGAGATCTGGCCGATCGGTTGTGAAACTGGCAACCCCGAGGCGGAACATCGCCCGCGCCATCTCCACCGTATGCGCCGCCCAGCCATGCACCGTCACGCCGTTGTGCCGGAACAGGTCCATCACCTCGGTGTCGATGGTCTCGGCACGCAAGGCAATGTCCCGGACACCAAACCGGCCAAGCGCGGCAAGAATTCCTTCCCAACCAAGCTGCATGACCATCTGCGGCGAGCAGAGAAAGACGAAGCCCAAGAGATCACCGGCATTCAGCCCGCGCTCATCGAGCGCCGTGCCGAAGGCTTTAAGGCGAGAAAGCGAAAAGCTGGTCACCATCGTCCGCCCCAGCAAGCCGCTCGCCAGCAATTCGTCCGCGATGCGGCCCTCCATGCCGTCATAGGCTCCGCCGTCGAGCTTCGTCTTGATCTCCAGCCGAAGATCGACGGCCGACGGTCCGAAAATCTCGATGGTTTCACCAAGGGTCAGGATAGTCTCGCCGCCGCTGCCGATGACGATGTGGCGCATCAACGCGTCATAGCTGAAATCGGCGATCGCGCCCTTGCCGTCCGTCATTCGGTCGATCAGCGCGTCGTGATGGACGACGAGCCTGTTGTCCTGCGTCTGGTGCACGTCGAATTCAACGAGATCGACATCGAGCTTGGCGGTTTGGGTAAAGGCGAGCCGGGTGTTTTCCGGCCACAGATGCGTGCCGCCGCGATGTGAGGCGATGAGGGTCATGAGGGCTTCCTCTGTTTCTCGCCCTCATAGTTCTCCGCTATGAACCTCGTATGACGCAGTCGCCCGCCGCCTGCCCATCTGCAAAGTCATGGTTTCCGCAAAGGAAAAAATATGCGTTTGCCGCGACAAAAAACCCTTCGGCAGCGTCAAATCCATACTGTGCACTCCGAACGATTGATGTATGGAGGGGGCCGAAGACGCAAGCGCGCAAGCAGGAATGGAGAAGCGGGATGGATACGCACGACACATCGAAGGCAGCCAAGAACATGGCGAGTGGCAATCTCGACGAACAGGCTCTCTTCTTTCATCGCTATCCCCGCCCCGGCAAGCTGGAAATCCAGGCGACGAAGCCGCTCGGCAACCAGCGCGACCTGGCGCTTGCCTATTCTCCCGGCGTCGCCGCACCCTGCCTCGCCATCCGCGACAATCCTGAAACGGCCTTCGACTATACCTCGCGTGGCAATCTCGTGGCGGTCATCTCCAACGGCACGGCCGTGCTCGGCCTCGGCAATATCGGCCCGCTGGCCTCCAAGCCGGTCATGGAAGGCAAGGCAGTCCTGTTCAAGAAGTTCGCCGGCATCGATGTTTTCGACATCGAAATCGAGGCCCCGACCGTCGATGAGATGGTCAACACGGTCTCGGCGCTGGAGCCCACTTTCGGCGGCATCAACCTCGAAGACATCAAGGCGCCAGAGTGCTTCGACGTCGAGCGTCGTCTGCGCGAAAAGATGCAGATCCCGGTCTTCCACGACGACCAGCATGGCACGGCCATCATCGTTGCCGCCGCCATCCTCAACGGATTGGAACTGGCGGGCAAGAAGATCGAGGATATCAAGATCGTCGCCTCCGGCGCCGGTGCCGCAGCGCTGGCCTG
>DASWOH010000302.1:0-19809 GCA_036398815.1 Rhizobium sp. | reverse complement strand
GGGGGTTCAAATCCCTCCTCCGCTACCAACTTTATCACCGACAATTCGGTGTTCACTAAAGATTTTTCATGAGACCAAATCCTCCGCACCAATAACATGCGGGTCGATGGAACGTTCCGGGAGGGATAGGATGGCCTCAGTCGTCCTTTATCGGGATCTCGGCTTCCTTGACCGCGGCGATGAACGCCATTCGGGCATCCTCGGGAGTGCGCTTGCCCGCGATCACGTCGGCGCAGACGGTCAAGGCACGGTCCAGCGCTGGGGCCTCCTCAAGCGGCCAATCCTCGATGAGCGCCCAGCTTGCCGCTTGGGTCGTATCGATGGTCACCCACTCTCCGGGGTTCTCAAGAGCGATTGTGACCGCCTTGCTCCATTTTCTGTGCGTCACGAGAAATCCTCGAATTTGCGGATGTTTATCGCTCGTCTCATAGACCGATTCAGTTTGCCTGGCGAGGCGGTTTCGTTCGAGGCTGACGCTCGTTGGAATGTTTCGGGGAGGGCGGGATGACAAGACAATATGGAATCAACGTTCATCGCGTCCTCGAAGGGTATGGCGTCAAAGTCCATCTCTACCGCGAAAGCAAAACGCCGGCAGACCGAACGACGGGCGAAATGCAGTAAAGAGCGGATCAGCCGTATGGACGAGGCCTTCGACTGGATCCGCAAATACATCTGGGATGAGGAAGTCCGCCAGATGCTGCTTGCTTATGCCGAAGTGAAGGCGCGCGGATGGGATTGGAGCAGATACCTGAACAACCGCAATCGCCGAAACCCGAAGAAAACAGCTTGGGTTGAACGAACGGTACAAAGGTTGATTTTCAAATCATTGCAGGTAACTGAAGTAAATTTGCTCAAGAGTGATCTAATATTGCGAGACGGCGCAGCTTTACTTGTGTTCCACGACGAGGCAAAACACAGGGGCAAATCGATAACATCCGGCGATTTGCGTGAGCGGGTGATTCCTGATGGAGAGCAGCCAAGCGTGGCGGCGTAGATCCAAGCGCCCATGAGAACATTAACGCGCTGTTGCGCCGAATACAGGTGGTTTATCCAGCAGCGCCGCACGGACTTTCTGCAAATGGCTTCCCATTCACCACGCCATAGCAAGCCTCGACGCCATCAACGTCGATAATCTCTACCCAATCTCCGCTACGGGCCGAAGCGCTCTTATTTTTCGCTCCCTTAGCGGTGAACTTCTGCACAGGTGCTTTTTCGATCTGGGATTCCCCGGTGACCCTTGCCATGATCATGGAAATCTCAGCGAGTCGACCGCGGATTTCTTCCGACAGTCTAGCAAGCCTCTGCAAATCAATAGCGTCAATCTCTGCCATCTCTTGCCCCTCGGTTATGCTTTGGGGGCGAGTTTATTCCTATCTATGCAAATAAGTCCAGAAATACTTTCAGATTAGCGGCGGCGGATCGAAAGTAGTTCGAGGCAAGATAGCTGATTCAACTCCAGATCCTGTCTAAAAATGCTTCGATCCTCAAGATAAGATCTTGGCATTACAAGATAATAAGCCCGGTTTAATTTCGGGCCGCCGCTCCAATTCGATGCGATATGCGGGAAATGCATATTCCTCAACGAGCATGCGTGAGGGGACGCCCTAGATCGTTTTAACTCCCGAAGTGGTCGGCCGGGCACGCAGAGCAATTCGCGAAAGCGCAGGAACACCTCAGATCAGGCGAGAATCTGTAGGCCGGAAACGGCAATCATGACCCACGGGCGCGAAACAGATCGCCACCAGCGGGTCACAGCGCCAGGTTTCAGGGCCACTCTCAGGAAATCCCGAGGGTGGCTTTCGTTTTACCCCTGGTCGGGAAGGATGCGTTCTGGTCTATCGTGGTTCCGGCCGCCGCGATCTTGTCCGCCTCTGTCCGGACGGCCCGGTCGATCGCCGCTTGGTCTACCGTGCTCAGTTCGCCCCGCACCCTGACGGTTATGATCCGCCCCGCGGCCCTGCCTGTCTCCACCACGATGCCAATCCTGTCGTCCAGGCCGGTGATCTCGATTGTTGACGCGCCGATACCCATAATCGCCGTAAAACGGTCCGTCATCTTGACTGACATAGCCGTAGCCCACATAGCCCGGCCCCTCGCTTACGCAGCCAGCCAGCGTCAAGCTTGCCACGCTGACCGCAGTCAGAGCTAAAGTTCTCATTTTCATAGGAAAGTCTCGGTTTGAGTGTTCGATGAACATCTAACGATACTACGTTCTGAAAGTTCCGCTCAACGCTTATGCGGGGTGGATAGAAATGATTTTTGCGCTAGTTGCCCACGCCAATTGCATGAAACAGACCCGTGCCGCCTCTCGTGGAAGCGCACCGTTGCGGGTATCGGAGGTGGGCTTAATCTAGTGCGTCGACATTTTCCCCGATGCCAGAGCAATAACATAGTCCTCTGCTGCATCGGCAAGGGTTAGCGCAATAGCGCGGCGGTCCAGCCCATACGAGCAAAGCTTTTCGATCATTTCCTGCATGGCTTCGTCCACTGCTAAACGGCAAGCGGGTGCAGTTTTTCTGACCATGTCGAGATTCACTACTTTCGCCATCGAAATTCCCCTTGTTTTTGAAGTGGGGAATAATGCGGCCACAACATTTATTCGCAATACGTTGTTTAACGCAGAAATAAGGGTGGATTAGTTCCGCCGCATCCATTCTGAGGAGCGGACATTTCCAACTTGTTCCCGGCGATAAGACCATGGCCTCGTTCGTGTCTGGGGAAGACGTGCCGCCGCAACGAGTTCGTTTCGTTTTGCCATCGGCCTCGTCTCAGCGGCTCTAATGTTTTACGCCGTTCTAAGGGGTATGGCCGACAGCAACGAAGGGGAACTAAAAAAGATAGGCGCGGTTTTGATTGCGCCCTTTATGGGTCACTTTTTTGGCAGCCTCCCCGCCGTTGCCGGTGCTCCAATGATCCTTGCTCTGGTCGCAGGTCACCATGTCGAGCTTCCTTACAAGGTTGCTCAAGCTGATGAGAGAAGCCACAAGGGATGCAGTTCGCCGGTGGAGCTTCGAGACTTGCCATTCCTCTTCGATAGCCTTTGTGGCGTTTCCGATGACCTCAGGCGAGCTCTTAGGCAAGGCATGCGGATCACCGTAGAAGGACGCGGCACCAGCTTAGGCGTCTATGCCAGCGACGTTCATTACGTTGGGCCATGAAATTGAATGTCGCTGGGCACCAATCTCAATGAAGCAACTGCACCACCATAAGGGCGACCGTGATCGCGCCTGCACACACCGTCAAAGCAGTTAAAATCGAAGTCGACATCATTTCGCTCCGCCTCAAACCTGAACGCTGGAGGCTACTTACAGGAGCGAGCGCGGGGTGTCGCGTGACAGGTGGCGTGACATGGCGAGAATTCGCCTAGGGGTTTTAGCTTGAGGGCATACCATTTTTCGTGTTGCCGAGAAAAAGAACGGCCACGTGATCTCGTGGCAGCAGCGTGACGTCAATCGGCCGCCCGACCCCGTTCTAGATTAACGGCAGTCGCGTTCTTCGGTGGTCTGTACAGGATCGACGATTACAATCAAGTGCGATCTCGTAGGTGAACGCCAACGCCGCTATACTAGGTCAGAATGTTTTCTGTCACTGTGCTGTGTTGGCTTTTGTTTTCCACTGTATGCTCCACATCTGGGCAGCGACCTGTGGATGTTCGGCATTGCGAAAGCCTTTGGGTATCTGCCGTTGGGCTGGATTGCTTGTTCGCTCCCCATGATTACTCCGCCATTTTGGCTTCCAAGCGAGGGACAACAATGCAAGACAATGTTAGGCCGATAGCTCCAATAAGCATCGCAGGAATGACAGCACAAGAGCTCCCACAGTGTGGCGGGTGAGTTGGAATGTCCGCCAGTTTGCAAGGTAGAAATGTCCGACCGGTTACCAAACGGCACACCAATCAGCCCCGATCTGAGCGGCTGATCCGGGTTGCAAGATCAGATCGGGGAGGGGGGCCGGCAGCTAATTCGTGCAAGCGCTGGAACACCTCAGATCAGGCGAGAGTCTGTAGGCCGGAAACGGCAATCGCGAGCCAGGGGCGCGATACCCATTCCTTCCCGCAGCGGAACATGACGGCGGCGAAAGCCGAAGTTGGACTGCTGACTTTGACCTTGAAGCAGCGGCAGAATGATCCGCGTCTGGCGGTAACCCGACCAGCAAGAGGAGAAGACGCATGAGCGTAGGCATGTCTCGAGAGAGGATCGGCCTGCTTGCAAGTGCTCACTTTTTGAACATGCGCGGCCAATAGAACACGATCACGCCAGCCAGAACGATGAAAACGAGAGACACGGCAAACTGATAGATAGGAAACGCTGTTGTATCCCGCGTCACGAAAAGCGCGACGAATACCCCTGCAGCGGAGAGGACGGCTTGCACCAGATAAGGCATCGGAAGTCTCCAATGGCGGCTAACTGTGTCCTCCTTTCACATAATTCAGCCAGTCACATTGATGATTGTCAATATAGGTCGTTGTTCGTCGGCGTAGCTGCTGATCGGGCTTTCTTTGAGGAAGGTTCAGTTTGAGAGCTTACCGATCAAAATGCCGGCGAAGAGGCCGAGGAGAGCGGTAGTCACGAGAACGGAGCCCGTTGCTGTTGGATTTTCTTTGGCAGCCTTAATGACGTTCCTGCCTTCCGATCGTGCCTGATCGGTTACGGCGGAAACCTTCGCCTTTGCGGATGAAAGGGCTTCATCGGCGCGTTCCGAAGCAACGTCGATCCTGCCGGCTAGCTCGGACGAAAGCTTGCTGATCTGGTTTCGAAGTTCTTCGATTTGAGCGTTGATGTCTTTGTCCAGCGAGACGTCGGCCATGGTGTTCTCCTAATTGGGTGGCGCAAAATCGCCTGTTAGGAACGGCGGCGGCTCACTTTGGTTCCGCGGGTGGAGCACATTCGCTTCTGGAGCATGAGGTGGATTGCCGCTTGGCAAAAGAGTTCACCAGCGCCGGCACCCCCGGCTAGTCCGCAGCCTGTTTTCCGGCGTGCCGGGCTGCGAGCGGACTGAAAAGCCGACAGGCAAGGCGCTCCGGCAGGAGGCCGCAAACCCTGTTTGAGTGGCTCTGGAATTCCGATGCCAATCTGGTCGTTGTCAGCGGCCGCGGCGCCAAAGCGCTTGCGGGCTGGAACGTCAAAAAGCAAATGACCCTTCCGGATTGGCGCGGTCGATCGATCATCGGCATGGATACGATGGGCAATATCGCTGAAATGACGCCGGCGGCTTATTCCGCCATCACGGTCTCGATCGGAACACCGGCTTCCATGGCGGCGGCGATGAAGCTGGTGCGGGCTTCCAGGGGTTGCCTGAGCCCGCTTTCAACGTGCGCGCAGACCAGCAGGGCCCGCATGAACGCCCTGCCTTCGGCAACCGGCCATGCATTCAGCAGCATGTCCAGTGCCTCTTTCGTCGTGCCGACGGTGTAGGTTGCCCCGGTGCGCGTGCAAATGACCAGCACGGGGTAATTCCAATGTCTATTGCTCATTTCTCGAAGCTCCGACCCACACTCCACACGTTAGCGTCTTGCCGGGCAAAGGCACAAGTAAATTTCGAAGCGGCGGCGGGCGCGTATCGAAGGTGCTGAAAGTCTCGTTAAAAATGGCGCCGGGAACGGCGTGGAAGCAAGGGTTCAGGCGGCGGTTTCCGCTTGAGCCCCATAACCCCGCAGGAACATGTCGACACCTTGTTCCGCCGCTATTCTGATCTCCGCCTCGCTCGGCGTTTCGCCGAAGAGCGTCGTCATCTGCAGGCCGGCGTTGATCAGCGCGGTGAACTGGCGTGCGGCGACGTCGCAGTCGTGGACGTGGAGGAGGCCCTGGTGGTGGAGACGGGCGAAGATCGCGCCGATCGCCGTGCCGATCTTGCAGGGGCCGTGTTCGCGCCAGGCTTCGAAGAGGTGCGGATAGCGCGGGCCTTCGGACTGGATGAGCTTGCGCAGGAACTTTCCGTCCTGATTATAGAGGCAGTTGCAATTCAGATCGGCGGCGAAGGCGATCAGGTCTTTCCGCAGGTTCTCCGGCCTGTCCGGGAAGGCGGCCAGCGCGGCGAAGACGGCGGTGTTGGCCCGCGCGCTCACGTCGGCGACGACGGCGATGAACAGCGTCTCCTTCTCGCGGTAGTGATTGTAGATGGTCTGCCGGGAGACGCAGGCCCGTGCCGCGATCTCGTCGATGCTCGCGCCCGAAAATCCCTCGCGGCAGAAGACCTCCGCGGCGGCATCGAGGATGGGGACGCGTTTCAGGCATTGGGCGGGTCTTGCAGTCCTTGCCTGCAAGGCGATGGCGTTTCGGCTTTTCATGGGATGAAGATAATCCGCATTGACGGTTTGGACAATAGTGTCTAATTTGACATTCATGTCCAAAAGACTGGACGAGCTTGTTAAGCGCAATTCGGACCCCGCGTTTTTCTCCCAAGACCGTGCGGCATTCCGGTGACCATGTAGATTTGAACTCCCTTCACGGGAGTAGCGGCGTGAGGGCAATCCGGCTTTCGCGCTCAAAACTTCTTGAAAGATCATCATCATGACGACGTCTTTCCTTCGCTATGCGATCATCCTCGGCCTGCTTTCGGCCATCGGTCCCTTCGCGATCGACATGTATCTCCCCGCTCTGCCCTCGATCGGCAAGGATCTTTCGGCGGAGAACAATGTCGTTCAGCTCAGCCTGCTGTTCTTCTTCATTCCCTTCGCCATCTTTCAGCTTCTCTATGGGCCGCTTTCGGACATGTGGGGCCGCAAGGCGCCGCTGTATATCGGCATCGGCCTGTTTGCCGTGGCAAGCGTCGGCGCCGCCACGGCCGGCGATATCGAGACGCTGATCGCCTTCCGTTTCCTGCAGGGCATCGGCGGCGCCGCCGGCATGGTGGTGCCGCGCGCCATCGTTCGCGACATGCATACCGGCGTTCAGGCTGCACGGTTGATGTCGCTGCTGATGCTGGTGTTCAGCATCTCGCCGATCCTTGCGCCGCTGACGGGCAGCGCCGTCATCGCCTTCTATGGCTGGCGCGGCGTGTTCTGGGCGGTGACGATTGCGGCGATCATCGGCCTCATCCTGCTGTCGACGCAGCTTGAGGAAACCCGGACGAAGGCGGAGCGCTCGCAAAGCGGCCTGCGCAGCGCCATGGCTGCCTACCGCCTGCTGCTCGGCGACCGCAATTTCCTGACGCTCACCTTCATCGGCGGCCTCGGCATTTCGAGCTTCCTGGTCTATCTCGCCAACTCGCCGTTCGTGCTGATCGACCATTATCGCCTGACGCCGACGGAATACAGCTTTGCCTTCTCGGTCAATGCCGTCTCCTTCTTCACGGTGTCGCAGCTCACCGGCTGGCTCGGCGAGCGCTTCGGCCTGGTGCGGGTGATGCGGATCGCCGTCACCGCCTTTGCCACCACGATGGCGCTGCTCGCCATCGTCATGAGCCTCGGCTTCAATCAATTGCCGGTCCTGGTCGTGTTCCTCTTCGTCGGCTACGGCTTCCTCGGCCTGGTCATCCCGACGACGGCGGTGCTGGCGCTGGAGGATCATGGCGAGATCGCCGGCACGGCCTCGGCGCTGATGGGCACGCTGCAATTCGTCACGGCTGCCATCGCCATGGTCATTGCCGCCGTGTTCTTCGACGGGACTGCCCTGCCCATGGTCGCCGGCATCGCACTGTGCGCCGTCGCCGCCCTGCTGCTGACACAGGCGACGATCGCTCGCCGGCCGGTGGTGGAAGCCGCCGCCGAATAAGGAGCGTTTTTCTACGGGAAATGGGAAGGCCGGGGTATTGCTCCGGCCTTTTCGATTCTGCGATAGCGAGAGGTGTCTTGCGGAGTGGCGCAAGATCATAAAAGACTTGGACCGCAGCAAGAGGGAGAGATGCGGATGGGCAGCTTCGCGGAGATTTTGGAGCGGGCGGAGAAGCGCAAGGGCGGGGCAGAAGCGCTGAGGGCGCTTATGCCGAAGGCACCGGATCATGGAGTTTTGCGCGCTATGCCGGACGATCGGCTGCTGTCGGACATGACACGCTATGTCTTCTATGCCGGTTTCGTGCGCAATGTCATCGATTCCAAATGGCCGGGTTTCGAAGCGGCCTTTTCCGGTTTTGATCCGGTTGTCCTCAATTTCGCGCCCGATGATTACTGGCATGATCTCACCTCCGATACGCGCGTTGTGCGCAATGGCGCCAAGATCATGTCAGTGCGGTCCAATGCGCATTTCATCCGTCAGCTTGCCGAGGAGCATGGCAGCGCCGGCAGTTTCTTCGCGGATTGGCCGGTGGAGGATCATATCGGCCTGCTCGCCGTGCTGGACAAGCGCGCCGACCGGCTCGGCGGCATGAGCGGCCAATATTTCCTGCGCGCCATCGGCCGCGACAGCTTCGTCATGAGCCATAACGTGCTCGCCTGCCTGCGTCTCTCCGGTCTGCCGATCTCCGAGACGAAGCCGGGCAAGAAGGATCTGCGTCTGATCCAGGATCAGTTCAATGCCTGGGGCGCCGAAACGGGCCTGCCGCAAACCTACCTCTCGCGCATCTGCGCCTTCTCCGTCGGAATGCCGGGGGAAGAGGCCGAGGACTGATTGATTTGGCCCGCCGAATGATATTGGATCGCGCCTCGAAATAGGGAGGAAACGATCATGTCGACCGACAACAGGCCCCTGGCCATCAGCGCGCCCGAGCCGCGCTCACTTGAGCTTATTTTCACCAGGGATGCGCTGTCGCTCCTCCATTCGAAATATCGGATCGTCGAGGCGGATCCGGAGAATATCGCCGATCTTGGCGACGACGTGCTCGGCGAGGCACGCTACATCATCGGCCAGCCGCCGCTCTCGAAAGAGGTGCTGGGCCGCATGCCGCGCCTGCGCTGCATCCTGAATGTCGAGAGCAATCTCATCAACAACATGCCGTATGACGTTCTGTTCGGGCGTGGCATTCACGTCGTCACCACCGGGCAAGTCTTCGCCGAGCCGGTGGCGGAGATCGGGCTCGGCTTTGCGCTGAGCCTGGCGCGCGGCATCGTCGATGCCGATGTCGATTTTCGCGAGGGCAGGGAGCTCTGGGGCGGTGACGGCAATGCGAAGGCGCGGCAGATTTCGGGCAGCGATATCGGCATTGTCGGCTTCGGGGATCTCGGCAAGGCACTCAACCGGGTGCTCTCCGGTTTCCGGGCGAATATCAAAGTGTTCGATCCCTGGATGCCGCCTTCGATCCTCAGGGAACACGGCGTCCAGCCGGCCGGTCTCGACGAGGTGCTGTCGGGCAGCGATTTCGTTTTCGTCGTCGCGTCCGTCACCAGCGAGAACAAAGGGTTTCTCGGCGCGGAGGCTTTTGCAAGCATGCGTAAGGGAGCGGCCTTCATCCTGCTCAGCCGCGCCGATGTCGTGGATTTCGACGCGTTGATGGCGGCGGTCGCGTCCGGCCATATCGTTGCGGCGAGCGATGTCTATCCGGAGGAGCCGCTCGGCAAGGATCATCCGGTGCGCGGCCTCAAGGGCTTCCTCCGATCGGCGCATCGCGCCGGAGCGCTCGACAGCGCCTTCAAGAAGATGGGCGACATGGTGCTGGAGGATATGGATCTGATGGACCGCGGCCTGCCGCCGATGCGCTGCAAGCGGGCGGAGCGGGAGACGGTGTCGCGGATGCGGTCGAAGCCCGTCAGCCGGAACTGACGGGCTCAGCGATGGGCGGACCAGGGTACGAAGCGGCGTTCGATCAGCCGGACGGTGACCTCGAACAGAAAGGCGATCAGCGCGATGACGATGATGCCGCTGATGACGATGTCGGTCACCAGGAACTGTGCGGCCGACTGGATCATGAAGCCCAGGCCTTGCGTTGCCGCGACCAGTTCGGCGGCGACGAGGGTGGACCAGCCGGCGCCGAGCGCGATGCGGATGCCGGTGAGGATCGAGGGGATGGCGCCCGGCAGGATGACATGCCGGAGCACCTGTAATCTGCTGGCGCCGAAGGAGCGGGCCGCGTTGACGTAATCGACGGGCGCTGCCTTCACGCCGGCGGCGGTCGACAGGATGATCGGCGGCAGCATGGCGAGCGCTATGACGGTGATTTTCGAGGCTTCGCCGATGCCGACCCAGATGATGACCAGCGGCAGATAGGCCAGCGGTGGCAGCGGCCTCAGGAATTCAACGATCGGGTCGAGGATGCCCTTGCCGATACGGCTGGTGGCAATGGCCAGCCCGGCGGGGATGCCGATTACCAGCGAGACGGCGAGGCCGCCGAAGATCCTGAGCAGGCTGGCGAAGGCGTGTTCGGCCAGTGTCGAATCGACAAACCCGGTGACGTTCAGTGAGTAGAGCGCCTTGGCGACGGTCCAGGGCGAGGGCAGGAAGACCGGTGAGACGACGCCATAGGCCGCCGCAACAGCCCAGATCGCCAGCAGCGCCAGCACGGTTGCGAGCGAGATCCCCAGCGTCGAGCCGGATGAGCTGTTTCTGCCGGCAGACACGGCTTCGGATTTGGCGGCGGTGGTCGCGATTTTTTCGATATCGGCGGTCAAGCTGCCTCCTCCTCATTCTCGTCATGGATCAGGCCGGTCAGCTCGTCGTGCAGCCGCTTGAATTCGGCGGAGGCCTTGATGTCGGCGAGCGGTTCGCCGGCGAGGTAGCGCTTGCCGAAGGACAGCGGGATATCGGCGGTGATGCGACCGGGATTGGGCGTCAGGGTGATGACGCGGGTGGCGAGCAGCAGGGCCTCATCGATGCTGTGGGTGATCAGCAGGGCGCCGGTGCCGCTCTCGGACCAGACCTTCAGCAGGAATTGCTGCATGCGGCTGCGGGTCAGCGCATCGAGCGCGCCCAGTGGCTCGTCCATCAGCAGGAAACGGGGATCGGAGGCCAGCGCTCTCGCGATGCCGACCCGCTGGCGCATGCCGCCGGAGAGCTCCCAGATGTTGCGATCACCGGCACCTTCCAGGCCGACCTTGGCCAGCAGCCCCTCGGCGCGGCGGCGGCGTTCTTCCTTCGGGATACCGTGCAGGCGCAAGGGAAAGGCGATGTTGTCGCGGGCGTTGAGCCAGGGATAGAGCGCGTCGTCCTGAAAGACCACGGCGCGGTCGGCCGCCGGTCCGTCGATCTCCTTGCCGTCGACAAGAATACGCCCCTCGGTGGGCGCGAGGAAGCCGGCGGCGAGATTGAGCAGGCTGGTCTTGCCCGAGCCGGAGCGGCCGATAACGGTGACGAATTCGTCGGAGGCGATATGCAGCGTCAGATTGTCGAGGACACGGCGAGCATCCTGCCGGTGGCGGTCGCCTGGAAAGTTCAGCGAGACGGATTGCAGGGAGAGGACGCTCATACGTGGGACTCCAATGAATAGGCGCAGGCAGAGAGCCCCTGCCTGCGCCGAAGGCGTGGATCAGAGGCCGGTCTTGGCCGCTTCAGTGACGAACTTGGCGTTGACGTAGGGAGCATAGTCTTTCAACACTGCCGGGACCTTGCCTTGCTCCAGCAGGAAGGCGGAAGTCTGGGCGATGGCCTTCACCGTGTCTCCACCGAGGAACTGGGTGCTCGCCTGCTCCTTGAGGGTCGGGAAATAATAGCCTTTCAGCAGTTCCGGCACCTCTTCCGGCTTGGCGCCGGTGAGCTTGGCGATCTTGGCGGCTTGCGGCGACGAGGCGTTCCAGCTTGCCGGATCGGCGTGGTAGGACGCATAGGCCTTGCCGGTGACCTGGACGAAGCTGGTCACGACCTCCGGATGGTCATCGGCGAATTTCTTGCTGACGATCCAGGCGTCGAAGGTCGGGCCGCCCCATTTGGCGACATCGCCGGATGTCGCTAGGATCTTACCATTCTTCTTGATCTGCGACAGAACCGGATCCCAGACATAGGCGCCATCGAGATCGCCGCGCTCCCAGGCGGCGGCGATTTCCGGCGGGCGCAGGTTGAGGATCTGCACCGACTTGGGATCGATGTTCCAATGTTTCAGCGCAGTCAGCAGGCTGTAGTGCGAGGTGGAGACGAAGGGTGTGGCGATCTTCTTGCCCTTCAGATCCTCGGGCTTGTCGATGCCCTTGACGGCCAGCGCTTCCGCATCGCTGATGTTGCCGACGACGTAGATGGCTTCGATCGGCAATTCGCGGCTCGCGGCGGCGGCAAGCGGCGAGGAGCCGACATAACCGATATCGATCGAGCCCGAGGCGATGGCGGCGACGACATCGGCGCCGCCGTCAAATTTATGCCAGCTGATCTTCGCACCGGTCGCCTTCTCGTATTCGCCGTCGGCCTGCGGCACGCGCGACGGTTCGACGATTGGCTGATAGCCGATATTCAGCGTTACGTCGGCGGCACTTGCGTAGGAGCCGAAAGTTGCGACAAAAACGCTGACGGCTGCGGTGGTCAGAAGGTAGCGTCGATTGATGGTCATGTTTCCCCCGGCATGGAGTTTCGAAATGGTCTTTAATCGCTGACAGCGCAGCAGATCCGCACTAATGATCGTGAAATTGATAGAAAATATAGAGATACAAAATTCCGGATTTGCAGCGACCACCGCAACCTGCTTCCAAATATGGTGAAACTCAGGGTTTTTTTGCGGTTGGCAAAAGAAAACAGGCGGGACGATGAATTCAAGGGTTGAGGACCGTGCAATGAAGCCGATGCAGATCTACGCCTTCGACATGAACTGCGTCGGGCATATCAATCACGGCCTCTGGACGCATCCACGCGATCTGTCGCTGAATTATACCGATCTCGACTACTGGGTGGATTTCGCGTGCACGGCCGAGCGCGGCAAGCTGGACGGTATTTTCCTCGCCGATATCGTCGGTGTCTATGACGTCTATAAAGGCAGCCCCGAGACGTCGATCCGCACGGGCGCGCAGATACCGGTCAACGACCCGATCATCCCGCTTTCGGCCATGGCCTATGTGACGAAGCATCTCGGCTTTGGCGTCACCGTCAATACCACCTACGAGCCGCCGTTTCTGTTCGCGCGGCGGATGTCGACGCTCGATCATCTGACCAAGGGCCGCATCGGCTGGAACATCGTCACCGGCTATCTCGACAGTGCCGCCCGCAGCATGGGGATGGAGCGTCAGCCGGACCACGATGCCCGTTATGATGCCGCCGAAGAGTATCTTGAGGTCGTCTACAAGCTCTGGGAGGGAAGCTGGGACGATGACGCGGTCAAGCGCGACAAGGCGGGCGGGCTGTTTGCCGATCCGTCGAAGGTGCGCGCCGTCCGGCATGAGGGCAGTCATTACCGGATGGAGGGCATTCACCTGAGCGAGCCGTCGCCGCAGCGGACGCCTTTGCTGTTTCAGGCCGGTGCTTCGGCGCGCGGCCAGGATTTTGCCGCGCGGCATGCCGAATGCGTGTTCATCGCCAGCCCGGTGCCGCAGGGCGCCAAACCGATGACGGAGGCGCTCCGGCAGCGGGCCGTGGATTTCGGTCGGCGCGCGGACGATCTCAGTATCCTCAACCTCATCACCGTCGTCGTCGGACGGACAGAGAAGGAGGCCGAGGACAAGTTGGAGGATTATCGCCGCCACGCCAGCGTCGAGGCATCGCTTGCGCATTATTCCAGCTCTATCGGCATCGATCTCTCCAAGTTTGGTCTCGACGAGCCGATCGAGCAGAAGACGACGAATGCGCAGCAGGCGGCTCTTGCCGTGGTGACCGGCAAGGCAAGCGGCAAGCCGGCGATGACCCCACGGCAGATCATCGACCAGATGGTGCTCGGCAGCCGTCAGAAACCGATGGTCGGTTCGCCGGAACAGATTGCCGATCGTCTTCAGCTGTGGATGGAGGAGGGTGGCATCGACGGCTTCAATCTGGCGCGGACGGTCGCGCCGGAAAGCCTGCGCGATTTTGTCGATCTCGTCATTCCCGTGCTGCAGGAACGCGGATTGTTCAAGGCGGACTATGCCGAGGGCACGTTGCGCCAGAAGCTCTTTGGCCGAGGCGATGGGCGGCTGCCGTCAAGTCATCCGGCAGCCGCATTCCGTCATCGTGGCTGAGTGACCACCTAGCGATGATCGAGCTTGGCGACGAGGCGGTCGCCGAGCCATTGCATGCCGCAGACGAGGATGATCAGCACGACGACGACGGCGATCATCACGCCGGTCTCGAAGCGCTGGTAGCCGTAGCGGATCGCGAGGTCGCCCAAGCCGCCGCCGCCGATGGTGCCGGCCATGGCGGAAGCGCCGATCAGGGTCACCAGCGTCACGGTGAAGCCGGCGACGATGCCGGGCAGAGCCTCCGGCACCAGCACTTCGCGAATGATGGTCCAGCGATTGCCGCCCATGGCGCGCACGGCGTCGATCAGGCCGCGATCCACCTCACGCAGCGATACCTCGGCGATGCGGGCATAATAGGGGATGGCGGCGATGGTGAGCGGCACGATGGCCGCTGTAGTCCCGAGTGCCGTGCCGACGATCAGCCGGGTCAGCGGGATGAGTGCGATCAGCAGGATGACGAAGGGCACGGCGCGGAAGCCGTTGACCAGTGCGGCAAGGATGCGGTTGACGGCGAGCTGTTCGGCGATGCCGTCACGGCCGGTGACGACCAAAGCGAGGCCGAGCGGCAGGCCGATGACGAGCGAGAGCAGGCCGGACGCGCCGGTCATCCAGATCGTCTCCCAGAAGGAGCGCCAGAGCAGGCCGAGGATGATGTCAGTTGTCATAGCCCAAAACCTCCACCCGGGCGGACCGGGCCGTCAGAAAATCAGTCACCTGCGCCGGCAGCGCCGGATCGCGCGTCGGCACGGCGATGAAGAAGCGGGCGACAGGCTGGTTTTGAATATGGTCGATACCGCCATGGACGAGGCGGAAGGAATGCGGCAGCGCCGCAGAGAGCTCGGCAAACAACGCGCCTTGTGCGGCGGGGCCCGCGAGGTCGACGCTGAGAATAGCCTCGACACCCGGCGTCTGCGACAGACGTTCGGCAATGTGCTCGGGGAGTTGCGGGCGGATGGTGCTGAGCAGGCTCGCGGTGATCTCGGTCTGCGGATTGGCGAAGACCGACCAGACAGCACCCTCCTCGACGATCCTGCCGGCATCGATGACGGCGACGCGATCGGCAACCGAGCGCACCACTTCCATTTCATGGGTGATGAGCAGGATGGTCAGCCCGAGCTTGCGGTTGATGTCCTTCAGCAGTGCCAGGATCGACCGCGTCGTCTCGGGGTCGAGGGCGGATGTGGCTTCGTCGGAGAGGAGAAGCGCGGGGCGAGCGGCAAGCGCCCGGGCAATGCCGACGCGCTGCTTCTGGCCGCCAGAGAGAGCCGCTGGATAGGCCTTCGCCTTGTCGGCGAGACCGACGAGGTCGAGCAGCTCGCGGGCGCGTTTCAGGCGTTCGGCCTTGGCCACGCCTTCGATCTTCAGCGGCAAGGCGACGTTCTCTTCCACCGTCTTTGCCGACAGCAGGTTGAAATGCTGGAAGATCATGCCGATGCGGCGACGCAGCGGCTGCAGCTCGTTTTCCGACAGGCCGGCGATATCACGTCCTTCGATATGGATCTCGCCGCTGTCGGCGCGCTCCAGCCCGTTCAGGCAGCGGATCAGCGTCGACTTGCCGGCGCCGCTGCGGCCGATGATGCCGACGATTTCGCCACGCCGGGCAGTCAGCGAAATACCATCGAGCGCCGGCGTCGTGCCGAACCTGCGGCGGACATCGACGAGGCGGATGATCTCGTCATTGCCCAGTGAGCCGGGCGGCGCATGCCCCTCGATGGCGGTGGCGGAAACGAAGGAATTCATGTCAATCTTCTCTCGGCTTGTGTCGTCGGGTGCCGATCTGCTGAAAACACCGAAGGCGGCCTGAGCAAGAATGCCCATGCCGCCTTGGTTTTCAGCGCAGCCCCCGGCGCTGAATTGCTGTTAGTAGGCGCTGAGGCCAGTGCCCTTGTAGACCTTTTCGAATTCGGCCTTGACCGTATCGTTCTGGTAGGCGGAGACCAGCGTTTTTACCCAGGCTTCGTTCTCGTTGCCCTGCTTGACGGCGATGAAGTTGCGGTAGGGGTTGCCGTCGATCGGCTCCTGCGCGATGCGGTCCTTCGGCGAAAGCCCGCTCTTCAACGCCCAGTCGGTGTTGACGACGGCGGCGTCGAGGTCGTCGATCGAGCGGCCGACGATGCCGGCATCGAGTTCCTTGATCTCGACATTCTTGGGGTTCTCGACGATGTCGGCGGTGGTGGCGAGAATGCCGGTGCCGTCCTTGAGCTTGATGACGCCCTCGTTTTGGAGTACGCGCAGCGCGCGGCCCTCGTTCGACGGATCGTTCGGCACGCCGATGACCGCGCCCTTCGGCAGGTCGGCTACGGTCTTGTATTTCTTGGTGTAGAGGCCAATCGGCCAGACGCCGGTGTAGCCGACGCGGACGATATGGTAGCCGTGCTGCTTGATCTGGTTGTCGAGATAGGGCTGGTGCTGGAAGGCGTTGGCGTCGACTTCGCCGCGCTCCAATGCTTCGTTCGGCTGGGTATAGTCGTTGAAGACGACGGTCTCGATCTTCAGGCCCTTCTTGGCGGCCTCGGTGGTGACCACGCGCCAGACGTCTTCGTCTTCACCGCTGATGATGCCGACCTTGATGGTCTTGTCGGCGGCGAAGGAGGGGGTGGCGACCGTCAAGCCAACGACGGCGACAGCGGAGGCAATGAGGGCTGCAAGGCCGGTCCGGCGCGAGAAACGCAGCGTGTCGAGACCCTGAGAAGACTTTTTCGTCATGGGAAATCCTGTTCCATGTGATTGAGACGCCATTGTCTCGTTGACAGCCATGATCATTTCAGACCACCGCCGGTCACGCGAAGCAGGATCATTTGTTGTGCACCGCACTTCTGAAAAACTCTTTTTGAGCCGTGCCCAATCGGGAACTAATTTTCTATAGGGATGATATATTATTGTGCATTGGAGAATCTGATTGCATGCGAATTGTGCATATCAGCGATGGATCGGGTCAATCCAGAGCACTTCTTCCGGCTTTTCCACCGGTTCGATATCGAGATTGACGACGACGGGCTCCTGGCCGGAGCGAACCAGCACGCATTCCAGCGTCTCGTCTCGGCTGGCATTGATCTCCTGATGCGGCACATAGGGCGGCACGAAGATGAAATCGCCGGGGCCGGCTTCGGCGACGAATTCCAGGTTCTCGCCCCAGCGCATGCGGGCCTTGCCCTTGACGACGTAGATGATGCTTTCGAGATCGCCGTGATGATGGGCGCCGGTCTTGGCGTTGGCGTGGATCGTTACCGTTCCGGCCCAGATCTTCTCGGCACCGGCGCGTGCCTTGCTGATGGCCGTCGCCCGGTTCATGCCCGGCGTCTGCGCCGTGTTCGGATCGAGCGAATTGCCCGGAATGACCTTCACGCCATTGTCGCGCCAGTGGTCGGAATGATGATGGTCGTGATCGTTGCTCATGACGGTCCTTTCAGTGCCGAGGAGGAGATTCGCATCTCTTCCGAAGACGAACCTTGATTCTAGTCTACGGCGAAGCCATTCAAAAATATAGAGAATTGCAGAAAATTTCGAAAGAGGCTTTTCAAGTCGAGATTAATCTATAGACTTGATCAAGTTAAGTGACCGGTGGGAACATTTCGTGTGCTTCCCGCGTTGCGCCGGTTACGAAAGATGGTTTGCCGCGCCGCTCGTCCGATTGAGTACGTTCGGGGTGCGCCAGATCCAGAAGCAGCGCGTGGGCCTCGGGAGAGGCCGATTAGTTTCTACATGATGCGCCGGACTTCCACTTGAAAGGAGACAGACATGTCGAATGCCTTGCCGCCCCTTCATGAGGGTCATGCCCCCATCACCTTGCAGCAGCTCTTCAGGGAAGCGCTCTATGCATTCGAGGAGTGGGATACAGAGGTCACTGAACCGATCGTAACGTTCGACGGGAGAATCCTTCCCGTCAGCGCCGTTTTTGAAGCCATGCGGGAATGCACCGATATCGTGCCGAACAATATCGTTTCGGCGGTCACCGAGCGGCTGACCAAGCCCTGGGAGGGCGAAGGTCCGCTGGATACGATGACCTTTTCGACGGCTGCCCGCGTGATGGGCGTTCTCGTCCGCAAACGGCTCCTGGCCGTGAGTAACGGCATCGATCTCGCCGTCGTTGCCGCCAAGAACCAGGCACCGGAAAAGGCGGATCGCTAAGAACAGGATATGATCCATCGAGGAGCCCGCCGGCTGACGCCGGCGGGCTCTCTTTTTGCGATGTCAGCGGCGGCTGACGTCGAATTCCGGATCGACGGGAATCTGCATCGCCGTCACCAGATGGTTGGTCTGTCCGGCAAGGCCGATGACACCAAGCAATTCGCCATGCTGCGCGTCCGTCATGCCTTTTGCCCTGGCGGCTGCAGTGTGGGAGTGGACGCAGTAGGTGCAGCCATTGGCCGTGGATACGGCGATGTAGATCATCTCGCGCACCAGCGGATCAAGCGCCCCTTCGGCCATCATCACCGCTTTCAGCCCCTCCCAGGTGCGTTTCAGAAGCGCCGGATCATTGGCAAGGCCGCGCCAGAAATTATTGACGAAATCGGATTTCCTGACGGCGCGGATGTCATCGAACACGGCCTTGACCGCCGGGATCGCCTCGGCCTCCGCGTCATCCAGCAATTTGACTGTCGTCATCTCAAGTCTCCTCTCAACAATCCGTATCGGTCGTAAAGTTATGTTGTCTTTGGAAGGTCATGTCTGCTCAATTCGAGCGCTTCAACCATGCCTGGATGAGCGGCACATCGGCGTCGGTCAGTTCATGGCCATGGGGAATGGTCTGCAGGTTCACCGTCGCGCCGCCCGCGCGCAGGCGTTCGGCGAGGGGTTGCGCGTAGGGGCCGTATTCGTCCTTGGCGCCGGCGACGATCAGCACGTCGGCGTCCGACATGTCCGCCGGCGGCGGATCGGTGAGGACGGCCATGGAGCGCAGCAGCACGGCGCGGCGGATGACATGCGGCTGGAGCGACAGCATGGCGTTCAGCAGGTTCGCGCCGTTCGAATAGCCGATATAGACGATGCGCTCGGGATCGAGGCCATAGGCATGGATCGCGCCGTCGATGAAGGCGGCGAAGGCTTCGGCTTCCCTGGCGATATCGACCTGATCGAAGGAGAAGGGCGTGATGCGGCGATACCAGCGCGGCGCGCCTTCCTCGAGCGCGCGGCCGCGCACGCCGAGCAAGGTCGCCTGCGGGTCGACCTTGTGAGCGATCGGCAACATCGTCGTCTCGCTGGCGCCGGAGCCGTGCAGCAGGATGAAGGTATTCCCGTTCGGGTCCTGCGGGGTAAAAAAGCGATGGATGAAGGGCAGATCGCGATAGATGACGCGGGGCTCGCCGGGCATGGAGAATTGCGGCAGGATGACATTCAACTCCGCCAGTCGGTCCGGATTGTCATCGGGCGCGAACAGGTGCGTACCGAGCGTCGCCTCGTCTTCATCGATCAGCATGCCCGGCCCATCCGTCGCAAGCTCGAAGAGGATGCCGCCGGGCTCGCGGACATAGAGCGAGCGGAAATATTTCCGGTCATGCATCACCGTCGGCGAGGAATTGACCGCTTGCAGCCCGGCGCGCACGGCTTGCAGTTCGGCATCGTCGGCCGCACGAAACGCAACGTGATCGACCGTGCCCGTTCCCGGCGCGCTCGCCCAGAAGCCGCTGGCATCGCGAATGTCGATGATGTCGCCGGGCTCGGCGACGAGGCGGCTGATCGCGCCGTTGATCGCCAGCGGCCGGTAGCCGAAATGCCTCACCAGAAGGCTTTGCGTCTGCTCGGGCGTCTCGCTGAACAGCGTTGCGCCGCGGATGCGCCGGATGGCATGTTCGGGCGGGATCTTCTCGCTGGCCCAGGGAGCGGGCGATTGCAGCTCTCCCGCGCCGACCAGCTTGACGATGACGCCGTCAGGGTCCTTC
>DASWOH010000301.1:0-33522 GCA_036398815.1 Rhizobium sp. | reverse complement strand
TGGTGCAGCTTTAGTCCTTGCGCGATCAGCTCGTCGTCGCGTTGGCGCACGAACTCCTGGTCAATGGTTTTCTTCACAGAAACTTCTCCGCCAGATCGCGCTTCCCGCGAGGATCGGAGTGCGTGATCTTGCGATCCTCGGGATAGTAGAAGCCGGTGATGTAGAGATCGAACTCGCGAATCTGCACCCGCACCGACAGTTCGTGGTTGTCGTCCCAAGTGTCACGCACCGACGCCTGACAGGTTTCCCCACGCATCTCGAACGTGAAGGATTCGCGCTTTTCCCTCTCCCATTCGGACACGGCCGTCCGGATCAGCGTCTCGCTGATCGCATCGCGCTTCTTTTGCGAGAGCATATCGAGCGAGGATTCCTTGACCGGCCCGAACATACCGCTAGCGTTCATCGCCTCGAGGATCTTGCGCATGTGATTGCCGGTATGCTGGTTCACGAACAAAGACGACCGCGAGCCATGCGGACCTCCGAGCAGGTTTGAGCGGATATTCCACCACGTCTCGGCGACCTGGGCGCTGCTCGCTTCTGCCGCCGCCTGCTGCGCGAACCACGCCAAGGCATCGCGACTTCGGATGGTCCCGTCAGCTTCGAGTTCAACGTCGTTGGCAACGACAACGACGGGATACGCGCCTTCGGCATAGAGTGGCTGGTCGAGACGATACGCGTAGAGACCGGGCACCTGATTTACCGCCGTCACCAGTTTGTCAGCCCCGTCGTCCGAATAGGGGCAGGTAACGAACCCGCGTACGAATTCGGTCGTGTGATCGAGTTCTTTGTAGGTCTCCAACTGCGACAGGCTGCCAATGTGTTCAGCGCCATTGCGCGGCGGCGCGGTCAGAATCGGGTGCCAGTCGGGATAATAGTCGACCGCATTGCCGAGTTCTTCGATGAGCTGCTCGACCATCGCACGTCCTGCATCGGAATTGGTCAGGCTCTTGGTGAGGTAGGTCATCGCCTTGGCATTCTTCTGGAGGGCGACGGTGGGGGAGCGAAATTCCATAGGGTTGATACCTTGCGTGATATGAAACTTTCACGTAAGTATGGCATATTACGTTATTTGTCAAGATCTCGTGACTCTATGTCGCCGCGTGTCTGACTTTCGTGATGAGCTAGGTGGACGACGCATGGCGTCGATTGAATGGTCTGCGATGGCCAACCATCGTATTAACCGAGCATCTGAGCGCGACGCGCGGCGAGGACGTGATGGAAAAACCCAGGCCAGAACAGGTGATCTTCGATGAACTAGCGTCGCTCGCTGCGACGCCGAGTTTCGCTCATGTCGTCGCGGGGCTCTGACAGAATAAGCCCTGGCTATCATCATGGCTGCGTCGCAAAACGAAGGAACAAGACAACGACAGTCCGCGCCTGCCGGAAAGGAGCAAAAACATGGCCCTCCTGATGCTGATGAGCGTCGCCCTGATCGGGATGCTTTGTGTCGCGGCCTATAAGCTCGCCGTCTATGCGCTGCCCTTCATGCTCGGTTTGACTGCCGCGCAATTTGCCTACCATACGGGTTCCGGCTTGATTGGTGCGGGATTGGTCGGTCTGGTCGCGGCCGGTGCCGCCTTCGGCATCCTGGCGCTTCTGTTCGATTCGCTGCGTTCGCCGATCCTGCGCTTGATCGTCGCGCTGATTTTCGCCGCGCCCGCCGCTGTCGCTGGTGCAGGTCGATCATCTCGGCCAGGCGCAGGCTGTCGCGCCTGCCGATGCCGACTATCGCCCGACCGATCCGCAGATCGCATGGCATCTTGGCCGCTTCATCGAACAGGTCAGGAGCATCCCCGCCGATCCGATCATTGTCCGCCAGAACTGGCTTCGCGCCTATGAGTGGACCACGGATCGCGGCGCATCGGCGCTCAACGACTACGCCCGCACCAACGACCCGTTCACCAAGGTCGGCAAGCAGCAGATCGCCGTTGATGTGTCGAGCGTCATCCGCGCATCGCCCGATAGTTTCCGCGTCGCATGGACCGAGCGCCATTACGAGAACGGCCAGCTTTCCGCGACCGAGCGGTGGGCCGAACTGCTGACGAACCATGTTCCGAAGGGTGTCACTGCCCGCCACTATCTGGAAACCTCGCGCCTTCAATACCTCCAGCCGGAAGCGCAGCAGGTCGGCGACTGGATCGATGAACAGGCGGCGAAGGCGAGCGGCGCGAACGTTATCCCGTTCCCAGCGGCGGCGAAATAAGCCCCGTACAGCCGCGCTCAGTGCGGGGTGCCGGGGTAGTGGCGGCGGGGTGCGTTTCCCGCCCCACGCCGGCCCGCTGCGGCCCAGCTATGCTCCCTGCTTGAGCCTGACAGGGTAATACCAGCCCTTACTACGACGTGTCTTCGTAAAGACGTCGGTCATCATCTTCCCCCATTGCGTCTCGGATGCCAGTTGCTGCTTTGAAACGGCTCTGCTTGATCTATTGCCGCCATAGAGCCGAGCGCGTTTGATGTAGTTTTCATAGAGGACGCTCGCCTGTGTCCATTGGCGTGGGTTGTCTGCCTCGACCAGATATCGACGCACCCAGTCGTCAAATGCCTCATCTCGGACGACCGCTGCCAGTTCGTTAGCTTTCCGCCGAGCTGTCCGCCAACTTCGTTAAATGGTCCGCCGTCCGCGATAACGCGGCATCCGAAAGTTGGTGGGACAAGCACAGCAAAGAGCACTTGGAAAAGGAAAACCAAAACGGCGAATGGATGTGCCGACCGAATGCCAGCCCCTATTAGAAAACATGCAAGGTAGGGAATATGGGGATAGTGGTGGTAAAGTGGGGAATGTGGGTGATCTGAATAAAAACAATCACTTCACCCCCACATTCCCCACTTTACCACTTCACCCACTTTGCCGCGCCGCGCCCGCATATGCGCGCCCGCGTAAGTGCCGGGTCGGGGGAGGCCTCCCCATTACGTCACGGCCGTCCCGTTACCTGGGGCAATGACGGTGGTGGCAGGCGGCGCGCGACCTATGTTCAAGTTCGTTGAGACGTGCCAGCCCGCGCTTCTGTGTTTCTGTTAGATGGTTGATGCCAACGGCCCGCAATGCCTCGTCATGCGTCAATGCTCGGTCGTGCGGAACTATCTGGCATGCGGCCAGCCCTGCAATCAGGGCCAGCGATGTAATGAGCTTGAGCATTGGGGTGCGTCAGGCCTTATACGTCGTAAACTTGCGCCATGCGTAGAATTCGCAGACGGCGTTATTGACGTTCCAGCCCTGCGCCGTCGCCGCCTCGCGCAATTCCTTCACCGTAGTCGTCGGGTTGGCGTCGAGGTGATCCCATACGGCGGCGCACTTGCCACCGGCCTTGGGGCGCTTCGGGGTACTGCTCTCGCTACGTTGGCGCATGGTGCGCGTTTCGGTAGCTGCCGCCGGTATGGTGGCATTGGCACCCGGCCGCCGCTGTAGCCACCCCGCATTGCTGCTGTCGGGTTCCTTCTCCTTCCCCTGTTGACGCCCGAGGCACAGCACCGGCTGAGGCAAGATGTGGTAACCACATGCCTCGAAGCCATTCACAACTGCGACGACCTTTCGGTGCGCGTTGATGCCTATGAAGTTCTGCAAACGATAAGGATGGTTCAATGACTCGTGCGGCAAAACTCTATGCCTGGCTTGACAGCATTTTTACCCCGAGCCCCAGCGATACCCCGTCAGCCGCCCCGACAGACGATGAGTCCACGCAAAGGAGCGGCAAGCAATCCCTGAGCCCGGAAGACCGAAAGCGGATCGTGGAGCGTCATTTTGAGGTGATGCAAGATCGGCGAATCGAAGCCGAGCTCAATTTTCGCAAAGCCCTTGAGCTTGGCGAGAAGTTGAAGAAGCTGAAGGAAGGTTGACCACATGGCCTCCGTCGCTTCCATGCTTGCTCGGGTCCGTCGCCTTGAGGCCGCGCGTGCTGCGCCAGTCTCACCGCTCGTCCAGATGTACGGATCGTTCGAGGTCTTTGAGGCCGAGGTGCAAGCTGACATCGATGCCGGGAAGCTGGAACGCATTGGCATGACCGACGTCTTAGCATGCCTCCGCCGTTGGGAAAGGGACGGAAGATGGGGTCTCTGGCGTCGGGACCGTCTATGGGAGTATGGCGGCAAATGACGGAGGCGGTTCCAGCATGGTTGCAGGCATGGCGCGATGGCAATTGCCAGCCGCAGAAGCCCGCACCGCCGAGGCCGCGAGCGGCCAAGGGCATTGCACCGGCGAAGGTGAGCGCCAGCGGCACAGCAGCGCGGAAGCTGCTTGCGATTCCAGCTATGTCCGCGAGCGCCCTTGCATCTAAGAATCTAGGCTTCGTTGAACCGGAGCGATGGGCATATGACGGCGGAAAGCGGCGGGAACCGGTGCTCGATGTTGACCACAACCCGCCCCGTGTGGTCAGGAAGGTAGGCTGGCGAACCTGCTTGGCGTGCACCAATCCATTCTTCTCCGAGGACGTGATTGCCCTGCGCATCTGCGTCCGGTGCAAGACATCGAGAGATCAGAAAAAGCTGCTGAGCGATTAGGAGACGCGAAGCGGTGCGTGCGGGTATGCCATCACCCGCGCCGTCCCATAGAAAACCGTCGGACGTAAAACAAACGGACTCAGCTTGGACGCGGATTCTCCTTTCACCGCAAGACCAGCCAGCACCTCGGACCCTCGGGTTCGGGGTGTTGTTATGAGTGCGATTCGCTCACAAATTACCTAATAAATTCAGCAGGTTATTTGGCGGATGGAGTGGGATTCGAACCCACGGAACCTTGCGGTTCGCTGGTTTTCAAGACCAGTGCCTTAAACCTCTCGGCCATCCATCCCTATAAGCGCAGCGGCTAGCAATGCGCTATACCACAACCGCCCACGAGGCCAAGACCCCGCGTAAGCGATTGTGTTTATTCCCGGTTTTCAGCCACGCCGCACTAGCAGCATAAGTTTTCAAGACCGGTTCCTTAAACCACTCGGACACTCTTCCTGTCGCTGAAGCCTGAAGTTTCAGAAAATGTGGTGGGCTGGCTTTACAGCTATTCGGGCCGGAGCGTCAACCGGCTGTGCGGCGGCGGGCGGCCCAATTTCCGATCCGATCGAGACCGTGGGGATTGGGCTAGCCGTTTCTGCGATAAGACGTTAGTGATTTTCGGCATCGACTATCCGAAAGGACGCCGCTCCCGCCCATGACGTCACGCGATCAGGTTTCGCCGCTTGGCCAGGCGCCTCTTGCCGGCCCCGCCCTCACCGCCTTCTTTTCCCGTGACGCTGTTGCCGTTGCATCCGATCTCATTGGCGCGCGCTTTACCGTTGCGGGCGTCGGCGGGCGTATCGTGGAGACGGAAGCCTATCGGCCGGATGATGAGGCGTCCCATGCTTTTCGTGGGCCGACGGCGCGCAATGCGGCGATGTTCGGCCCGGCGGGGCATGTCTATATCTATCGGTCCTATGGCATTCACTGGTGCTTGAATTTCGTCTGCACGACCGGGAGCGCCGTGCTGATCCGGGCCCTGGAACCGGAGAGCGGAATCGCGGAGATGATCCACAGGCGCGGCACTGTCGACATAGCCGCGCTTTGCAGCGGGCCGGGAAAGCTGGCGCAGGCGCTCGGCATCGACATTGGCCAGAACGGGCTGGTGCTGGACGGAGCGCCTTTTGAGATCGCTCTGGCCGAGCCTCTGGCCTTGGTCACGGGCAAGCGGATTGGAATCACAAAGAATGTCGATCCCCTCTGGCGCTTCGGTGCGGCCGGCTCGCGTTTCGTCAGCCGCCGCTTCCCGCAGGAATAAAGAGGCCGCCGGAGTGGTGTCCGGCGGCCAGGTAACCGCGCAGGGAACTGGAAAGTCTGCGCGGCTATTCCATCGCAACGCTATGATCGACGACCGGCGGCGCCTTCGGCTTGCGCAGAAGCATGAGCAGCGGCATGGCGAAGATTGACATCAGCATCAGCAGCTTGAAATCGTCCATGTAGGCGATGATCGTCGACTGCGTGGTGATGACGCTGTCGAGCGCCGCGCGGCCGACGGCTGTGACCGGGCTGAGGCCCTGTGCCGCCGTTGCATCGAAATAACGATTGAACGGCGTCACGTAGGCAGCGATCGTTGAGTGGTTCACCTGGGTATTCTCGGTGATCAGCATCGAAACAACGGAAATGCCGACGCTGGAGCCGATGTTGCGCGAGAGATTGTAGAGGCCGGTCCCCTCGCCGCGCATCTGCGCCGGCAGCGTCGCAAAGGCGATCGTCGTCAGCGGCACGAAGAGGAAGCCGAGACCCGCGCCCTGCACGAAGCCGACCGAAATCAGCGTCCACTGCGAGACGTCGGGCGTCCAGCCGGTCATGTCGTACATCGCCCAGGCCGTCAGCGCGAGGCCGATGAACAGCAGCCAGCGCGTATCCACCTTGCCGATCAGCCGTCCCACAAGGAACATGCAGGTCATGGTGCCGAGGCCGCGTGGCCCCATGACGATGCCGGCGGTGACGACCGGATAGCCCATCAGCGTCTGGAGATAGGGCGTCATCAGCGCCAGCGAGGCGAGATAGGTGACGCCGACGATGAAGATGAACAGCATGCTCACCGCGAAATTCTGGTCCAGGAACAGTCGCGGGTTGACGAAGGATTTCTGCGCCGTGAACGTATGCACCAGGAAGAGATAGAAGGCGCAGGCGCAAACCAGGGCCTCGATGATGATCTCCCCGGAATAGAACCAGTCCAGCTGTTCGCCGCGATCGAGGAAAAGCTGCAGGGCGGCGATGGAGATCGACAGCATGCTGAAGCCGAATATGTCGAGCTTGGCGAGCGCGTCGATCTTGGTTTCGGTCACATAGACAACGATGCCGAAGAAGGCGAGCGCCCCGATCGGGACGTTGATGTAGAATACCCAGCGCCAGCTCATATTGTCCGTCAGCCAGCCGCCGATAACAGGCCCGAGCACCGGGCCGACCATGACGGAGACGCCGAACAGAGCCATTGCCTTGCCGCGTTCCTCGACATTGTAGATGTCGAGCAGAATGCCCTGCGACAGCGGCACGAGCGCTGCGCCGAACAGCCCCTGCAACAGGCGGAAACCGACGATCTGGTTCAGCGATTGCGCCAGGCCGCAGAGCACGGAAGCGACGACGAATCCGGCGATCGCCACCAGCAGCACGCGCTTGCGGCCGAACTTCGCCGACAGGAAACCGGAGGGCGGCGTCATGATAGCGGCGGCGACGATATAGGAGGTCAGAACCCAGTTGATCTGGTCGGCGCTGGCCGAAACGTCGCCCTGGATATGCGGCAGGGCGACGTTGGCGATGGTGGTGTCCAGCGCCTGCATGATGACCGCGAGGATGACGCAGGCGGTGATGGCGCCGCGATTGGCGATCGGCCCCAGGGAGGAAGCGGCGGCAGCGTTACTCATGATCCTGACCGTGGGATTGGCCCAACAGGCCGGCGATGGAGTCCGGCAGACCGCGGGCGTGGCCGGTATCGATATCGGCGACGACGCTCATGCCGACGCGCAGCGGCGGCTTGCCCTGCATATCGTCGATGCTGATGATCATCGGGATGCGCTGCACGACCTTAACCCAGTTGCCCGTTGTGTTCTGCGCCGGCAGCAGCGAGAAGCTCGCGCCTGAGGCCGGCGAGATGCTGGCAATGGTGCCTTTCCAGGTGACGCCCGGATAGGTGTCGACCGAGATCGTGACCTTCTGGCCGGTTTTGACATAGGTCAGCTCGGTTTCCTTCGGGCTGGCGCTGATCCACATATTGGTGGTGGAAACCAGCGAAAAGCCCTGTTGCGCGGCCGTCAGATAGGCGCCGACCTGCAGTGAGGGAACGTTGGTGGTGATGCCGTCGAAGGGCGCGCGCACGACCGTGTCGTCCAGATCGCGCTGCGCGCTGTCGACGGCGGCCTTGGCTTGCAGGTAAAGCGGGTTCTGCTCGACCGGCAGGTCGGCATTGCCGCCGAGCTGAGCGAGCGTGGTCGTCGCCTGCGCCTGGGCGACGGAGACCTTCTGCTGGGCCGCATCGAGATTGTGCTTGGCCTCGTCATAGGCGGCTTTGGAGGCGACCGAGCTGTTGATCAGGTTCTGCTGGCGCTCGTATTCGGTCTGGTAATAGGGAATGTCGGCCTGCGCCTGGGCGATTTCGGCAAGCGACTGCTTGTAGCTCGCCTGCAGGTTCAGGATCTGGTTGCGGGCGGCGCCAAGCTGCGCCTGCGCGCCTTCCAGCGTCGTACGGAACGAATCGGGCTTCAGGCGGAAAAGCACCTGCCCCTTCTTCACTACCTCGTTTTCATGCACGTCGACCGAAATCACCGTGCCGGAAACGTCGGTCGAAACGCCGACCATATCGGCCTGGACATAGGCATTGTCCGTGGACATGACCTGGCCACCGGTGACGTAGTAATAGCCGCCAACGACCAGGGCAACCGGCAGCAGCGCAAAGAGGATCGTCCGCGTCGGGCTGCGGCGCTTGCGCGGCTTTTCGGGAGTGGCGACCGGAGCCGCTGTCCCTGCCGCAGCCGGCGCGGGCGCCGGGTTGGAGGACGGCGCCTCCGCGACTGCGGCCTGGTTCTGTTCGATTGCGGTCTGTTCGTTAGCGGAGTTTGCGTTTGCGGGTACGCGTAGTGGAGAGGATGCGTCAGCCATGATTTGTCTCTTTGTCGACCACCGTTGCGCGGCAGGCCTGGACCAGGTTCGATTTCATAAGGGTAAGCAATTGATAAAGGCGCTCATGTTCCTCGAAGGGAACGCCTTGCAGGGCCTCCCTGCGGGTCTGGTCGCCCACGTTGCGCATGGTGTCGAGCAATGGCCGAGCTTCATCGCGCATATAGAGCATCCAGCTCCGGCGATCGTTCGGATGCTGGCGACGCTCGACCAGTCCGCGTTCGGCGAGCTTGTCGAGGATGCGCACCAGTGTGATCGGCTCGATCTCCAACATTTCGGCAAGACCCGCCTGGTGGATGCCCTCGTTGTTCGAGAGATAGGCGAGCGTCTGCCACTGCGAGCGGGTCAGTCCCAAATCTTTTGCACGCTGCTCGAACCGCTTCCGAAGAAGCCGGGCAACGTCATGCAGCAGAAAGCCGAGGGTCGGTGCTGTATTCATGATATGAGAAGCCTGCTATTCATAAGCAACCTTATAATGCCGTGAGGTATAGTAAGTGACCACTCGATTCAAGAGGTAAAGGGCGATCATCGCCGGATTGTCAAAATGTCGCGGGGGTGTCGCAAAGATGTCGCAGTCGCAGGAGATGCGAGGCTGCGCGCGACTCACGATTCAAAATTTAAATTGGGGAACGTTGTCCGCAGGCTGCAAGCCTGCGGACTCATATACGCTTTAACAAGCAAACGCTCTTATGAGCTAGCGGCGGCTGAGCAGGCCTATCAGATAACCGATGCCGGCCGCGGCCGCGACCATGAAGATTGGCTCCTGGCGTACTCTTTCCCGAAGCTGCTCGGCTATTTCCTGTGCCTCTTCGGTGACGACGGACTTTGCGCCCTGCCCGACCGCTGCCACGCTATGGGAAAGTTTTGTCAAATCCTCCCGAAGCGCTGCGATCTGCGCGGCAAGGTCGTCGACGGCGGTTTCGGCCTGTGCTCGTGCTGAGGCGGATTGGGTGGAAGCGGATTTCGTCTCGGCCATCGTTGGCTCCTTTGTTTACCTTGTCATCCAAACGTCAATCCTGGGTAAAGGTTCCGGAGCTTCGGTGCCTCGCCCGGTTGATTTCCTTGCTAGCTCTTCAATTCCGTTTCGGATTGCTCTAAGGAACTCCGATTGCTTCGCTCGCGGGCGAAGAGGGTATTGATGACGAGGTTTGCCTTCCGATGTTCGATGTGTTGAGAAAACTGGCCAAGACCTGGGTTGCCAAGGGTTTGCTGCTTCTCCTGGCCGCTGCCTTCAGCATATGGGGGATCGAGCGTTCGCTCATCACTGGCGGGAGTAGCAACGCCGTCGTGACGGTTGGCGATCAGAAGATCGACACCAACGAATTCCGTCTTGCCTATCGCCGCCAGATCCAGGCGATCAGCCAGCAGCTGCGCATGCAGATCACGCCTGAGCAGGCACGGGCCTTCGGCATCGCGCAGCAGACCGTCGCGCAGCTTGTGGCCGGCGCCTCGCTCGACCAGCTCGCCAGCGATATGAACCTTGGCCTGTCGCAGGATCGTCTTGCCCAGCTCATCGGCGACGATCCGGCCTTCAAGGCGCCGAACGGCACCTTCGACCGCCAGAAGTTCGAGAGCCTGCTGCGCAACAGCAGCATCAATCCCGACGACTATATCAAGGAGCGCAGCAAGGTCGCGGTCCGCAGCCAGATCGTCGAAGCCGTGTCCAACGGCTTTGTTGCGCCGAAGGCGCTGGTCGAAGCCGTCAAGCAATATCACGACGAAAGCCGCAGCATCGACTATCTGCTGCTGACCAACGCCAATATCGATCCGATCAAGGCCCCGGCCGAGGACATCCTCTCGAAATGGTTCGATGGCGTCAAATCGCGATATCGCGCCCCCGAATATCGCAAGTTCTCCTATGTGAAGCTTCAGGCGGAAGATATCGCCGATACGGCGAGCGTGACCGACGATGCCGCTCGTGCCGAATTCGAAAAGCGCAAGAATAGTTTCACCACACCGGCAACGCGCACGATCGAGCAGCTGACCTTCGCCAACAAGGATCTCGCAAATGCGGCCTCGGATGCGCTGAAGACCGGTACGACATTCGATCAGCTCGTCACCGACCAGGGCAAGAAGCCGGCCGACGTGTTGCTTGGCACCTTCGCCAAGGATCAGGTTCCGGATCAGACGCTCGCCCAGGCCGCCTTTGCCGTGACCAAGGAAGGCGGCACGACGCCTGTCGTCGACGGCTCCTTCGGTCCGGTGATCCTCCGCGTTACCAACGTCAAGGACGAAACTGCGAAGAATTTCGACGACGTCAAGGAAGATGTCCGCAAGCAGATCGCGCTTAACAACGCCGCCAGCGAAATCACCAGCATCCATGACAAGTTCGAAGACCTGCGCGGCACCGGCGTGTCGTTGCAGGAGGCGGCCCAACAGTTGAATCTGAAGGCGGTGACGGTCGATGCGATCGATTCCACCGGGCTCGATCAGGCCGGCAACGAGATCAAGGACCTGCCCGCCAGGCAGCAATTGCTCGGTGAAGTCTTCAAGGCAGACCAGGGCAGCAACGCCGCGCCCTTGACCGTCGGTAACGATGGCTATGTCTGGTACGATGTTCTTGGTATCACCCCGGATCGCGATCGTCCGCTTTCCGAAGTGCATGAAAAGGCTGTTGTCGACTGGACTGCCGAGCAGCAGAAAATCGCGCTCGCCGCCAAGGCCGCTGAGCTGAAGCAGGAAGCCCAGAAGGGCAAGTCGCTTGCCGATATCGCTACGCCGCTCGGGATTGCCGTCGAAAGCAAGGCTGAGGTAACGCGCACAACGGACGATCCGGTTCTTGGCCGTGGTGGCGTCGCCGCCGCCTTCTCCGGCCCGGTCGATACGGCCGCCAATGCCATCGGTGCCGACGATACGACGCAGATCCTGCTGAAAGTCACCGACGTCAACAACAATCCGACGACCGATGCCCTGAGCAACCAGGACCAGCAGGCGGCCCAGATTGCCAATGCCGCCGGCGATGACATCCTCGATCAGATCGTCGCCGACCTGCAGTCGAAATACACCGTCACCGTCAACCAGAGCCTCGCCGAACAGGCGATGTCTCGCTAGGCCCGGTCGGGAGGATCGATAGCCGATGGCTGAATTGAAACCTTTTCTCGCCAAGGTCGCCAATCGCGAGTCGCTGACGCGGGACGAAGCACGTCAGGCATTCGAGATCCTAATGTCGGGCGAAGCCACGCCCTCGCAGATCGGCGCTTTCCTGATGGCGCTGCGCGTGCGCGGCGAGACGGTTGACGAGCTTGTCGGCGCGGTCACGACCATGCGTTCCAAGATGTTGCGCGTGGAAGCGCCGGCGGACGCGATCGACATTGTCGGCACTGGTGGCGATGGTTTCGGGACCTACAATATCTCGACGCTCGCTGCCATGATCGTGGCGGGCGCAGGCGTGCCGGTCGCCAAGCACGGCAATCGCGCTCAAAGCTCCAAGGCCGGAACGGCCGATACGCAGTCGGTGCTGGGTATCAAGCTCGATATCGGTCCGGAGACCATTTCCCGCTGCATTCGTGAAGCCGGTATCGGTTTCATGTTCGCGCAACTGCACCATTCGTCGATGCGCCATGTCGGCCCTTCCCGCGTCGAACTCGGCACGCGCACGATCTTCAACCTGTTGGGACCACTGTCGAACCCCGCTGGCGCCCGTCGGCAACTGCTCGGCGTCTTTGCGCCGGAATGGGTCGTGCCGCTTGCCGAGGTGTTGAGGGACCTGAATGCCGAAAGCGTCTGGGTCGTGCACGGCAATGGCCTGGATGAGATCACCACCACCGGCACGACGTCCGTGGCCGCATTGGAAGATGGCAAGATCCGCACCTTCGAACTGACGCCCGCCGATTTTGGCCTGCCGCATGCCGATCTTGCCGACCTCAAGGGCGGTGACGGCATTGTCAACGCGGCAGCGCTCCGCGCCGTGCTCAGCGGCGCAAAGAATGCCTATCGCGATATTTCGCTTGCGAACGCGGCGGCATCCCTGGTGATTGCCGGCAAGGCGGAAACGCTTCATGATGGCATGAAGCTTGCCGCCCAGTCGCTCGACAGCGGCGCGACCGCCGTTGCGCTGGAAAAGCTGATCGCCGTCTCCAACGAGGAAGAATAGGGTTAGGACGTCATGACCGATATCCTCCGGAAGATCGAAGCCTATAAGCGTGAAGAGATCGCAGCGGCCAAGGCCAAGGTCTCGCTTGCCGATCTCAAGGCGATGCAGGCCGGCCAGTCGGCGCCGCGCGGCTTCCACAAGGCGCTGCTCGCCAAGAAGAATGCCGGCGCCTTGGGTCTGATCGCCGAAATCAAGAAGGCCAGCCCCTCAAAGGGCCTGATCCGCCCCGATTTCGACCCGCCGGCTCTCGCCAGGGCCTATGAAGCCGGCGGTGCAGCCTGCCTCTCCGTCTTGACGGATAGCCCGAGCTTCCAGGGTGCGCCGGAATTCCTGACCGCTGCCCGCGCCGCTTGCTCGTTGCCGGCGTTGCGCAAGGATTTCATGTTCGAGACCTATCAGGTGCATGAGGCGCGCGCCTGGGGCGGCGACTGCATTCTCCTGATCATGGCTTCGCTCTCCGACAGCGACGCCGAACGCCTGCAGGACGAAGCCTTCGGCCTCGGCATGGATGTGCTGGTCGAAGTGCATGACGCCGAGGAGATGGAGCGGGCGCTGAAGCTGTCCTCGCCACTGATCGGCATCAACAACCGCAATCTGCGCACCTTCGAGGTCAGCCTGACGGTCAGCGAAACCCTGGCGGCCATGGTTCCCGAAGACCGGCTGCTGGTCGGCGAAAGCGGCATCTTCACCCATGCCGACTGCAAGCGGCTAGAAGCCGTTGATATCACTACATTTCTCGTTGGCGAAAGCCTGATGCGCAAGGACGACGTGGCGGCGGCGACGCGCCTGCTGCTGACCGGCGAAACCGGCGCCGTCGCGGCCGAGTAAGATGAGCGCGGAAAAGGCCGGCCTCACCCATATAGGCGCTTCCGGCGAGGCGCATATGGTCGATGTCGGCGACAAGGCCGAGACAGTCCGCATCGCCACCGCCCAAGGCCACGTAGCGATGAAGCCGGAAACGCTGATGCTCATCCGCGAAGGCAATGCCAAGAAGGGCGATGTCATCGGCACCGCGAGGCTTGCCGGCATCATGGCCGCCAAGCAGACCGCCAATCTCATCCCGCTTTGCCATCCGCTGATGCTGACCAAGGTCACGGTCGATATCAGTGAGGACGACGCCCTGCCCGGCCTGCGCGTCACCGCCACCGCAAAGCTTACCGGCCGCACCGGTGTCGAGATGGAAGCGTTGACGGCGGTCTCCGTCGCGTGCCTGACCATCTACGACATGGCCAAGGCTGCCGACCGGACGATGGAGATCGGCGGTATCAGACTATTGGAGAAATCCGGCGGCAAATCCGGCGATTTCCGTCACCCGGAGGCCTGACACATGAGCCTTTTACCCGTAGCGGACGCCCAGGCGCGTCTGCTGAACAGCGCAACGCCGCTCCATCGCATCGAAAGCGTTACGCTCGACTTGGCCGAAGGCCGGGTTCTGGCCAAGGATCTATCCGCGCGCCTGACCCAACCGCCCTTCGACGCCTCGGCCATGGATGGCTACGCGCTACGTTTCGAAGATGCCGCCGAACCGGGAGCGGAATTGACGGTGATCGGCGCCTCCGCCGCAGGCCACGCTTTCGAGGGTACGGTCGGCAAGGGCGAAACGGTGCGTATCTTCACCGGTGCGCCGGTCCCGGCGGGAGCCGATACGGTGCTGCTGCAGGAAGATGCAGAACGGCTGGACGGAAACCGTATCTGGACCGCCTACCCTTTGCGAAAAGGACAGCATATCCGCCCGCGCGGCCAGGACTTTGCCGAAGATGAGGTCGTGCTTCCGGCAGGCACGGTGATGGATTTTTCGCGGCTGACGGTGGCCGCCGCCATGAACCGTCCGGCGCTCGATGTTTATCGCCGCCCGCTGGTGGCGATCCTTGCGACGGGCGATGAGCTGGTGACGCCCGGAGCCGAGCCCGGCCCCTCGCAGATCATCGCGTCGAACACCTTCGGGATCGCGGCGCTCGCCCGCAGCGCCGGCGCCCATGTGCTCGATCTCGGTATCGTCCCCGACGACAAGGCGGAAATTACCGCCGCGATCGGTCGGGCACAGGTGGCGAAAGCGGATGTCATCGTTACGCTCGGCGGCGCATCCGTCGGCGATCACGATCTGGTGCAATCAACCCTGATCGCGGCTGGGATGGAGCTCGATTTCTGGCGGATCGCCATGCGTCCCGGCAAGCCGCTGATGGTCGGCAGCCTCGGTGAAACCCATGTGCTCGGGCTGCCCGGCAACCCGGTCTCCAGCCTCGTTTGCAGCCTGTTGTTCCTGGAGCCGCTGATCCGCAAGCTGGCATCTTTACCGCCGGTGAAGCGAGAGGCTACGGCCCTAGCCGCCATACCCCTCAAGGCCAATGACCAACGCCAGGACTATGTCCGTGCGACGCTGACGAAAGCCGCCGACGGCACCTGGCTCGCAGAGCCTTTTTCCAAGCAGGATTCCTCGATGATGAAGGTCTTTTCCCGCTCGGATTGCCTCATCATCCGCCCGCCACATGCGCCGGAACTTGCTACCAGCTCCCCATGCCCGGTTCTGCTGCTGCGCCCCGACCTGCTAAGCTAGACCGGATACAAAAATGCCGGGCAGTTTGACCCGCCCGGCACGACTATCATCAAAACCGCAAAGCGATTACTTGACCGGCTTCTCGTGGTGGCCGCCGAAGCCTGCGCGCATGGCCGACAGAACCTTGTTGGCGTAGTCGTCATTGCCGCGCGAGGTGAAGCGGCCGTAAAGGGCGGCGCTGAGCACCGGCGTCGGGACGCCTTCGTCGATCGCGGCCGAGATGGTCCAGCGCCCCTCGCCCGAATCCGAAACGCGACCGGCATATTGCGACAGGGCGGCATCGCCATGCAGAGCGTCGGCGGTGAGGTCGAGCAGCCAGGAGGTGATGACGCTGCCACGGCGCCAGACTTCGCTGATTTCGGCGATATCGAGGTTGTACTGATAATATTCCGGATGGGACAACGGCGCGGTTTCCGCGTCGGCTTCGGTGGTCTGCGTGCCGACATTGGCATGGCGCAGCACGTTGAAGCCTTCGGCATAGGCAGCCATCAGGCCGTATTCGATGCCGTTATGGACCATCTTGACGAAGTGGCCGGCGCCGGACGGGCCGCAATGCAGGTAGCCCTGCTCCGCCGTGCTGGCCTTTGCAGCTTCTTCGGAGCGCATCGGTGACGGAAGAACGTCGCCGACGCCCGGTGCGAGCGTTGCGAAGATCGGCGACAGGTGCTGGACGGTATCCTTTTCGCCGCCGATCATCAAGCAATAGCCGCGCTGCAGGCCGAAGACGCCGCCACTGGTGCCGACGTCGACATAGTGGATGCCCTTGGATTTCAGTTCGCCGGCGCGGCGGATATCGTCATGATAATAGGAGTTGCCGCCGTCGATGACGATATCGCCTTCGTCGAGCAGCGGAAGGATAGCAGCCAGCTCCTTGTCGACGATCGCCGCCGGCAGCATGAGCCAGACGGCGCGCGGGCGGGCGAGCTTCGATACGAAGTCTTCGAGCGAAGTGCTACCGGTGGCGCCGAGCTTTTCAAGCGTCGCGATGCTTTCCGGACGTGCGTCGAAAACGACGGCGCTGTGGCCGCCCTTCATCAAGCGCTGCACCATGTTGCTGCCCATGCGGCCAAGGCCTATCATTCCGATTTGCATATGTCAGTCTCCTAGGAGGGATTTGTATCGGTTGAAAACTCCATAAAGATATTTAGCCGTATTTGCCAATGAACAAATGACGGGCGAGGTATGCAACTGCGCCGGATCGGATGCAAACACGCCGCGCTCACGCATCTGTGATATTGCCTGGCGCCAGCAAGGTGCCAGGCTATTCACACGGATCCTCTCTGGAGCGGACATGCTGGATCACGTCACAATCGGTGTGAGCGACATGGAACGGTCGAAGTCATTCTACGACAAGGCTTTGCTACCCCTCGGCATCGAGCGCCTCTACGCCGAAGGCCCGGCGTTTGCGGGATATGGGATCAGGCCAAAGGCCTTCTTCTGGATAGGGCATCGAAATGCGCCGCAAACGGGTGTTCATGTTGCCTTCACGGCTAAGGACAGAGCGGCCGTCGACCGATTCTATGAAGCCGCTCTTGCCGCTGGCGGGCTGGACAATGGGCTTCCCGGTATCCGGGCCCACTATCATCCCAACTACTACGGCGCCTTCATCCTCGATCCCGATGGACACAATATCGAGGCCGTCTGTCACGTGACTGGCGGGCCGACATAACGCGCGCGGGGCCGGATGAGGTGACCGCTGGTCGACTGCTCCATGGCATGCGCCAGCCAGCCAACCGTGCGGGCAAGCGCGAAGATGATCATCGGTGCATCCTGAGGTAGATGATAGGCTGACGTCAGCGCCGTCAGCGCAAAGTCGACATTGACGCGTTCTCCGACGAGCTCTTCGGCTACGTTGCGAACCTCGGCGAACAAGGGCGGCAGGGTGAAGCAGGCTAGCAGCGCCTTGGCGCGTGCATCGCCGTCTGGATAGAACGGATGTCCGACCGCCGGCACCGGCCGGCCCTCCGCGAGATAGCCGCGCACCGCCTCCGCCGCCCCGATCGCGGCGGCGCGGGTCATCAGCGAACGCACACTCTGCCACGCGCCGCCATGCAGCGGCCCGGTCAGCGTCGAAAGACCGGAGAGTGCGGCGGCCGACAGGGTTGCACCGGCTGAAGCAGTAATCCGCGCCGTGAAGGTCGAGGCGTTGAGCTCGTGATCGGCGAAAAGAACGAGGCAGCGGCGGATGAGGTCGCTTGCATCCGGCCTGTTCCAGGCCGTTGCCAGGCGCTGATGCAGCGGCAACGCGGCTGCCCCCGGCGCCAGGGCCCCCGCAACCGTGCCGAACACGCTTTCGGCCTCGTTCTGGAGCGCCGGCGGCGAGCGCCCAAGCGAAGGCAGATCGGTCGTCGCACGCCCGGCCAACGCGGAAAAGGCGGCGCTCAAGGCGGGCAAGCTCTTATCTCCGCCCCGCCCCTCCAGCCGTATCGGTCGTTTCATGTCCCAGAGAAGAACCGCGATCTCTTCCAGCGTCGCATGTTCGGCAAGCTCGGCCGCATCCCGCCCGCGATAGAACAGCCGACCGTCGAAAACCGTCGAAAGCGCCGAAGGCAACACCGGATCGCCCCATTGGATAGCCTCGGCCGCCACCATCTCGGTCTTGCGCCGTCCCGCGTGGCGTGCCGCCAGCCGTTTGACATCATCGGTGAAGTAGAGGCTGCGCCGCGTATCCGCCGGATCGGACTTCGCGCGGATGCGGCCACGGCTGACATTGGCGTAAAGCGTCTGCGATTTGGTGCCCAGAAGGTTCAGCGCCTGCTCCGCCGTCAACCAGCTCATAATCCCTCACATTGATCAATTTCATCAAGATTGACGTCAATGAAAATAGGACTGATCTAAACGCATAGTCAAAGGAGAATGCCGATGAAAAGTGGTCTTGAAGATGTCATTGCTGCCGAAACCAAGCTGTCCGATGTCAACGGCGCTGCCGGCCGGCTGATCATTCGCGGCGTGTCGCTGGACGATCTGGTGGCGACGAGCCGTTTCGAGGATGTCGCCGCGCTGCTGCTCGACGGCCTGTTCGAGGAACATGCCGATGCCGCAAGCATCAGGACGCAACTGGGGGCCGCTCGCGCAGAGTTGTTCGCGCATGTCGGCGCGGCCGATCCGGTATTGCTGGCCTTGCCGCCGGTGGAGGCCGTTCGGGCGTTGCTGGCCCGTATCCAGGACGGCGAAGATTTCGCCACCGCCATCCGCCTGATGGCGGCGCCGGCTGTTTTCCTGCCCGCCGTGCTGCGCCTTCAGAACGGCGAGAAACCGATCGAGCCGGATGCCTCCCTGTCGCAGTCCGCCGACATCCTGCGCATGCTGACAGGCAGGCGCCCGACACCGGAGCAGACGGCCGGCCTTGACGCCTATCTGGTGACGATATCCGACCATGGCCTGAACGCTTCCACCTTCGCCTCCCGTGTCATCGCCTCGACTCATGCCGGGCTCACCTCGTCGGTGTTGGCCGCGATCAGTGCTCTCAAGGGGCCGTTGCATGGTGGTGCTCCCGGCCCGGTGCTGGACATGCTGGACGCCGTCGGCGAGCCTGCCAATGCTCGCGCATGGCTGTCGCAGGCGCTTGATCATGGTGAACGGCTGATGGGATTCGGCCATCGCATCTACCGTGTCCGCGATCCGCGCGCCGATGCCCTGAAGACGGCGCTCAAGCCGATTTTCGCAAGTGGCCAGGCCGATGCCGGCCGCATCGCACTTGCCGAAGCGATCGAGGCGGCAGCACTCGTGCTTCTGAAGGAGCGCAAGCCGGATCGCCCCTTGGATGTCAATGTCGAGTACTATACGGCGCTGCTGCTCGACGCTCTCGGTTTTCCGCGCAACTCTTTCACCGGTGTTTTCGCGATCGGCCGCACGGTCGGCTGGATTGCGCATGCGCGCGAACAGATATTGGACGGTCGCTTGATTCGTCCGCAGTCGCGTTACGTCGGCCCGCTGCCGAAAGCGGCGTAACAAAAGCGGCTATCTCACCGCACCTTCAAGCGGCGGTGACTTGTCACGGCCGCATCAGCCCTCGCGGATATGGCGGCTCGGTCGCGGGAAGCGTTGCTTCGCCCTTGGGTAAATGGAGGTTGACGGGAAAGACCGGCAGCTCCGGCATGCCGTCACTCGTTCCGAGAATATCGAGATCGGTGCGCACCGTCGCCGTCGTCGCCTCGATATTGCCGTGTCGCCGCATTTTCGCTGACGGTCTGGCGCGTGCTCAATGTTTCGCTCTCCAGCCTGCTCGTGATGTCCATCAGTCGATGTGGCGCGGGCGAAGGCTGAAGTGCCGAGGGCGTTCCGGATCACGCCTGGCTGCGCCAGAGCCATATGGCCAACGACCCGGCGCGTCCGCGCAAGCTTGTTTCGACCGGACCCTCGAGCTTGCCTTCCATATAGGGCAGGCTGTCGCGTCCGGCGGAATGCAGCAGGTCGTTGCTGATGGCGATCTCGGCATGATTGCGGGCGGCCACCTCCATCAGGCGGCTGGCAACGTTGACCGTGTCGCCGGTCGCCGTGATCTGCTGGCGGCTGCCACCGCCGAGCCTGGAGGCGACGATGGTGCCGAAATGCGCGCCGATCTTGAAGCCGATGCGGGTGGCGGTCGCCTCCGGCAGCGCTCCGAGCCAGCCTCTCATCCGGTCGGCCAGGCGAATGCAACAGCGCGCGGCATTGGCGGGATCGCTTCGCTTCGGCTGTGGCAGGCCGAAAAGGATCATGGCGCCATCGCCCATGAAGCTGGTGATGGCGCCACCGCAGGCTGTCACTTCCTCGTCGACCAGATCGTAGAAGCCGTTCAGCAGTTCCCGCACAGCCGTTGGGCCGATCGTCTCGCTAAGACCCGTGAAGCCGTTGATGTCGATGAAGACAACGGCGGCTTCCTGATGCACCGGCTCCGCGAGAAAGCCGGGATCGCGGGCAAGATGTTCGGCAAGACCGGGTGCCTGGATGCGCTGCAGGCGTTCGCTCTGCGCGGCAAAGCGCCCGGCCTGACTGCGGCCGAGCCAAAGTTGGGCTGCACCGAAGAGCAGCACCGGCGGGACCGTCGCCGCGATCGGCAAGGCGGCGCTCAACCAGATCCCGTGCTTGAAGGCGCTGACGTTGATCGCCAACCAGACAAGGACGACGCAGAACGCCATGATCAGGCCGATGGTGTTGCGCCGCCAGGCAAGCAGGCCGACCAGGAGCAGCGGCAGGCCGACGGCGAAATAGAGGTCGATGAGACGCACGCCGCGGTCGCGCACCAGACCATCCCCGGCGATCAAATGTGTGATCGAGGTGGAGATGACTTCGACACCCGGCAGCACCGGATCGAAGGGTGTTGGAAAGACATCGCCGCCGCCGGTGACGGTGGCGCCGATGACGACGATATGATCCCTGATCGCCCCCTCCGGCAATTGCCCGTTCAATGCCTCGCTGGCACTGATGGTACGGATCGTGCCGCGCGGACCATAGAACGAGAGCGGCATGAGATAGCCGGTATCGGCATGCACGGAACGGTCGCCGATCTTGATATGGTCGGAGATGACCGTCGGGTGTTCGCCGGTGGCCGCGGAAACGACGCGCAGCGAGAAGGACGGCTCGATCCGCTCGCCGCTGCGAAACAGCATGGGCACGAAACGCGGCGTTCCCGTCTTGTCGGTCTGCACATTGACGACGCCATAGGCGGCGGCTTCCGCGAACCGCTGCTGCGGTTCCAGGAATTGCAGCGCGCTGGGCACCCGGGCAAGCGGTTCCTTGCTATTATCAGTGACGCGCTGGCGGCTTTCGGGAAAGATGCCGGCGGCGGCCAGCACGGCATTGGTCCGCTTGAGCGATTGCTCCAGCGCTGTATCGTCGGCTTCCCCGCCGGGATCGACCAGAAGCATGTCGAGCGCGATCACTTTCGGTCCCAACGCGGCGATCGCGTCGATGATTTTGGCGAGCGTGGCTCGAGGCAGCGGGTAGTGCCCCGCAGCCCGCGAGGTGTCATCGTCAATGGCGACGATAGTGACGATATCGGGCGGCTGGCGGCTGCCGCCGAAGGCATTCCTGAGGTTCGTCAGCGTCGCCTCTGCGCCGTCGATAAAGGGAATGTCACCGCGCAGATGCGTGATACCTAGGCCCAGACCCCAGACGGCAGTCAAGACAAGCGCGATCAGCGTCTGCAGTGGCGGTCTGCGCATGGGCGTCAGGATCTCATTGGCCGAGGCGGGCCATCAATGCGTTTATACGTGGTTGTCCCCAAGGTGTGACATGAAGGGGGGAGCGGCCACGATCGGCATCGACGCCCTGCCCTCGCCCGAGCGTAACGCCTTCCCCGGTCGAAACCTTGTTGACGGCGACACGGCCGCGCAGCACCAGCACGGATGTCTTGCCACGTTGCGCGTCGACCGCCCATCGCGTGCCCCGGACGGCGGCGATCGCCTGCGGCGTCACCACTTCGAATCCGCCTTGAATGCGGCTGCTGTCGACATCGATCAGCGCTGCCTTGCTGTTGAGCACGATAGCATCCACCTGACCGTCGCGATTCCGGTCCGCAAGCCGGTAGCGCGCGCCGCGTTCGATGGTGATGCTAAGCCCCGGTTCGCAATTCAGGGTCTGGCGCTCAGCGCTGACCGCCGGCCGCAGCGAGCAGTTCGCGGCGGTTTGCGCAGAGGCCGAATCGGCACCGATGGCGCACAGAATGCCGGCCGCCAGCGCTATGCCGAGAATGCCGCGTGTCTGGATCATGATTATGCCCCCCTCATTGCATGTAACTGGGGCCGCGGACGACGATTTCCAGTCACGGCATTCTCGATCCTTCGAACCGATGATGCGTCAGGACCGGTTGATCTGCAAGCTATCGTAGCCCCTGGTTTTGTAGAGGACGGTAGAAACCAGCCAGCTCAACAGGAAGATGCCGACGATCGCGAATCCGAAATTGGCAAGATTGTCGTTGAGACCGCCGATGAAGCTCCAGACGCTGCCTTCGAGGCCCAGCTTGTCGGAGATCAACCCTATCGCCTCGATGCCGCCGATGAAGATGGCGACGACGACCGAAGCGGCGGTGATCGTCAGATTGTACCAGAGTTTGCGCACCGGCTTGACGAAGGCCCAGCCATAGGCGCCGGTCATCAACGTGCTGTCGATGGTATCCATCAGCGACATGCCGGCGGTGAATAGCGCCGGGAAGACGAGAATCGTCCAGAAGGACATGCCCTGTGCCGCTTGCGCGGCTGAAATGCCGAGCAGGCCGATCTCCGTCGCCGTATCGAAGCCGAGGCCGAAGAGGAAGCCGATCGGATACATATGCCACGACCGCGTCACCACCCTGAACATCGGCCGGAAGATACGCGTAAGAAAGCCGCCGCCGGCCAGCAGTGCGTCGAGATCCTCGTCGGCGATCTTCTCGCCCCGTTTTGCCCGATTGAAAGCCGACCATACGCCCTTGAGCACGAACAGGTTGGCAACTCCGATGAGAAGCAGGAATGCGGCCGAGACCGTCGTGCCGATGACGCCGCCGACATCGTGAAAGGATTCGAACTGGCCCTGCATCGCAGCAGCCGTCGCAGCAATGACGATCGAGGCGAGCACGACGATACTGGAATGCCCGAGCGAGAAGAAGAAGCCGACGGCATAGGGCTGCTTCTTCTCCTGCATCAGCTTACGCACCACGTTGTCGATCGCGGCGATATGGTCGGCGTCGAACGCATGCCTGAGGCCGAACATATAGGCGAGAAACGCGGTACCCAGCAGCGATGGCCTGTCGGAGAAAGCGACCCACGCCCAAACCCAGGCCGCGATGTTGAACGCAATCAGCAGAATATAGGTGATGGCAATCTTGGTCTTCGACCGCTCGACCCGATCGTCAAATGGATTGAGTATCATACTTTTGTTCCCATTATGCTTACCGGCAAATTGCCATGGAAATGGGAACGGCGCGACAGTCAAATGACGTAGGGACGGAATTTTTTGCGGTGCGGTGGGAAAAGGAGAATTCAACGAAGTTTGTCGATGATGCTGGCCAAGTCTTCCCTTAACCTGGCCGGCATATCCATTCTCTCATGCAGGATGCTCATCACACCGATCTTGCCGCTCGGCAACTCGCGAAAGAATATGTAATGCCGCTCATAGCGGCTTAAAAATACGGACGTCTTGATACTAGCAGTGGCAACCAAATTTGGGGGTAACCTGCGCCAAAGCGCCTTGGTTTTGGAAAGTTGCAGCAAGTGGGCATGGAGCCCCACTATATACTTGTCTGCTTGCGTTTCGCCCCAACGCTCAGTGGTATCAATCCAGATACGGTCTTGAGCCACATCTGCGCGGGGATAGAATAGATATCCGCCCATGCTACCGTGATCGGTTGCGGCGGCTTACGTCGTCGGCGGAGACGGAGATAAACTCACTTTCGTCGGCCAGCAATGCAGGTTCCAACTCGTCTCGCAGCCATTCCCAGGCTTCCGCGCGCGTTTCGAGATCGCGACGAATAAGCGCTCTGATATATTCGCTGGCGTTTTCGTAGAGGCCGTTTTCGCCGATCTGCCGCTGAATATGAGCCTGCAACTGGCCGCTTACCCGAACATGAATACTGTTTTCCGATGCCATGCCGCACCCCGCAATCTTCAACTAAAGGAAGCGTAGCACATATTGCCAATAATTGGCACGAAATTCGGAAAAAGGCCGATCCGCAAAACGGATCGACCTTTGACTGCCATCAAACCAGCCGGCTCTGTTCCGTCGCCGCTTCGATGAAACTGGAGAACAGCGGGTGCGGTTCGAGCGGGCGGGACTTCAGTTCCGGGTGGTACTGAACGCCGATGAACCAGGGATGGTCGGGATATTCCACCGTTTCCGGCAGAACGCCGTCCGGCGACATGCCGGAGAAGACGAGACCGCAATCTTCCAGCCGATCCTTGTAGTCGATATTGACTTCGTAGCGATGGCGATGGCGCTCGGAAATATCGGTCGAGCCGTAGATTTCGGAAATCTTCGTGCCCTTCTTCAGCGCCGCCTTATAGGCGCCCAGGCGCATCGTGCCGCCGAGGTCGCCGGATTTCGTGCGCTTCTGCAGCTCATTGCCCTTCAGCCATTCGGTCATCAGGCCGACGACCGGCTCATTGGTCGGGCCGAATTCTGTGGATGATGCATGTTCGACGCCGGCAAGGTTGCGAGCCGCTTCGATGACGGCCATCTGCATGCCGAAACAAATGCCGAAATACGGCACCTTGCGCTCGCGGGCGAAACGCGCCGCATGGATCTTGCCCTCGGAGCCCCGCTCGCCGAAGCCGCCGGGCACGAGAATGCCGTGGACCTTTTCCAGGTAAGGAGCCGGATCTTCCTTTTCGAAGATCTCGGACTCGATCCATTCGAGGTTGACCTTGACGCGGTTGGCGATGCCGCCGTGATGCAGCGCTTCGATCAGCGACTTATACGCGTCCTTCAAGCCGGTATACTTGCCGACGATGGCGATGGTCACCTCGCCTTCCGGCGTGCGGATGCGGTTGCAGACCTCTTCCCACTGGTCGAGGCGCGGCTTCGGTGCCGGCTCGATGCCGAACGCGGCCAGCACTTCGTTGTCGAGGCCTTCCTTGTGATAAGCCATCGGCACGTCGTAGATATTGGCGACATCGAGCGCCTGGATAACGGCGGACTGGCGGACATTGCAGAACAGCGAGAGCTTGCGGCGCTCTGCCTCCGGAATTTCCCGGTCGGCGCGCACCAGCAGGATGTCGGGATGAATGCCCAGCGCCTGCAACTCCTTGACGGAATGCTGCGTCGGCTTGGTCTTCAGCTCGCCGGCGGCCGGAATATAGGGCATCAGCGTCAGATGGACGTAGATCGCGGTTCCACGCGGCAAATCGTTGCCGAGCTGGCGGATCGCTTCCATGAAGGGCATCGCCTCGATATCGCCGACCGTGCCGCCGATCTCGCAGATGACGAAATCATAATCGTCATTGCCTTCGATGACGAAATCCTTGATCTCGTTGGTGACATGCGGAATGACCTGGACAGTCGCGCCGAGATAGTCACCGCGGCGTTCCTTGTCGATGATGTTCTTGTAGATGCGGCCGGTGGTGATGTTGTCGGTCTTGGTGGCCGAGCGGCCGGTAAAGCGCTCGTAATGGCCGAGATCGAGATCGGTTTCCGCGCCGTCGTCGGTCACGAAGACCTCGCCGTGCTGGGTCGGGCTGATGGTGCCCGGATCCACGTTCAGATAGGGGTCGAGTTTGCGCAGGCGGACCCGATAACCACGGGCCTGCAACAACGCTCCGAGAGCCGCGGCCGCAATTCCTTTTCCGAGGGAAGAAACCACGCCGCCAGTGATGAATACATATCGCGCCATGGGAGTCACCGGATACCTTTTAACAAACGATTCTGCCAGCCCTAAAATTCGTCTTCGGAATTTTGGACACAGAACACGGAATTTCGACAAAACAAAACCGGCAGATCCGAAGACCTGCCGGAGGATGATATTCGACCGGGCTTAGTTGCCGGTCGGAACGCCGTTGCCGCTCTGGGCAGGCGTCGTCGTCGCTGGCGCCGTCTGCTGACCGGTAGCAGCGGCCGGGGCCTGCTGGGTGGTCGCTGCCGGAGCGGGCTGCGTTGTCTGAGACTGCGGCGCGACTGCGCCGCTGTTCGGAACACCGTTATTGTTGGCTGGCTGCGACTGGCTACCTGCCGGCGCTGCGCCATTCTGGCCGCCAAGCGAATCGAGAATGCCGTTACCCTGGCCGGTCGTGCTCGGAATGCGGTTGAGAATATCGGTCGGACGTCCCTCGAAGCGCGACAGCACGTTCATGCCGAGCGCTAGCGCGAAGAACAGAGCCGCCAGGATCGCCGTGGTGCGCGTTAGCGCGTTGGCCGCGCCGCGCGCCGACATGAAGCCCGATCCGCCGCCAATGCCCAGGCCACCGCCCTCCGAGCGCTGAATCAGCACAACGCCGATAAGGGCGACAACGATCATGAGATAGATGACAAGCAATACGGTTTGCATAGGTCCAGTCCTGCCCACGGGCGCGGGCATCAATCAAAAAGAAAAGCTCGCGGCTCTTTACATGAGGCTATCGCCTATTCCAAGCCCTTTTGAGATTGGAATTCAGACAAGTGAAGCCTTCAGGCGAACTGCCGTTCGAATGCGCCATAGATGGCGAGGAAGTCGACGGCTTTCAAGCTTTGGCCGCCGACGAGCAAACCGTTGACATTCGTGATGGCAAGCAGATCCGCCGCATTCGCGCCGCTGACCGAGCCGCCGTAGAGAAGACGGAACTTCTTGCCGGCCTCCCCGAAGCGTTCCACGAGCTCACCGCGTATGAAGGCATGTGCGTCCTCGACATCCGCGCGCGTCGGGATTTGGCCGCTGCCGATTGCCCATACAGGTTCGTAGGCGATGACGGTCGTTTCCGGGACGGAGCTGTCCGGAACTGAACCGGTGAGCTGGCGCTTGAGGACATCCAGTGTCTGGCCGCTATTGCGCTCATAGGCGGTTTCGCCGATGCAGATGATCGCCGTCAGATCGGCGGCATGGGCCGCTTCCGCCTTGGCACGCACCAGCATATCGCTTTCCGCATGGTTTCTGCGGCGTTCGGAGTGGCCGACGATAACGTGTGTGCCGAAGCAATCGGCAATCATTTCCGCAGAAATATCGCCCGTATGCGCGCCGCTGACCAGCTGATGGCAGTCCTGCGCGCCGATCGCCAGCGGGCTGTCATCGGAGAGTGCCGTTGCTACATAGAGAAGCGTCGCCGGCGGGCAGAGCAGCGTGTCGATCCTCTCCGACAACGGCGCCTTCACCCCTTCCGCAATCGCCTTGATCTGGTCGAGGCTGGCGCGCGTGCCGTTCATCTTCCAGTTCCCCGCCAGCAGCGGCCGTATTTGCTTGGTCATTCCGCATCTCCCCCTTCATCCATGTGCCGCACTAACAAAAGTGGGACGGAAAGAAAAGTTATCGAAAGCGGTCCGAATGGGTTCAAATCGTTTGAAAAATCGCTTTTCCGAAAATAAACCGAAATTTTTTCGAAAAGAGTTACGAAGGCTGTGGATCAATGATCCAATTCAGCACCTTCCGCCAGTCGGTCATGCGAACCGGCGTGCCGTGATTGCCGGTCGCAAACAGCGTAAATCGCGTCGGATAATGCGTTTTGTAGAGCTTTTCGAACAACGCTTCCTGGTCAGCGGCGGCATAGACCGGATCCTTGCTGCCATGAGTGAACCAGATCGGCAGCTTCGCCTTGTAGAAGGCACTCTTGGTGAAATCCGGATCGGTCACGCCGCTCAACACCGCCATGCCCTTCAGGCGCTTGACGCTTTCGGCATCGCGGGTGATGCCCCAGCAGACAAAGCTGCCCATCGAGGCGCAGGTGAGGATGACGGGCCTGCCGCCGGATTGCTCGTAGGAATAGCGGATCAGCGCCGCGATGTCGGCGACGCCGTCGCTGTCGAAGCTCTTGACGCTTGGGGCATAGTAGGTGCCGCTGTTGTTGTAGGCGAGGTTCTTCAGCCGGTTGAAGTTGCCGCCGAAGGTGTAGTCGTTCGACCCCAGCCGGCGGTCGCCGCCGCGGCCATGGATGAAGATGACCGTGAAGGCTTGGCCGGATGCCGGGCCGATGCGGGTGACATCGAGCTTGCGAGCGCCAAGCGGCAAGGTCTCGTCCTCCTGCGCCTTCCAGCGTACGCCGGTGGCGATGTAGGCCGGCTTGACCCGCTTTTCCGGAATCTGGTCGCGGCCGTTGATATCGCGCATCTCCTGATAGTCGATCGTCTGGAATGCGCCATTGTCATGGCTTTCGATGACCGTCTGGTTGGAAAACAACTCGTCCTTAAACGGTTTCAGCGCTTCGGCGGCGGCACCCGATGCGACCGCCAGCGGCAAAAAGGCCGCAATTGCGGCTAATATCGACAAATGAGCTGTGGACATTCGCATGCGGACACTTTCCTCGATAGGCTCACGGGCTTGCCATTCGCCGCCCGGCAACGCAAATCTTTTTTCGAATTTGTCCCGTCATCGGGGCGCCATCGCGTTAGAACGTCGTTTCTGGCAGAATCATGGTGATTCGCTGCATCGACGGCAAATGTGATGATTCTGGGGTGTGACCCCTTCAAGGATAAATCTGAACAGCTCCATGGATAACAGCAACGATCTCTTCTCCGGACTGCCCGTTTCGCCGAAGCCCGAAACGGTGGAAAAGCCGGCTCCAAAGGTTGAAAGCCCTGCGGCGGCCCCTGCCCCGCGTGCAGTTCCGACAACGTCGTCCGCCGAGGAATACGGTGCGAATTCGATCCGCGTTCTCGAAGGGCTCGAGCCGGTGCGCATGCGCCCCGGCATGTATATCGGCGGCACGGACGAGAAGGCACTGCATCACCTCTTCGCCGAAGTCATCGACAACTCCATGGATGAGGCCGTCGCCGGCCATGCCGATTTCATCGAAGTGCATCTCGACCAGCACGGCTACCTGACCGTCACCGATAACGGCCGCGGCATTCCGGTCGAAAACCATCCGCAGGTGCCGGGCAAATCGACGCTCGAGGTCATCATGACCAAGCTGCATGCCGGCGGTAAGTTCGACGGCAAGGCCTACGAGACCTCGGGCGGCCTGCACGGCGTTGGCGTCTCCGTCGTCAATGCGCTCTCCGACGATCTCGAAGTCGAGGTTGCGCGCAACCGCAAGCTCTATCGCCAGCGCTTTTCGCGTGGCGTGCCGCAGGGCGGCCTGGAGGAGCTCGGCGATATCCATAACCGCCGCGGCACCCGTGTTCGCTTCCATCCCGATCCGCAGATTTTCGGCGATCACGCCAAGTTCGATCCGGCCCGCGTCTTCCGCATGGCCCGCTCCAAGGCCTATCTCTTCGGCGGCGTCGAGATCCGCTGGAGCTGCGATCCGGAATTGGCGCCGGCGGGCTCGGATGTTCCCGAAAAGGCCGTGTTCCATTTCCCCGGCGGCTTGAAGGATTATCTCAAGGCGACGATGGGCAACGAGTTCACCGTCACCCGCGAAATCTTCGCCGGCAAGTCGGAGAAGGGAACCGGCCACGGTTCGCTCGAATGGGCGATCACCTGGTATGGCGGCGACCCGCAGATCCATTCCTATTGCAACACCATTCCCACTCCCGAAGGTGGTACGCACGAGGCCGGCTTGCGCATCGCGCTGACCAAGGGGTTGAAGAACTACGCCGAACTGACGCAGAACAAGCGCGCCGCCGGCATCACCACCGACGACGTGATGATCTCCGGCGTCGGCATGCTCTCCATTTTCATCCGCGAGCCGGAATTCGTCGGCCAGACCAAGGACAGGCTCGCGACCGTCGAGGCGCAGCGCATCGTCGAAAACGCGCTGCGCGATCCCTTCGATCACTATCTCACCGACAATCCGGCCGAGGCTGAAAAGCTGCTGGAATGGGTGATCGAACGCTCCGAGGAACGGCTGCGCCGCCGCAAGGAAAAGGAAGTCAATCGCAAGACGGCCGTGCGCAAGCTGCGCCTGCCGGGCAAGCTTGCCGATTGCTCTCAGAACACAGCCGACGGCGCCGAACTCTTCCTTGTGGAAGGTGACTCGGCTGGCGGCTCCGCCAAACAGGCGCGCAACCGCATGAACCAGGCGATCCTGCCGCTGCGCGGCAAGATCCTCAACGTCGCCAGCGCCGGCCGTGAAAAGCTGTCCGCCAACCAGCAGATCGCCGATCTCGTCCAGGCGCTCGGTTGCGGCACACGCTCGAAATATCGCGAAGAGGATCTTCGCTATCAGCGCATCGTCGTCATGACCGATGCCGATGTCGACGGCGCTCATATCGCTTCGCTGCTGATCACCTTCTTCTATCAGGAAATGCCCGAGTTGGTCCGTGGCGGCCATCTCTTCCTGGCCGTGCCGCCGCTCTACAAGATCACGCAGGGGTCGAAATCCATCTATGCCCGCGACGACGCCCACCGGCTGGAGCTGATGGAGAGCGAATTCAAGGGCAAGGGCAAGATCGAAATCAGCCGATTCAAAGGTTTGGGCGAAATGCTTCCCGCGCAGCTCAAGGAAACGACGATGGACCCGTCGAAACGCACGCTGTTGCGTGTCGTGATCGACGAGGTGGATTTCGAAGGCACGCGCGACGCCGTCGACAACCTCATGGGCACCAAGGCCGACGCGCGCTTCCGCTTCATCCAGGAACGCGCCGCATTTGCGGAGAACCTGGATATCTGACAGCCGCGCTTCAGCGGCTGCGGCAAAATCGATTTCCCAATATTTTGATGGGATGGAGCGCGATCCGTTACGAAAGCGTCACGGGCGGATGCATAGATGCGGCGCGAACCCGCCAGCTCATGATCCGGACGTAACGATATCGCCATGATGAAGCCTTTCCTGACGACCGCCGCTCTTGCCCTTCTTCTCTGCACAGCCGCCCGCGCCGCCGATATCGGTGCGGTGATCGACGTGCCCTGCCCCTTCGGCGACTGCAAGGCCGGCATCAGCCTCTCCTATCTCGGCGAATACGATATTCCAACGGGCTTCATGGAAAACGGCGTTGAGGTCGGTGGTCTCTCCGGCATCGAGTTCGATCCTTCCACCGGTCACTATATCTCGATCAGCGACGATCGTTCCGAAAGGGCGCCGGCCCGCTTCTACGATCTCGACATCGATGTCGGCGCTGACGGGCTCAAGGGTGTGACGGTGCTCGATCATGTGACGCTGAAGGACAAGAACGGCCAGCCTTTCGCGTTCCGTACGGTTGATGCCGAGTCGATCCGCATCGGCAAGGACGGCATTTATTGGAGCAGCGAAGGCGACGGCAAGGCGCTGTTGCCGCCTTTCGTGCGCGTCGCCAATCGCGACGGCAGCTTCGTGCGTGAGTTGCCGCTGCCGGCAGGCTTTGCGCCGACCGCCGACAAAAGCACGGGTATCCGCGACAACCTCGCCCTCGAAGACCTGACGTTCCTCGCCGGTGGCGACCTTCTCGTCGGCATGGAGTCCGCGCTTTATCAGGACGGGACGATGACGACGCTGACCAATGGCGCGGTTGCTCGCCTCATCCGCTACGACGCGGCCACGGGTAAACAGAAGGCGCAATATGTCTATCCGATCTCGCCGATCCCGCAGGCACCCGCCAAAGCAGGCGGCTGGAACGATTTCGGAATGTCGGAAATCCTGGCGCTGGATGACCGCCACCTCCTGTCGGTCGAGCGCGGCTATGCGCAGGATATCGGCAACTCGGTGGTCGTCAACATGTTCGATCTCGACGGCGCGACCGATGTTTCCGCTATCCCGTCGCTCGCGAAGACCGATCAGCGCATCGTACCGGTGCGCAAGACCCAGATTATGGATTTGCGCGCGCTTGGCCTCGCCCCCGACAATATCGAGGGTGTCTCCTTCGGCAAGGCAAAGGATGGCACGGATGTGCTGATCTTCGTCGCGGACAACAATTTCAATCCGACGCAGAAGACCCAGTTCTTTGCCTTCAAGATTCTCCGCCGGCCATCCTGAGCGGTTGCCTCTTGCTTGCACTGGCAGTCGTCATCCCGTCACGGCAACGGATTATACAGGCTTTCAGGTGGTGGCCCTTGAATCGGCCCAGATCATAGCCCATAACCGGTTGATCGAGTAAAAAGGTAAAACAAGTCCGGTGGGTGTATTCGAACGTCAAAAGCCGAGGGAACCACGGTGGCTGGGGCCGACCGCACCTTCACGCATGGCTCTTATTCCGTCCATTTCAGCGGCACGCTGGCTGCTGATTCTGATTGCCGCGGCCGGCATCTATTTCTTCTATGGTTTTCTGATACCGGTGCTCGCGGCGGCCGTGATCGGTTTCGCCACCTGGCCGCTCTATAGCGACCTCTTGCGCCGCACCGGCGGCAACACGACGCTCGCCGCCGCCATCGCCATTGCCTTTATCGTTACCTTCCTGGTGCTGCCGATCGTGCTCTCGGCCGTCTATATGGCTGGCGAGGTGCGCGAATGGTTCGGCTGGGCCGTGCATGTCAACCGGGACGGCGCTCCGCCGCCGCAGTGGATTTTGGCGTTGCCGATCGTCGGCTCCTGGCTTGGCGATCAGTGGACGCAGTATATCGGCAGCCCCGGCTCCATCGGCGAATTGGCGCAGCTCATCAGCGGCGCGCACATCGGCAATATCTATCGTGCGGTGCTTGCCGCCGGCGGCGGTGCCTTTCATGTCATTCTAACTTTGCTTTTCATGCTGATCGCCCTGTTCTTCATCTACCGCGACGGCTCGATGTTCGTCCGCCAGGTCGATCTTTTGGGCGAGCGCATCCTGCCGAACCGCTGGGAGCGCATCTCCCGCGTGGTGCCGGCGACGATCAGTTCCACGGTCATGGGCATGACGCTGATCGCCATCGGCGAAGGCGTGGTTCTTGGCGTTGCCTATTGGATTGCCGGGGCGCCCTCGGCCATTACGCTCGGTGTTCTCACAGGCGTCATGGCGCTGGTGCCAGGCGGCGCGCCGCTCTCTATGTCGCTCGTCTCCATCTATCTGATCGCCAGCGGTTCGCTATGGGCAGGCGTGGGGCTGTTCATCTGGGGCACGGTCGAGCTCTTCATCGTCGACAAGACACTGCGGCCGAAGCTCGTTGGCGGGCCGATCAAGCTGCCTTTCCTGCCGACCTTTTTCGGCCTTGTCGGCGGCGTCAAGACCATGGGCTTTCTTGGCCTCTTCATCGGCCCGGTGCTGATGGCGATCATCGTCGCTATCTGGCGCGAATGGATTCGTGAGGCAGAGCTGACCGAGGAACAGCATGCCCAGGAGCCGGAACTGCAACTGCGCGTTCGGGACGGTTCTGACGGCTGATCAGGCCTCCCGCTGTCGGGACAGCGTCTTTTCCATGAACAGGCTGAGCGGATCGGGCTTGTACTCGCCGAACGGTTCGATCTCGGCATAGCCGAACTTACGATAGAGAGCGATGGCCTCTGGCTGGTATATGCCGGTTTCAAGCCGCACCGCTGCCAGCTTTTTTTCTGCCGCCTTCTCTTCCAGCACTTCCATCAGCCGCAAAGCGACCTTGCGGCCCCTGGCGATCGGATCGACGAACATGCGCTTGATCTCTGCCGTGCCATCGCCGGCCTCGACCAGCGAGCAGCAGCCGACGATATCGCCGGCCAGCCGCGCCACCCAGAAGGTCACTTCGGGCTTTTCCAATGAGTCCAGATCAAGCAGGTGATTGCTCTCTGCCGGATAGAGCGATTCGGCATAGGCGCTCGACATGTCGAGGAGACGGATGACGCCGTCCTGGCGCGGCGATTCAACGGCAATGGTCAGCAAGAATTATATCCTGAAAGCTTTGGCGGGCGATCAATATCACGCTGCCGCGAGAGCGGCCAGCGCCGCAAAGCCCCGTGCCGTTTGT
>DASWOH010000300.1:0-38870 GCA_036398815.1 Rhizobium sp. | reverse complement strand
CGGGTACGCGGCAAGTGGCTAAATTGAAATGTGGTACTCATAAAAGGTCTGTCCAATCGCGAATTCAACAATGCAAAGGGCCGGAAGGCGGATTTGGCTTGGACGTCGGCGCGCGAGATGTCTCGGCCCAGGCGACGAACGGTGTTCCCGATGGAAACGGATTGCTCGACGTCCGGAGACACGGCTCCAACGCCAAAATCCGGAAAGCCGGATCAAGGTGGGCGGACCATCGCCGAGAGATGTCATCAAAGTTTGCCAACGGCGGGCAATTCGGTAATCAATTCTGTCACGGTCCGGCGGCCGTGACATTTGGTTACAATTTTGATGTTGCGGGAAACATCCCGAAAACTTCAAACACGCGTATCGAGCATTCCTCGGGCGGAAGCCTTTGGAAACAAGGGAATCAGCCATGCAACGAACACCCCATGTCCTCGTCGTCGACGATCACAGGGAGATCCGTGACCTCCTGGCCAAGTATCTCGCCAAGAACGGACTGCGCGTCAGCACGGCGAACGGCGGCGCGGAGATGCGCCAGCAGTTGCGGACCGCCACGATCGACCTGGTCGTTCTGGACATCATGATGCCCGGCGAAGACGGGCTCTCCCTGTGCCGGTCGCTGCGCCAGACCAGCATGGTGCCGATCGTGCTTCTGACGGCGGTGTCCGACGAGACGGACAGGATCATCGGCCTGGAGCTCGGCGCGGACGATTACGTCACCAAGCCATTCAATCCGCGCGAACTTCTCGCGCGCATCCGCGCCTTGCTTCGCCGTGCCAATGCCACGGCATCCGCGGCATCGGATCCGGAACACAAGCGCTACCGCTTCGGAAATTGGACACTCGACGTCTCGCAGCGATCGCTTGTCGATGCATCCGGCAGCGAGGCCGCGCTGGGAACCGCCGAGTTCCGCCTGCTGCTCGCACTCGTCACGCGGCCAGGTGTCGTTCTCACCCGCAACCAGTTGCTCGATATTACCGCAGGCAGGTCCGCGCAGGTTTTCGACCGAAGCATCGACAATCTCGTCAGCCGCCTGCGCCGCCGTATCGAAGACGATCCCCAGCAGCCGACGCTCATCAAGACTGTATGGGGAGACGGATACACCTTCGCCGGAAGCGTCGAGGAGGTGTCGTGAAGCATTCGCGCTGGCATATATGGCCGCGAAATTTCGCAACGCGGCTGATCATCTCGCTGGTTGCGGCTCTGGCGCTCGCACAGGTCGCCTTGATCCTGATCCTGAACAGCCAGCAGGACAGTATTGCCGAGCGGGTCATTCATGGTCAGACCTTGAACCTGACCGCCACCCTGGCAAAGCTCCTGGCCACCTCCCCGGTAGACGAGCAGGATCGCATTATCGAGGCATTTCGGTCGAGGCAATTATGCGCCGGCATCGAAACAGCCGCGGCCGCAAGCCGCGAGATGAACCCCACGGAAAAGAGCCTTGCCGACCGCCTCCTTCGGCAGCTCCAGGGCCTGCATTCCGACGCCCCTCGGATCGCCATTGAGCAGGACGTGGTTCCCTGTTCCGATTTCGCAAAGGGACCGGGACATTCAGGGCAATCGGACGATCCGAAGCTACAGGCAGATGACGATTTCCAATATTCGTCATGGATCGTTACTGTCATCATACAGGTGCCCCTGCCGGACGGGCGGTGGCTCGTCGTATACAACGGCATAGCCTTGCCTGCCTTCTGGAGTCCGATCGCCTTCCTCTCCCTCTTCCTGTCGTCGCTGGCGGCAATCGCCGCCGTGACGATCATGGTCCGGTCACAGACGAAGTCCCTGCGCATGCTGGCAAGCGCATCCGAGCGGTTTGGCCGTGGAGAGACGTTCTCGCCCCTGAAAGTCAGCGGCCCATCCGAAGTCGCGGCAACGATCCAGGCGTTCAATACGATGTATCAGAGATTGAGCCAGTTCATCCGCGATCGATTGCGCCTCTTTGCCAGCATCAGCCACGACCTGCGAACGCCCTTGACGACGCTGCGGTTGAAAGCCGAATTCATCGATAACGACGAGGTCCGCGAAGACATCGTCGCCACGATCGAAGAATTGACGACGATCTGCGAGGCCACGCTCGCCTTCACACGGGCCGAGGTCAGCACGGAAGACACCGCCCTGGTCGATCTGGCCGATCTCATTCGCCAAGTTGTGGAGGAGTTTCGGCTGACCAAAGGCAACGTGCATCTTGCCGCCTTGCCGTCGCTTCCCTATCCCTGCCGCCCCGTCGCCCTGAAAAGAGCCTTGAGAAACCTGGTAGAGAACGCGATTCGCTACGGCGGCACCGCATCCGTTACCCTTGAAGATGCCGATGATGAAGTGATCATATCGGTCGAAGACGATGGGCCGGGCATACCGGACGAGGAGATCGAGGATGCATTTGAAGCCTTCGTCCGCCTCGAACCCTCGCGAAGCACGGAAACGGGCGGCCTTGGCCTCGGACTGTCGATCGCCCGCAGCATCGTCAAGGCCCATGGCGGTACGCTACGCCTGCTGAACCGCGAAAACCATGGCCTGACGGCCGAACTGCGGCTGCCCTCGAAATAAACGACGCGCGCGGACAAAAAAAGCCGGCCGGAGTTCCCCCCGGTCGGCCCATGGAAATGCTGAGGGACGCCTCGCCGGTTTAGCTGCGCTTCCTGAGTACGCCGTAGACGATATTGCGGTTCTTCCCGAAGAAGACGCTCGCCTCGTAATCCTGTCCGTCCGTGCTCGCATGGATGATCTTCCACATATCGGCCTCCGAACGGAGCAGCAGGGCCCAGTTCATGAAGGTTTCGATGTAGCCGTCGACCAGAATGGGATACGAATAGTTGGCGAACAGGAAGACGCCATTCGGCTTCAGCATTTCCAGGCAACGCTGCGTCAGCTTGATGGCGACCTTGTCGACCAGATAGTCATAAAGACCCGAGGCATAGACGAGATCGAACTGGCCGGGGCTCGACCGCCGTGTCAGCAGGTCGCGAACAGAACCGTTGATGGCTTCGACCGCGGTTCCGTGGAAGTCACGGGCAATCGTGCCGATGCTGATCGGATCCTGGTCGAGGGCAACCCAGCGCTTGAGCGCTTTTTCGCGCAGCGCCACGGAATGGGCCGCCTCGCGCAGATGTCCGGCCGCCACGCTGAGGACTTCCGTTTCCGGCCCCCTCGCCGCTGCGACTTCATCCACATGACGCGCCAGGATGTCCCTGCGATCCCAGTTGGCGAGCGAGGAGGGAGCGGTGCTGGTGTATTCGAAAAGCGCCCGACCACGTTCAGTGGCCTTGGCGACGCTGTCCATGATGCTTTCGTGCCGATAGATGAAGTCGAGCAGCGCGGCGTCACCCGAATAGCCTCTCGGCTTATCGACGGACCACTTGGTCAGCGGATCTTCCTGAAAGAACGCGGATACCGGGTGGTTCTGGATGATCGGCACCAATTCCTGCCAAACGCGCGGATGCAGAGAATGGCGGGTTTCATGGAGCGAAAGCGTAACCCGATCGATAATTTCGGTCGGGTTATAGTCTTTCTCGAATTGCTGGCGGGCGAGTTCGAGCAACAGGGCTATTTGCCCCTTGCCGACGATCAATTGCTCATCGAAACGGTCGCTCTTGGGTAGCTCCAGCTCGTTCGCAATTGCCGTTGGGGTAATCAGGCTATGGCCATCGAAATCCATCTTCCGTTGGTTCATGCGAGTTATCCTCTATTAAATATGAGTAAATTATAAGTTTCCGTTGATGGAACCCAGCATTTCTTCAACAGGTCGGTGTTCCAATCAATTCTATCATAATGTGAAACTTTTGATTAACCATAGGATTTCTCTAACATGCTTAACGCCGCGCATTTTCGACTTGATTTTAACGGGATATAAAAAGCGACCGCCTATTAGATGGGAAAATGACCGGTCTAACGCATCTTCTCGATCCAGGGACGGATCAGCGATCCGCACGAATGCGTCAGTGGAATCCGCAGATAAGATGCACTGCGAAGCGTGTTACGAGCGAATGGAACAGTGCATGAAGCGCATGTTTGCCAATTCGGCAGAGGTCGATCTCGACAAGAGACTGCAGAGGCCGTCGCCGGCTGAGCTTCGCGACCTCTATCGACGGGATGACGAGATCGCCCGCAAGGAAGCGGCACGGCACGGCCTGTGGATCGCGGTCATCGTCTATGTATTGTTCTCGACCACAGACCTGTTGCTGATCCCCGATGTCGCGACCTATACGATCATGGCCCGTTTGGCAGTCGGCGTGATCGCCCTTGCCGTATTCGAAAGCCAGAGACACCTGAAAGTGGGCATCACATGGCTCGACCGCACCAGCGCCATGGCACTGGTCCTGGGATATGCCGTCTGGATATTTCCTGCAATCCGGACCATCCACACGGATAGCCTATCCTATTATATGATATTCGGTGCCATCTTCATGATGGGCGCCAATCTGTTCTTCAGTTTCAGATTCATGCTATCTGTGGTTGCATCCAGCGCTGTCCTGGCCACTTTCCTGCTGTCCTTGGCGGCATTCTGGCCGACGAATATTTATGCTCTGGCCTTCAGCACATTCTACGTCTCCTGTTTCGTCTTCACATCCTACGTGAATTGGAAGCTCAATCACGAGCGATACAACGTCTTCCTCAACGCGCTGGAAGCACGCATCCAGCAGAGGGAGGCCGCCGAACGGGGTGAGGCTCTGCTTCGGATGTCGAATACCGACTATCTGACGGGGCTCGAAAATCGCCGGGCCGTCGACCACAGGCTAAGGGCCTACTGGAAAGAATGGCAGTCCCATAGCCGTGGCTTCGCGGCGGTCCTTGTCGATGTCGACTTCTTCAAGAAATACAATGACTTTTACGGCCACCAGGAAGGCGACCGCTGCCTTATCCATATCGCGTCTGCGATCAAGGAGGCCGTGGCGCCCCTTGGTGGCTCGATCGGCCGCTACGGTGGCGAGGAATTCATCGTGCTCGCCCAGTTCAGCGAGAAGGAGCGGGTCGCTTATCTTGCCGAACGAATCCGCGGCACTGTCGAACAGTTGCGCCTTCTCCATGAGGAACGGCGCGACGGCACGTCGATCGTGACGGTGAGCGTGGGGGCTGCCTTCACCAGGGAACAGAGCGGCGCGAAACTCGAAAAGATCATCCACGAGGCCGACCGTGCCCTGTATGGCGCCAAGGCGAGCGGCCGCAACTGCACGCGCCTGTTCGACCCGAACGATCCCAATAGCAGCGATGAAAGCGAAAACATCGCGGCGCTGTTGAAGATCGCAATCAATCAGAATCTGGTGTCGCTGGTCTACCAGCCAATCGAGGATGTCGCATCCAGGCGGCGGGACGTGGTCGAAGCGCTCATGCGTCTCAGGACGCTTGACGGCAGCGTCATCCCTCCGAGCCTCTTCATTCCGATCGCCGAGCGCACGGGCATGATCCTCGAACTCGGCCGCTGGGTGATACGCACGGCATGCCACGACCTTCTCGCCGACAACCATGTCCAGATCGCAAGCATCAATGTCTCTCCGATCCAGCTCAAGATGCCGGGCTTCGCCGCGAGCGTGGCGGCGATCCTCTACGAGACGGGGGTTTCCGGCAGCAAGCTGGCTTTCGAGATCACCGAAGGTCTCGAAATGGAGATGCATTCCGACATATTGGGATGCATCAACGATCTGAAAACGCTGGGGATCAGGATCTGGCTCGACGATTTCGGCACGGGCTTCGCCGGCCTGTCATGGCTGCGCCTCATCGATTTCGACACGGTGAAGATCGACCGCTCATTCCTCCATGGCAGCGCCACCGCGCGGGGCAAGGCCATGCTTCAGGATATTGTCGGCCTCATCCGCAACCGTGGCCCCAAGATCCTGGTCGAAGGAGTGGAAACCGAAAAGCAACTCGCCTTGCTGCGAGAGCTGCATATCGACTACGCGCAGGGCTATCAGGTTGGACGCCCGGCCCTCGCCCAGACTTTCCGTGATGTCGCGAAAGAAGCCGTTCATCCGTCATCGACCGCGCCGACATCGTCCGCATGAGCGGCACCCGCCTCCTATAGCGGGTGCATGCTCATTCCTTACGCTCGGCTTGCGATCAGAACTTGACGCTTGCGGAGAGGACCGCGCTGAAGGGTTCGCCGATCTGGTTGCCGAGATTGGTCGTTCCGATCGACGAGGTATAGTAGGTCTTGTTGAAGATGTTCTTCAGATTGAGCTGCAGCGTCAGCGGCCGTTTCATCTGGAACGCGTAGGCTGCGAAGGCATCCGCGACAATGTAGCCGGGTAGGAAATAGGCATTGGTGTTGATGCCCGCCCGCTTGCCGGCGCCACGAAGGCCCGCGCCGACCTTCAGCGTATTGCCGTTGCCGCCGAGCTCGCCGAAATCATAGGTGAAGAACAGCGAGCCGGTGTGCCGTGGCACGTTGACGGGCTGTTTGCCGGCATAAGTCGGATCTTCAAGAACCTTGGCATCCGTAAAGCCGTAGCTGGCAATCATGCTGAGCTCGTCGGTGATCTCGCCGGCGACGTCGACCTCGACACCCCGGGCACGCACGAGACCGGCAGTCTTGACATAGGTTTCGCCGTCGATCACTTCCGAATAGGCGACATTCTTCTTGTCGCTGGTATAGAGCGCGACATTGGCTGTCAGTCCGTCAGTGATCTCGAACTTGCTGCCGATTTCATAGGAGATGCCCTCCTCCGGCGGCAGGTTGCCGTAATAGCTGGCAATCGAAGACTGCGGGCGGAAGGTCTTGGCGACATTGGCATAGAAGGAGATATCCGGCGTCAGCTTGTAGACGATGCCGCCGCGCGGCACCCATTTGCCGCCGCTGCTGTCGGTATTGGTGGCGAAGGGGCGACCCTTGCCGGCCGTCAGGTCGTAGTGCTGGTAGCGAAGGCCGCCGACGAGTATCCATTGGTCCGTGAGATGGAGCGAATCCTGGACATAAGCCGAAGCGGTGGAGATAATTTCCTTCTGGTCGCTGTCGGCCTTCGAGACGGTCGTGCAAGCCGGCATATTACCGTAGACCGGATTGTAGATGTTGAAGTTCACCGATTGCGCGCACCGGATGAGATCGGTGCGCAGCGTGTTGGCATAGTCGTAGGCGGCGCCGAACAGCAGTTCGTTGCGCAGGCCACCGATCTCGACATCGCCGGTCAGGTCGGCGCGGACGGCGTGATTGTAGATCGTCGAGTCCTGCGTCGCATCGGCACGTCGCGTGACATTGCCGTTCGCCGCGTTGTAAGCCATGACACGGGCCTGATTGTCGGAATATTCGTTGTAGCTGTAGCCGTAATCGAAACTCAACTTCCAGTTTTCATCGATCTCGTGCTTGACGTTGATCGTCGCCATATCCGAGCTGCCCTCGGAGATATTATAGGGCTCGTCGAAACGGATCTTCGGATCGACATTGACGGCATGGCCGGTATTGAGATCGAAGATCGTGCCGCGATCGAAGGGAACGCTGTAGTCCTCATGCGTATAGGAGAGCGTGACTTCGGTGTCCTCGCCGTACCAGGAGAGTGACGGCGAAACGATCCAGTCCTTCGTCTTGCCGAAATTGCGCCAGTAATCGATATTCTTGTATTCGCTGATCAGGCGATAGGCGAAGTCCGTGCCTTCGATCGGACCGGTGAAATCGATGCCCGTCGAACCGCCGCCGAAGCTGGAGGCCGTGCCGTAGATCTCGCCGCTGAAGGCCTGCTGCGGCTTCTTGGTGACGACATTGATCATGCCGCCCGGATCGAGAATGCCATAAAGCGTCGAGGCCGGCCCCTTCAGCACCTCGACCCGTTCGGAGGTCGCGTTGAAGCTTCTCGGCAACGCCGTCTTCAGGCCGTTGGTCAGGATGGAGCCGTCGCGATTGTCGCCGAAGCCGCGGCGGATGAAGGAATCCTGCGTGCCGCCGAGCGTGTTCGACTGTCCGACACCACTGATATTGGACAGCGCATCGTCGAGCGACTGCGCCTTCTGGTCTTTCAGCACGTCCTGGCTGACAACATTGACGGCCTGCGGGATGTCGATCAGCGGCGTGTCCGTGCGGGTCGCGGTCACGGTCGACACCGGCTGATACCCCTTGGTCGCGCCGTCCTGGCCACCGCTCTTGACGGTAATCGGCTTCAGAACCGTGTCACCCTCAACCCTGTCGCCCTTTTCGACCGCTACAGTTTCCGATTTTTTCGGCTGCACCACGGAATCCTGCGCCATCGCCGGATAGGCCGCACATGCACTCAATATTAAAAAGGCCGTTCGCACATGATGGATCTTTGCGCCCGTAACCGCCGTTTGCCCCTGCCTCATTCTGCCCCCTATCCTCGCGGATATCGTCCAATTCCAACTCTTGATGTGAAGACCCGCGTGACCGTGGGTTTGGCGGCTTATTCTTTTCTTGAATGTAGTAGTCAACTTTCAATTCGACGAATTCTTTCCGGCTGGCCGCGACACCGTCGGACGTGGATGAATGAAATGTATCCATTCGCTCAAGTAGATTTTCCGGAAAATATCGTTTTTTTCAGTGAGATAAGGGCACTTTATCCTCTTCGGACATATGCGCCGGACGGCCTCTCCCATCCGCCCTTCACCTGCGGACGCAAGGAATCCCCGGAATTTACAACGTAAAAAATTTGACTACTACACTCAGGAATACTTTCCCTCGAACGGAAACAGACGCGAAAGAGCCCATGCGCAAAGGACAGGAAGAGATTTCGGAGCGACAGGGCGGGAAGGCCACGACCCTGCTATCTGTCGAGGGCCTCTCCGCGGGCTACGGCAAGCGGCTGATCCTTGACGGCATTTCGCTTTCCATTCCGGAAGCCACCATGACCATGCTCGTGGGGCCGAACGGCTCAGGCAAGTCGACGTTGTTGTCGGTCATGGCGCGACTTCTGAAACCAATGGGCGGAACCGTCAGCCTCGACGGCAAGGCACTGCATGCCATGCCGACACGCGAGGTGGCACGCAGGCTCGGCCTTCTGCCGCAAAGCCCGCTGCTGCCGGAAGGGTTGACCGTCTACGATCTCGTCTCGCGCGGGCGCTATCCGCATCAGGGTTTCCTGCGGCAATGGACAGAAGCCGACGAAGAGGCCGTCCAGCATGCGCTGGCGGTGACCGATACGCTTGAATTCGCCGGTCGGCCGGTCGACAGCCTTTCCGGCGGCCAGCGTCAACGCTGCTGGATCGCCATGGCGCTGGCGCAGGAAACGCCTGTCATCCTGCTCGATGAACCGACCACTTTCCTCGACCTGCATTACCAGGTGGAGGTGCTCGACCTGCTGCGGCACCTCACCCGCGAACACGGACGCACCATCGTCGCCGTTCTGCACGATCTCAATTTCGCGCTTCAATATGCCGACCGCCTGATTTTCCTGAAGAACGGCGCGATCGCCGGCATTGCCGAACATCCCGGCGAATGCAGCGCCGCACTCATCCACGACGTCTTCAATACCGAGGTCGTTCGTCTCGCGCATCCGGAAACCGGCTTGCCCCTTTTCCTTCCCTCGACAAAGGGAACCCAAGGCATACGATGAGCGCGATCCCGGTTTCAGACAGTTCGACACCATGGCGTGGCCGCCCGATACGCAGCCTCCTCGCTCTCATGGTTTTGGCGGCGATCATTCTCGTGCTGGCCTCGATCCACGCAGGCATCGGCGCGCGGCCGGTAGCGCCGGCAACGCTGCTCAAGGCCGTTTTCGCCTTCGACAGCCATAATTTCGAACATCAGATCCTGGTGAAGCTGAGGCTCGCCCGGCTTGCCGCCGCCCTTCTCGTCGGCGCGGCACTCGGCGTTGCCGGCCTTCTCCTGCAATCGCTGCTGCGAAATCCGCTGGGAGAACCGCATATTCTCGGCCTCAATGCCGGGGCGAGCCTTGCCGTCGTGCTGACGAGCAGCCTGCCGTCTCTGGCCGGCGGTCTCGCTCGCCCCCTGGTGGCAGCCCTCGGCGCCGGGCTGCTCTTTGGCGCCGTCATGGTGCTCGCCTCCGCCGGCCGCGCCGGGATCACCATGCTGAAGGTTACCTTTTGCGGCATCGCGCTTTCGGCGCTTGCCTCCTCCCTCACCTCGGCGATCCTGATCCTCGACGAAGAAACATTGCAGGAGATGCGGCTTTGGCTTGCCGGCGATCTCGCCGGAATCGGCTATGATCTGATCGGGGCCGCTCTCACGCCGATCCTTGCAGGAATGCTGCTTGCCTTCATCATCGCGCCGCGGCTGAATGCGTTGGCGCTCGGCGATGCCGCGGCAACCGGGCTCGGCGTGCCGGTCAGGAGCACCAGGCTGATCGGGCTTGCCGCCACGGCCCTGCTCTGCGGCGCTTCGGTTTCCGTCGCCGGCCCGATCGGCTTCATCGGTCTTATGGTTCCCAACGCGGCGCGACGGCTTTCCGGCGGCGATCTCCGGTTCGCTCTGCCGCTTGCGGCTCTTGGCGGGGCGGCCCTGCTGCTGGCCGCCGATATCGCCGCGCGCATGCTCATGAGTCCGCATGAGCTTGCAACCGGCATCATGACGGCCATCATCGGCGCGCCGGTCTTCATTGTTGCCGCTTCGAGGTATTTTCGATGAGCGTCGCACGGCAGAACGGTTATCGTCTCGTCACGCTGGGGCCGATATCGCGCCGTATCCACATACGCAATTGCATTGCGCTTGTTCTCCTTTGCCTTTTCGTCGTGGCGACGGCCCTGCTCACGGCTCCACTCGGCAGTCATGAGGCGGGCTTTCGCGAGCTCGTGACGGTGCTCTTCGATCCGGCCCGGGCAACCGGTGAGGGCCATCAGATCATTCGCGAATTTCGGCTGCCGCGCATCATCATGGCGGTGCTTTGCGGCGCGATGCTCGGGCTTTCGGGTGCTGCCCTGCAATCGCTGACGCGCAACGGCCTCGCCGATCCCGGCCTGCTCGGCGTCAAGGAAGGCGCCAGCCTCTCCGTGATCGCACTGATCCTGTTCGTGCCGTCGGCCGGACTTCACCTCCGCCCCCTCGTCGGCATGGCGGGCGGGTTTCTCAGCGCGCTTATCGTCGCTGGAATCGCGCGTGACCTGACGCGCATGCGCTTCGTGCTGATCGGCATCGGCTTTTCCTGGCTGATGTCGGCGGCCCTTTCGGTGATCCTGACCACCTCGGATATCCGCGACGTGCAGACGGCCATGGTCTGGCTTGCCGGCAGCCTCAACGCCGCTTCCTGGGATGTCGTGCCGATCGCGCTTGTCTGCACCGGTCTCGGCGCCGCGATCCTGTTTCTGACTGCCGCCGACGCCGACGCCGCCGTGCTCGGCGACCCCATGGCGATCGGGCTCGGCGTGTCGCTGCGGCGGCTTTCGATCCTGCGCTTCGTCGCGCCGGTCCTCTTGACCGCCGCCTGCGTGTCCTGCGTCGGCAGCCTCGGCTTCGTCGGCCTCATCGCCCCGCACATGGCGCGGCTGGCGATCCGCAGCAGTGGCCAGGTGGCGCTTCTTGCCGGGAGCGCGCTTTTCGGCGCCGCCCTGGTGTTGATCGCCGACAGCATCGGCCGCCTTGCCTTCGCGCCGCTCCAGCTTCCCGCCGGCATCGTGCTTGCGATCGTCGGCGTTCCCGTCCTTCTGCTTCTGCTATGGAAGCGCCGCAACCTTCTTTGAGGATTGTCATGTCTAGACGTTTTGCCGCCGCACTTCTTTTGCTTGCCATCACCGCAAGTCCGCTGCTTGCACAGGATATCGAAAAACGCGTTTTCACCGACGATTTCGGCCGCAAGGTCGAGGTGCCGGTCCATCCGCAGCGCATCGTCTCCATGCATGACCTCGACATCACCATCCCGCTGATCGAGCTGGGCATACGCCCGGTCGCGAGCCACGGCCGCACGGGCACCGATGGCAAGGCCTATCTGCGCTCGGGCCCGATCCTGACCGGCATCGATTTCGACAATTCCGGCATGCGCTATATCGGCGCCGTCACCGTCGATCTGGAAGCCGTGGTCGCGGCGAAGCCCGACCTCATCATCACCGAACCCGGCCGCACGACGCCGGTCGAGCAGTTGGAGAAGATCGCGCCGACCGTCGTCATCGACAACACCGTCGGCAGCGCGCCGCATATCTACGAGCGTCTCGCCGATCTCACCGGCACGAGTGACCGGCTCGCCATCCTCGACCGGCGCTACCGCGCCCAGATCGAGGCGCTGAAACAGGTGACGGATCCGTCCAAGGTCACCGTCTCCGTGCTGCAGGCGCAGAACGGCAAGATCAGCATCTATCATACCTATCGCGCCCTCGGCCGCGTGCTGCGCGATGCCGGATTCCGCTTTCCCGATATCATCGAAAAGATCCCGGAAGGCGGGCGGATCGAGGTCAGCGCCGAGCGGCTGCAGGAGCTCGACGCCGATTTCATCTTCGACACCTACCGGTCGGACACCGGCGGCACGCCGGCCGAAGAGATCGCGGCGATGAACAAGGTGCTGCCGGACTACTGTCAGTTCCTTACCGCCTGCCGCGAGGGGCGCTACATCCTGCTGCCGCGCGAGGAGGCGATCTCCAATTCCTATGCGGCGCTCAATCTGATGGTTTCGATGGTGCAGTCCCATGTCGCGGGACGTCCCGGCTTGAAGCAACAGCAACAGTGATGCGTCCAAGACTTTCAAAATCCGTCAGAATAGGACAATGTGCCCTCCTTAACATGACTATGTAATGAAGGTATCCCCCGGCCATGGACGCCGCCTCCAGAATCCAGAAGAAGACCCGCCGGATCGACCGCTTCGGCGAAAGGCTGAAGAACCGTCGTGCATCCTTGTCGCCAAGCCTGCTCAGCGTCGCCGATTATATCGACCAGCATCGCCACGCCATACTCGGCAAATCCGCGCTCGAAATCGCCAACGAGACCGGCACCTCCGACGCGACGGTCATCCGCGCGATCCAGGCGCTGGGTTTCGAAGGGCTGCTCGACCTCAAGGATACGCTGGAGGCCCATATCGGCGAAACGGATTCGCCCTCCGAGAAGATGGCAACGACGGCGCGGGAGCTGAACAGCAATGTGGATTCCGCCATCGATTTCGTCATCAACGATCACCGCAATGCCATGGAGGCCCTTTCCGCGCCATCAAACCGCCAAGGCATGGCCGACGCTATCGCAGTCATCCTCGGGGCAAAGCGCATCGGCATTTTCGGCATCGGCGCCTCGGGCGTGCTCGCGACCTACGCCGCCCGTCTCTTTTCCCGCAACGGCTATCCCTCCTATGCGCTCAACCTGACCGGGATCGCGCTCGCGGAACAGCTTCTGACAATGGAAGAAGGCGATGCGCTGATCATGATGGCCTATGGCCGGGCGCATCGCGAAGGCATGACCACAATCACCGAGGCGCAACGCCTCGGCATCCCGATCGTCATGCTGCTGGGACAAGAGGACACCGTGCTGCGCAAGCATGCGAATGCATCGATCATCATTCCCCGCGCCAAGATCGAGCATGTCGCCCTCCACGGTCCGACCCTCGTCTGCCTTGAATCGATGATGCTCGCGCTCGCCACGGCGGCTCAGGAAACGACATTGCAATCGCTCGACCGCCTTCTTGCCCTGCGCACTTCCATCCGGCCCAGCAAACGTTGAGTGACAGAACCTATCATATTGAAAAGAAAAATAAATCTCAGAGGGAAGCAGGCTTTGGCACCTGCGCGGCATGCCCAACCGCCGACATGAAAGCGTCTTTCCAGGCAACAAGAACGCCAACTTCCCGATTAGGCCCACGACAAGTCCCGGCAACAGAGAAATTGTATTAAAAACCATATATTATATGGATAATTCGTTCTATGAAGTCGGAAGAAATAGCATATGATTCCTCGCCTACTCCGGCCGCCCTCTCTAGGTTCCGCGCCGACAAGGAGTTTTAAACCCATGAACTTTGCCAAGCGAACTTCGACGGCGCTTTTTGCTGCCGCTCTTTCCATCGGTGCGCTTTTCAGCACGATCGCCCATGCCGATGCCACACTCGATCGTATCAAGGGACGCGGCTCGCTGACGGTCGGCGTCATCCTGTCCGGCGCGCCATTCGGCTACATCGATCCGGCCGGCCAGGAGCAAAAGGGATATAATATCGACATCGCCAAGGCACTGGCCGACAAGCTCGGCGTCAAGCTGGAAACGGTGACGGTCACGCCGCCGAACCGGGTGCAGTTCCTGCAGCAAGGCAAGGTGGATATCCTGATCGCCAACATGCAGTATACCGAGGAGCGCGCCAAGATCCTCGACTACGTTCCGACCCCTTACGACCGCAGCGGCGGCGGCGCCGTCGGACGCAAGGATAGCGGCCTGAAGGACTGGAGCGATTTGAAGGGCAAGGCGGTCTGCGTTTCTCAGGGCTCGAACTACACGCAGCCGCTGATCGAGCAATATGGCGCCGAAGTGAAGGCTCTGCCCAGCCAGCCGGAATCGCTGCTGGCGCTGCAGGGCGGCAATTGCGTCGCCGCCGTGCATGTCGGCGCCACCGTCGGCCTTCTCCTTCAGGACCGCCCGGAAGAGTGGAAGGACTACACCATCCTCTTCCCCACCGAGCTCATCCCCTCCGATTCCGTGATCTGGCTGCGCAAGGGCGAGACCGATACCCGCGACGCGCTCGACAAGATCATCCGCGAGCTGCATGCCAACGGCAAGCTGCTCGATTACGCGAAGGCCAACCGGCTGCTCAACACCTCCTATCTCGAGGAAGAGCACAAGAAGCTCGAGAGCGAAGGCAAGTGACGCTCTTCGTCTCTTGAATTAAGGCTAGCCATGGAGAACTCCCTTCTTCAGGCCTTCATAGACTGGACGGGCAGGATCGGGCTCCATTACGAGTTCCTTGCCAGCGGTTATGAGGCACAGATCTGGCGTGGTGGTTTTATCACCACGCTTTATCTCATTGTGTTGTTGATTCCGGTCAGTCTCGCCTTCGGTCTGCTGTTCGCAGCCATGCTGACATCCAGCCGCAAGTTGGTATCGGCACCCGTCAGGACGTTCATCGAAATCACCCGCAATACGCCGACGCTGGTGCAGCTCATGTTTAGCTTCCTGGTGCTGAACACGCTCGTCTCCAATCTCCTCGGCGGTGCGCAGAACAATCCGCTATCGCCGTTCTTCTGGGTCGTGGCCGTCGTCGGCCTGCATGTGGCCGCCCTGCATGCCGATGCCATTCGCGCCGGCATCGAGGCCGTGCCGGAGCAAACGGTGGAAGCGGCCCGCGCCATCGGTTTCAGCCGCCTGGAGATTCTGAGGTTCGTGGAAGCGCCCCTGGCGATCCGCGCCTCTCTGCCGGCCCTCGTCAACAATCTGATCAATCTGGTGAAGCTCACGACCGTCGGCAACGCCATCGCGGTGAGCGAGATCACCTATGCCTCGATCATGGTCTGGACGCAGCGCGACAACGTCGTCGAGCTGATGATCGTCATCCTGCTGTTCTTCAGCGCGATCAACCTTGCCGTCGCCCGGATCGGCCATTGGGTCGAGAAGCGTCTGGCGGTGCCGGGATTCGGGGTGGGATCATGACCAACACGAAGATCCTGTCCGCGTCGGCGTATAGCCGGCTGCCATGGCTGTTCGTCGCGCTGATCGCGCTTGCCGCCGTCTGGCTGCTTGCCGATCTCTCGCTGCTGTCGACCCTGATCGAGTGGTTGCCCTATCTTGGCACCGGCTTCCTCATGAACATCCTGATCAGCCTGCTCGCCATGGCGGGCGGCACGACACTGGGCGTGATCCTCGGCATTCTGGAACTCGCACCCTTGAAGATCGTCCGCTATCCGGTCGTCTTCTATGTGCAGGTTTTCCGCAATGCGCCGCATCTCGTGCTGATCTTCGCCACCACCTACATCTTCCCCTTCGAAATCGTGGTATTCGGCCATTACCTGCCCTTCCCCGACTGGCTGAAGGCGGTGATCGGGCTTGCCATTCCCGCCAGCGCCTATGTCGCGGAAATCACGCGCGGGGCCATCCAGTCCATCCCCACCACGCAATGGGAAGCGGCCAAGGGGCTCGGCTTTTCCAGGCTGCAGGCTCTGCGCTGGATCATCCTACCGCAATGCGCCCGCCGTTCGCTGCCGCCCTGGATGAACCTCTTTGCCTCGATCACCATGGCAAGCGCACTCGCCTCGCTTGTCGGCGTCCACGAGCTTCTGCATGCCGCCACGGATGCGAGCACCGCTGTTCGCCGGCTGGATTTCACCGTGCTTGCCTATATCGTGGTGATGATGGCGTTCTTCGTTCTTTGCTATCCTATTTCCAGCCTGACGCGCCGCCTCGAGCGTCGCCTGAAAGTATGAGGAGCCGGGCATGAGCCAAGCCACGACCAATCCGATCGTCGAACTGGCGGACGTGCACCTGTCCTTCGGCCCCACAGAGGTGCTGAAGGGGATCGACCTGCAGGTGGCACGGGGAGAGACCGTCTCGATCATCGGCCCTTCCGGCTCCGGCAAGTCGACGATCCTGCGCTGCATCAACGCGCTGGTGACGCCGCAATCCGGACGCATCACCGTCAATGGTACGCGCGTCGACCAGATGACCAGCGAGGCGGACCGGATCAAGCTGCGGCAGAAGATCGGCATCGTCTTCCAGCAGTACAATCTGTTTCCGCATCTGTCGGTCATCGACAACATCACCCTCGCGCCGATCCGCATCCTCGGCGTCGATCGAAGCGAGGCCGAACGTCACGCGAAGGATCTTCTGGCGCGCGTGCGTCTTTCCGAAAAGGCCCTGATGTATCCGGGCCAGCTTTCCGGAGGGCAGCAGCAGCGCGTGGCGATCGCTCGCGCGCTTGCCATGAGGCCGGATCTCGTCTTGTTCGACGAGGTAACCTCCGCGCTCGATCCGGAAACCGTGGGCGAAGTGCTCGCCGTTATCCGCGACCTCGTGAAGGAGGGCATGACCAGCATTCTCGTCACGCATGAAATGCGGTTTGCCGAGGAAATCAGCGACGTCGTCGTCTTCACCGAAAACGGCCTCATCGTCGACAACGGATCGCCTGAAAACATCTTCCAGAAGTCCACAAATCCGCGCATCCGACGCTTCGTCAACGGACTGGCCGGAGCGCGCGGCTCTCTGGAAGACGGCGAAGGCATCTGAAAGGATCGATTATGGACAAGGTCTTTCCGCTCACCACCGCCTTTGCCGAGGCCATCGTCTCGTCCGAACCTTTGAAGGATGGAGCCGCCATTCAGGCTGCCCGCACCGCGATCATCGACTGGCTGGCCTGCGCCTTCGGCGGCGCCCTGGATCGCACGACGCTTGTCCTGCTCGATGAGCTATCCCCCGGCAACGGCAATGCGGTGATTGTCGGACAAGAGCGCCGGACGGATGCCCTGACGGCCGCTCTGATCAACGCCCATGCCGGACATGTGCTCGATTATGACGACGTGCATGCAAGCGTGCGCGGCCATCCGACGACGGTGATCGTACCGGCGCTCCTGGCGCTTGCCTCTGAAACCCGGCTTTCCGCCGGGCAATTGATTGCCGGCTACGTGGTCGGGCTTGAAGCGATGGCCCGCCTCGGGCTCTCGCTCGGCACCAAGCATTACGAGAACGGCTTCCATGCGACGGCAACGCTCGGCACGATCGGAGCCGCGGCGGCTGTCGCCCATGTGCTTGGCTATTCGGTCGAGGAGACCGCCGTGGCGCTTGGGCTTGCCGCCACCCATTCGAGCGGATTGCGCCTGCAGTTCGGTCATGATGCGAAGCCCTACCACGCCGGCATGGCCGCCCGCTCCGGCCTCTTGTCCGCCAAGCTCGCCAAGGCCGGCTTCGGCGGCGCCAGGGATTTCCTGGACAATCCCATCGGCTTCTTTTCCGCCTTCGCCTTTGGCGAAGAACGTCCGCAGGCCACGGTGGAAAACTGGGGCTCTCCCTGGCAGATCGTCTCACCCGGTCTGACGCTCAAGGCCTTTCCCTGCTGCACGGCAAGCCATCCCGTCGGCGTGATCGGCATTCAACTGCATCAGCAAGGATTGCGCGCGGAGACCATTGAGTCCGTGACCATCACCTTCCCGCCGGGCGGCGATGCCGCGCTGGTTGTGACGAACCCGGTCAGCGGGATCGATGCGCGCTTCAGCGCCGAATATGTCTTTGCGACCGCCTTGATCGACGGAGCACTCCGGATCGACCATTTCGGTGAGACGCCGGTGCGCGAGGATCTGATGGCGGTCGCCCGCCGCGTGCGGCGCCTGCATGACGAGACTGCTCCTCGTCTGTCCAGCGATCCGAAGACCCGCTTCGTGATCGCCGATGTGAGCCTCGCCAATGGCGACCGGGTGACCCGCGAGTTCAAGGGACTGCCGGGCGTCACCGACCCGACCGATAAATTCCGCGACGCGACCGGCAACCATCCCGCCGTTTCGGCCGTTCCAGAGCTTGCAAGGACGATGCTGAGCGAAGATGATCTCTACCGCTTCCTCGACACGCTCGGCCACCATCTGACCTGATCTCTTTCCGTAATTCCAAGGCATGAAACCATGAGCAAGACCCGCAAGATCCATCTCGGCCTTTTCCTGCAGGGAGCCGGTCATCACGTTTCCGGCTGGCGCCATCCGGACGCGGAGGCCGGCAGCGAGAATTTCGACCTATTGCGTCGCGTGGCGCAAACGGCGGAAGCCGCCAAATTCGACATGCTCTTCCTGGCCGACGGCCTGACGAGCGGCGTCGACGCGCACCCGTCCATGATCGCCCGCTTCGAGCCGCTGACCCTGCTTGCCTCGCTCGCCATGGTCACGGACAAGATCGGCCTTGCCGCCACGGCGTCGACCACCTACGGCGAACCGTATCATCTCGCCCGCGCCTTTGCCTCGATCGACCATCTGAGCCACGGCCGGGCCGCCTGGAACATCGTCACGACGTCCTATGCACGCACCGCCGCCAACTTCACCAAGAGCCATCCGGAACACGACGAGCGCTATGCCGTGGCCGAGGAATTCGTCGATGTGGTACGTGGGCTCTGGGATAGCTGGGACGACGACGCCTTTCCGAAAAACAAGGAAACAGGTGTCTATGCCGATCCGTCCAAGGTGCATGTGCTCGACCACAAGGGCAAATATTACACCGTCAAGGGGCCGCTCAACATTCCGCGCTCCCCGCAAGGCCATCCGATCCTGATCCAGGCCGGCTCCTCCGGCCCAGGCCAGGATCTGGCCGCCCGCACCGCCGACATCGTCTTTACCGCGCAGCAGAGCCTCCACGAGGCCCAGGCTTTCTACAAGAGCCTCAAGGGCCGGGTCGCCGGCTTCGGGCGCGATCCCGACAGCGTGGCGGTGATGCCGGGTTTCCTGCCGGTGATCGGCAGGACGACGGACGAGGCCCGCGAGAAGCTCGATGTTCTCAACCACTGGACCGAGATCAAGAGCGCGATGCCGCTTCTTGAGGAACGGATCGGCCACAGCCTTGCCGACTACGATCTCGACGGCCCGCTGCCGGACCTGCCGATTTCGGACCAGTTGCGCAGCCGCGCCGAACTCCTGACCGAACTGGCGCGCCGCGAGAAGCTGACGATCCGCGAGCTTGCCCTGAGGGTTGCCGCCGGCCGCGGCCATCATATCGTGCTCGGAACGCCGGTGGAGATTGCCGAGCGCATGCAGCAATGGTTCGAGAACGGCGCCGCCGACGGCTTCAACGTCATGCCGCCCTTCTTCCCCGACGGGCTTGAGGATTTCACGCGCGAAGTGGTGCCGATCCTTCAGGAAAAAGGCCTTTTCCGCACGGAATACGAAGGTACGACGCTACGCGACCACCTCGGCATTCCCCGGCCGTCCCTCGGCTGAAGGTCTGAAGGCCCGCCACCGGATTGGAAGGCGGGCCTTTTTACGAGCGATTAGACTCGCGAGGCGCCTGTGTCTCTCAGATCGTCAGACGTTGACGCGCGGGCCACTATCCGCCCGATAAACAAGACCAGCACAGCCGCTGCCGTGAGGCAGGCGGCAAGGAAGAACATCGGCGCGATCGTGCTTCCGGTGGCATCCTTGATCCACGGAACAACGTTCTGCGCGACGAAGCCTCCGAGGTTGCCGACGGAGTTGATGGCCGCAAGACCCGCGGCAGCCCCGGCTCCCTGCAAGAACCGCGATGGCAAGCTCCAGAAAACCGGCTGCCCGGCAAAGATGCCGGCCGCCGCGACGCAGAGGAATGCGAACTGCAGCGTATGGTTGGGCACGACCGCCGAAAGCACCAGGCACACAGCCCCGATCAGCGCGGGTATGACGATGTAGGGCGTCTTGGAGGGAGCCTTGTCCGCCATCGAGGGAACGACATAAAGGGCGATCGCAACGAGCACCCAGGGAATGATGTTCAGGAACCCGTTCGTGGTGTTGCTGACCCCAAAGCCCTTGACGATGGTCGGAAGCCAATAGCTGAGGCCGTAGGCGGCCAGCGGAAAGCCGACATAGCAAAGCGCCATCAGCAGAACCCGCGGATTGATCAGCGCCCGGAAACCGTCGGATGCATGTTGCTCCATGCCTGCGTTTTCGCCGGCCAGCCGTTCCTTGAGCCACGTCTTTTCCTCAACGCTGAGAAAGGTGGCCTTTCCCGGCAGGTCGGACAGATAAAAGAAGGTCACGATGCCGGCGATGATGGCGGGAAAGCCTGTGGCGATGAACACCCACTGCCATCCGGCATGGCCATAGAGGCCATCCAAGTCCAGCAGAACACCGCCGATGGGCGCTCCGACTGCGTTGGCCAGTGCGCTGAAGATCATGAACAGCCCGACCATGGTGCCGCGATAGGCGGAGGGATACCAGAGGGTCAGGAGATAGAGGACGCCCGGAAAGAACCCCGCCTCGCAGGCGCCGAGCAGGAAGCGGAGAATGTAGAACATGGTCGGGTTCTGGGTATAGGCCAACGCCACCGTGACGATGCCCCAGGACACCAGGATGCGTGCAAACCATTTGCTCGCGCCGAACTTGTCGAGAAGCAGGTTGCTCGGGACTTCAAACAGGAAATAACCGATGAAAAACAGCGATGCACCCAGGCCGTAGGCATATTCGCTCATTCCGAGAGCATCAACCATTTGCAGCTTTGCATAGCTGACATTCTGGCGATCGATATAGGCGATAAGATAGAGAATACCTAGAAAAGGCATGAGCCTCCAAGTAATCTTGGAGATAAGCCGTCTTTCATCGACCACGTTGTTTCCTCCCTAAAACCGCGTTGAACCATGTAGATAGCGCGACCCGGCGTTTATCAATCCAAAAGCGGTTGAAAAACAGGCCGGACCACGCGCGCCCTACATCACCGTCCACTGGCGCTGGAGAAAAACGGGCGCACGCCACGGCCACTGACAGGTAACGGGAATGCGTCCGCCGGCATGCGACGCGCTATTCCCTCCTCATGCTAAAAGCATGGGCACGGAGGCAATCAGATCGCGCGTGTAGGGATGTTGCGGCTGTTCGAAGAGCCGTTCGACCGGCCCGGTTTCGACAACGGCGCCATCCTTCATGACGGCGATACGATGGCTCATGTGCTGGACGACGCCGAGATCGTGCGAAATGAAGACCATCGACAATCCCAACCGCCCCTGAAGATCGACCAGCAGATCCAGCACCTGGGCCTGGGTCGTGACATCCAGCGCGGACACCGGCTCGTCGCAGATCAGCAGCTTCGGTTCTGCCGCGAGCGCCTGGGCGATGGACACGCGCTGCCGCTGGCCGCCGGACAAGGTGTTCGGCCGGCGCGCGAGAAGCTCCGGCGACAGGCCGACCAGTTCGATCAGCTCCGCTATCCGCCGCCGGCGCGCAGCCCGGTCGAGACCGCCGCGCAGCCGCAGCGGCTGGTCGATGATGCGCTCCACGGTGAAGCGGGGATCGAAAGACCCGAGAGGATCCTGACTGATGGTCTGGATGGCCCAACGCAAGGGTCGCCGCCGAGCTTCGGCAAGCGTGCTCCATGGCTTGCCTTCGAAGAGTACGTCGCCGCTCGCCGCGTGCCGCAGCCCCAGCGCGACCTTGCCGAGGGTCGTCTTGCCGGAACCGGACTCGCCGACGATACCGAGCGTTTCACCCCGGCCCACCGCGAGAGAAACCTGCTTGACCGCTTCGAGCCGGCTGCCGTCCGGCCGCCTGAAACTCACCGAGACATCGCGGATCTCCAGCAGCGGCGTTTCAGACTCCACGACCTGCCGGCGGATGGGGACGCCATCGGTTGCGCTCAGCCAGCGGCCACGGGTTGCCGCTGTCGGTACGGCGGCCAGCAGGCGGCGCGTATAATCGTGCATCGGCGCGGACAGCACCTCGCGCGCCGGACCGGCCTCCACCAACTGACCATTCTGCATTACCGCCACGCGGTCGGCGAGCTGCGCGGCGACGGCGAGATCATGCGTGATGATGAGAACGGCATGGCCGGCGCACGCCAGCTCCTTGAAAACCGCGAGAACCTGCCGCTGCACCGTCACGTCCAGCGCCGTGGTCGGCTCGTCCGCGATCAGCAGGCGCGGCTGCGCGGCAAGCGCCGAGGCGATCAGCGCCCTTTGCCGCAACCCGCCGGAAAGCTCGTGCGGATACTGGGCGGCGCGAACTTTCGGGTCGGGAATGCCGGCGAGGCCGAGCAGTTCCTCGACACGCTGCGCCACCTGCGACCGGGGCAGCAAACGGTGCGCCTGGATCGGTTCGGCAACCTCGCGGCCAACCGTGCGCAAGGGGTCGAGGGAGACCAGCGCATCCTGCAAAATGAAGCCCGCCTCTCGCCCGCGAAGCTGACGCCAGGACCGTTCGGACAGGCCCAGAAGATCCAGCGCCTGTCCGTCATGGCCGACAAGCGTCATCGCGTCCGCCCGGACGTCGGCCCGTGGTCCGGCAAGACCGACCAGCGTGCGCGCCGTCACCGACTTCCCCGATCCGGATTCGCCGACGAGCGCAAGGATTTCCCCGGCGGCGATGTGAAAGGAAATGTCCCTCACCGCCTGAACCCGGCCACGCGGCGTCGGAAAGCTGACGCTCAGCCCTTTCACATCCAATAGCTTGGCGGTTGAAGGAACGGCAGCAAAATGGCTCTGCAGGATGTCGTTCAGGTTCAATGGGCCTCCCCCTTGGACAAGAGGTTCTGCAGCCGGCGGCCGAGAAGGGTGATCGAGATCACGGAGACCGCCACCACCGTGGCCGGCAACAGGCTGGTCCAGGGCGCGATATCGAGGAAATTGCGGCCGTTTGCGAGCAGTGCGCCCCATTCCGGCGCCGGCGGCACGACACCGAGGCCAAGGAAGCTCAGCGCCGATGCGGAAAGGACGGAGCTCCCGACCCCGATCGTCGCCAGGATCAGCAACGGACGGATCGTGTTCGGCACGATATGCCGGATGACGATCGTCCAGGGATGCTCGCCGAGCGTGACGGCGTGCTCGACATAGCCCGAAAGCTTTACCTGCATCACCTGCGAACGGACGAGCCGCGCATAGGAGGCGACACTGGAAAGGCCGACGGCAAGCAAGGTGTTCAAAGGCCCGCGTCCAAGCACGGCGATCACCAGCAATGCCAGCAGCATTTCGGGAAAGGCGAGCAGAATATCGATCAAGCGAACCAGTATCCGGCTAATTATCTTCGGCGCGAGCGCCGACGCCGTGCCGAGCAGGATGCCGCCGAGGGTGGCGATCAATGTGGCGCCGATGCCAATCGCCAGGGACAGCGACGTTCCGTGCACGACGCGGGAAAACAGGTCGCGCCCGAGTTCGTCGGTCCCGAACCAATGCCGCAAATCCGGAGGCATCAGTATCGCATCCGTGTCTACCGCTTCCGGATCGAAAGCGGTGAACCATTGCGGCTCCCACGTCGCCACCGCGAGAACCACCACAATGGCGAGCGGAACGAGCAGGCCGGGAGCCAGCCAGGGATTGGCGCCGGCATCCGCGTTTTTGCGGCGGCGCAGCGCCGTATCGAACAATTCAGCGCTGCTCATTGTGCCGTTCTCCGCAGGCGAGGATCGATGAACAGATAAAGGGCATCGACCAGCAGGTTGATGACGACGAAGACGCAGGCCGACAGCATCACCAGTCCCAGCACCAGCGGCATGTCGCGGGTCTTGACCGCCTGCAGCGTGATCTGGCCGATGCCGGATCGGCCGAACACCGTCTCGGTGAGGATGGAGCCGCCGAGCGTGCTGGCAAACAGGGTGCCCGTCAGGGTGGAAGCGGCGAGCGCCGCATGGCGCAGGCCGTGGCGAAATCGCAGGAAGGTTTCGCCGACGCCGCGAGCGCGCACCGTCAGCGCAAAGGGCTGTGATAGAGCTTCCTCAAGGCCATCCCGCAAGACCTGGCTCAGAAACGCGGTCAAGGGCAGACTGAGCGCAACGGCCGGCAGCACAAGGGAGGCAAACCCGTCATTGCCGGTCACCGGGAACCATTGCAGTTGAAAGCTGAAGAGCGACAAAAGCACGATGCCGATCCAATAGACCGGCGTGCTCAGCAAGATCAGCTCGAGACCGGAAAGCGTCACCGCCAGCCCTCGCCTGCGGCCTGCCGTGGCCAAGGCAACGGTTATCGCCAGGCCGAGCGCAATGACGATGGCGCTGCCCGCCAGTTGCAGCGTCGGGCCGGCAGCCTCCGATATGACGTCGATGACGGGCTGCCGATACTGATAGCTCTCACCGAAATTGCCAAGCAGCGCATTGCCGATATAGCGCGCATATTGCAGCACCAGGGGTTGATCCAGCCCGTATTGATGCACCAGAGCTGTCCGCTCTGCTTCGCCCACGACGTTTTCGCCGCCGGAGAGGATCGAGACCGGATCGCCGGGAATGAGCTTGACGGCGATGAAGGCGATCGTCGCCGCGCCCCACAACACGGCGACGATCACACCCAGCCGCCTTGCGACGGCATGGATCAGATTACGGGCTGAGCCAGGCATCGTAGAAATTCGGTTTGGCATTGGTGGCCCAGCTAATGCCCAGAAGCTTCTTGGAGGCGCCGAGCTGGTAGGCGGCGACATAGCGCGGCACCGCATAGGCTTGCTCGATGATCTCCGTCTGGATCTCGGTATACAGCCGCTTGCGCTCCGCATCGCTCGCGCCGATCGCCTTGCTCAGCTTTTCGTCAAGACTGCTGATGCGAGCATAATTCGCGCCGTTTGGCGGTGCATAGGCCGAGTGAAACACCGTGCGCAGGATATCCGGCTCCGCGCGCACGTAATAGAGAGAGGCAAGGTCGTAATCGTTGGCATTGGTACGGGCGGTGAAACCACCGGCATCGACGGGATCGAGTTGAAGATCGAAACCGGCCTGGCGCACCTGATATTGAGCCGCCTGGGCAAGGGTAATATCCGAGTCGCCGACCTGGGCGCTATCGTAGACATAGTGAAGCGTCAGGCGCTGGCCGTCCTTCTTGCGAATTCCATCCGCATCCTTCTCCTTCCAGCCAGCTTCATCGAGCAGACGGTTCGCCTTGGCGAGATCGAAGCCCCATTTGGCCCCGAGGCGGGGTTCGTAGTAGAGGGTCGAAGGCCCGAGGATGTTGTCGGCCGGCTTCAACGTGCCGAAGTAAGCCGCTTTCACCGCCGAAGCGACATTCACCGCGCTCTGGAATGCCTGGCGAACCTTGACGTCCTGGAAAGGACCCTTCGAGATGTTCAGGAGAAAGGCACTGGTAACGCCAGGGTTCTCCTTCGTCACGACCTGCAAATTGCCGTTGCCTTGTACGGAGCGGAAATTGGCGGGCGGAACGGCGTCGATGGCGTCGACTTGCCCACTCGCCAGAGCGCCGAGACGAACCGATGCTTCCGGCAGGTATTTGAAATCGATCTCATTGAAATGAGCCGGCCCCTTATGGGTGGCATAGCCCGGTCCCCAGTTGTAGTCCGCGCGCCGGGTCAGCTTGCTGCCGCTACCCTTTACGAAGCTATCGAGGACATAGGCCCCGGAGCCGACAACGGTATTGGTGGTGCTTGCCGCCTTCTGCAGGTAGGTCGGGGATTGTATCCCGAGATAAGGCAGGCTGAGCCCCTGCAGCAACGGCGCGAAAGACTGACGATAGCTTATGACGACGGTATTTGCGTCCGGCGCCTCGATCTTGTCGACCGGACCGAGCAATGACTTCGCGTAGCTCGATGTCGTCTTCGGATCGAGGATGCGATCGAAATTATACTTCACCGCCGCCGCGTCGAGCGGCGTGCCATCGCTGAAGGTCACGCCCGGCCGCAGATGAAACGTATAGACCGTGTTGTCGGCGTCGATCTCCCAGCGCTCGGCCAACCAGGGCGTGAAGCTGTTGTCCTCGGCCTGACCGACCAGCGAGTCGACGATATTGCGGGTGATGACGGCTGTAATCGAACTGCCGGTGATCGACGGATCGATAATGGCCGTATCCGTCCCCAGGCCGACCTTGAGGATGCCGCCATCGACCGGCTTGACGCCATCGGAGGCCGCCCAGGCATGAGCGCTGGCCAGGGAAAGGAAAGAGAATGCAACGACAGCGCGAATGCTGCCCCGCAACGAAACTCCAAAGACTGCACGACCCATACTCTAAGCCCCGATATTGGAAACGATCAGAATGATCGGCCCTGCCGGCGCCCAAAGTCGCGACGCATCGACAATCCCGTGCTTGGAATATTGTCTATAAAATTAGTAGATTAAAGGCATCCTGGTTCTTTTGCCGCGACGTTCGAAAAATACCGTTTCAAACTTATGCCGCTCATCTATCCGCCGAAGGCCCCTTCACCTCCGGCCGCGCGCTCATTCGGCCCGCCATGGACGGGTCCATCCGGCATCGAGTGCTAGGCGACGCGCTCGAAGCGGGTCCGGATATGTTCGATGTAATGCTGGCCGGGCGAGGAAGCCGAGACCAGGGCCAGAGCGGCCTTTTCCGAAACACCGGCAAACAGACGCTCCTCGCCGTTCTTGAAGCGAATATAGAGACGTCCGTCCTCCGGATGGAAAGCGACGGATTTGATGATTTTCGATGAAACTGGAAGTTCTTTCATGGCGACCTCTTCTTTGACGCGGTTATGCCATGAAAACCCAAACGTCGAGTGAAGTGACCTAGTTAAGGAACGGTAGCGCACAACCATCAGTTTTTATCGAGTAATGGCGGCAAGGAGGCGGCAGGCTCGATCCGGACCTGTTTCGAGCCTGCCGGCACGGGAAACAAAAGCAACCGAGGTCAGTCGAGCGAATCCTGTGAGCGCGCCGCGTGGAACGTCTTTTAGAAGACGCATCGGCTTTTCATGTCGCGCTCGGTCATTTATGACGAATTTATGACAACGATCGCCTGGAGTGCCGACATTGAATTGGTTTCGTAGACTGATGCCGCGAGAAGATCGCTTCTTCGATCTCTTTGCGCGGCATTCCCGCACCATCGTCGGCGCGGCGGAAGCGCTGAACGCGTTGCTGGCCGGCAAGGACACGGAACGGCATTGCCAGCGCATTATCGAACTGGAGAACGAGGCGGACGAGATTACCCGCGAAGTGCTGCTTGCCGTCCGGCGCAGCTTCATCACGCCGTTCGATCGGGGGGATATCAAGGATCTCATCATGTCGATGGATGACGCCATCGACATGATGCACAAGACGGTCAAGACCATCCGGCTGTTCGAACAGACCAGCTTCGATCCCAGAATGCAGGAAATGGGCGGTGCAATCGTCGAGGCCGCCAGGCTGGTGGCCGAGGCAATCCCGCTGCTCGATCGCATGGGCGCCAATTCCGCCCGCCTCAGCGCGCTTACCGAAGAAGTGGTGAAGGTCGAGGGCCGTTCCGACGAATTGCATGATCAGGGGCTCAAGGATCTCTTTCGCCGCCATGGCGGGGCAAACCCCATGGCCTATATCATCGGCAGCGAGCTTTATGGCGAATTGGAGAAGGTGGTCGACCGCTTCGAGGACGTCGCCAACGAAATCAGCGGCATCGTGATCGAGAACGTCTGATGGAGGCCACCCTCGCCCTTCCGCTTCTGGCGGGACTGATTGCCGTCGCCTTGTTCTTCGACTTTCTCAACGGGCTGCACGACGCCGCCAATTCGATCGCCACCATCGTCTCCACCCGCGTCCTGCGGCCGCAATATGCCGTGATCTGGGCCGCCTTCTTCAATTTCATCGCCTTCCTGTTCTTCGGCCTGCATGTGGCCGAAACCCTCGGCACCGGGATCATCGATCCGGGCATCGTGACGCCGCAGATCATCTTCGCCGCGCTGATGGGCGCCATCGTCTGGAATATCGTCACCTGGATATTCGGTATTCCGTCAAGCTCATCGCATGCGCTGGTCGGCGGATTGGTCGGAGCCGGATTGGCCAAGGTCGGCACGAGCGCGATCGTCTGGTCGGGCCTGCTGAAGACGGCCGGCGCCATCGTCCTGTCGCCGCTGCTGGGCTTCGTGCTCGCGCTTCTCCTCGTATTGTGCGTGACTTGGATCTTCGTCCGGCAGACGCCGTTCGCCGTCGACAACACGTTTCGCGTGCTGCAATTCGTCTCCGCTTCCCTCTATTCGCTCGGCCATGGCGGCAACGATGCCCAGAAGACGATGGGGATCATCGCCGTGCTGCTCTATTCGCAGGGCTATGGCGGCGGGGAATTCCACGTCCCTCTCTGGGTGGTGCTGTCCTGCCAATCCGCAATGGCGCTCGGAACCTTGTTCGGCGGCTGGCGGATCGTGCATACGATGGGCTCCAAGATCACCCGGCTCAATCCGATGCAGGGCTTCTGCGCGGAGACCGGCGGCGCCATCACATTGTTTGCCGCGACATGGCTCGGCATTCCGGTTTCGACGACCCACACGATCACCGGAGCCATCATCGGCGTTGGCGCCTCCCGGCGCCTTTCCGCGGTGCGCTGGGGGCTCGCCGGCAATATCGTCATCGCATGGGTAATCACATTACCCGCCGCCGCCGCAATCTCCGCGCTGGTCTATTGGGCCATGAATCGGGTGGGCTAAACGCCCGCCCACCACGATCTCCAGCCTGTGGCTTAAGCGGCATCCCTGCCCGCTCCATCGCCATTTCGATGAAGTTCCGAACGTGCAATGCGAACGCCCCTCCCGATCACGCGCGAGCTGGTCGATACGGGATCGCTACGGCATCGTGTGTTTGCGCCAAGGGCTCTTCACCCTGTCAGTTCTTCAACATGCGCGGATCGAGCGCATCGCGGACCGCATCGCCGAGATAATTGACGCTCAGGACCGTCAGCGAAATGGCAAGGCCGGGCCACAATACGCGCGACGGCGTGATCTGCAGGAAGCTCGCGCCGTCGAAAAGCAGACGTCCCCATGTCGGAAAGTCCGAAGGGAAACCAAGCCCCAGAAAGCTCAACGAGGATTCGGTGATGATCGCCGAAGCAATCCCGAGCGTCGCCGACACCATGATCGAGCTCATGACGTTCGGCAGGATATGCTTCAGAATGATCCGGTACTCCCGCATACCGCTGCTTTTGGCCGCCATGATGAACTCCTGCCTTTTCAGAGCCAGGACGTCTCCTCTCACGATACGGGCGGTATGCATCCATTTCGTAATGCCGATGACGGACACGATCAGGATGAAAATTCCAGTCTCCGGGCCGAAATAGAAGCGGAGCGTATCGCGAAACAGCATGATGATGACGAGCAGCAGCGGCAGGATCGGTAGCGCCAGAAAAAGATCCGTCAGCCTCATGAGGGGACCGTCGAGACGTCGGAAATAGCCGGACGTCACACCGACCAGTGTCCCTAGAAAAAGCGCCAGCAGCATGGCGGTGATGCCGACCGCCAGCGAGATACGCCCGCCGGCCATCACCTGCGCCAGCATGTCATGTCCGAGATTGTCCGTGCCGAAAGGGTGAAGAAAGGAAGGCCCCTGATTCTTGGCGCGGATGTCGATCTTGTTCGGATCGACGCGATGGACGAGCGGGCCGAGATAGACGATCAGCACGATGGATATGAAGACGATCAGGCCGGCAAAGCCGCCCCTATGGACCCGGAATTGCCGCCATGTGGCCGCCATGATCGAGCGTGGCGGCGCGGTCGAAACCGTTGCCGTGATTGCTGTTGCGTCAGTCATAACGGATCCTCGGGTCAAGAATGCCATAAAGCACGTCGGCGATCAGATTGAAGAGAACGATCAGCACCGCAAAGATGAAGGTCAGGGTCTGAACCAGCGGGATATCGCCACCCTGCACAGCCGTTATCAAAAGCTGGCCAAGGCCGTTCACCCGAAAAACCTGCTCGGTGATGATGGCGCCGGAAAAGATCGTCGGCACCTCAAGCGCGATGACGGTCACGACCGGTATCAGGCTGTTGCGCAGCACATGGACCAGAAGCACCGTCTTTTCCTTGACACCCTTGGCGCGCGCGGTGCGGACATAGTCCTGATGCAGGTTGTCGAGCATGGAGGCGCGAACGAAGCGGCTGATCTGCGACAGGTTGTAAAGCGTCAGCACCATGACCGGCAGGAACATCTGCCTGATCTGCGCCACGAAGCTCGACCAGTCCGTCACGCGCAGATTGGTGTCGTAGACCGATGGGAACCAGTGCAGATTGGAACTGAAAATGACGATCAGCAGCACGCCGGTGAAGAAGGTCGGCACGGAATAGCCGGCCATGGAAATGAATGTGCCGATCTGGTCGAAGATCGAATATTGCTTGTAGGCGGAAAGAACGCCGATCGGGATCGCCAGCAATACCCCGAAGAGATAGGCCAGGCCCACGACCCACAAGGTTTGCGGCATGCGCTGGACGACAAGATCGACCACCGGACTGCGCGTTGCCCACGAGAGCACACGCAGCCTGTGGCCATCGCCGAACTGCCAGCCGGTGATCTGCTCGAGAATATTCAGCGGTTCATTGATGAAGAATTGATGCAACCATCTGAGGTAGCGGATCAGGAAGGGCTGATCGAGACCGAGCGCGGCACGGATTTGTTCGCGGACCTCCGGCGGGATCGTCAACGGCAGGTCGCCTGTGGGATTGTTGGGCGCGAGGTCGAGAAGAGCGAAAATGACAAAGCTGATAACAAGCAATGTCGGCACGGCAAAAAACAGCCGCCGGATGGTAAAGTTAAACATCGGAAAGTCTCCAGACCTTCAGGCGACAGAAGACGCCGGCGTCGTTCGAAGACGAAGCCGGCGCCTTCCGCGTCTTACTTCTTGCGGGACCAGTCAGCGACGTTCCAGAGTTCGGAGTCCCAGGCGTTCATCCTGACGCCTTCGAGGGTCCCGGAGCGCGCCGAGACCTGGCCACGGTAGATGAGCGGGATATGCGCGCCCTCCTCGGTCAGCATGTCATTGGCTTTCTTGACGATTTCCGCACGTTTTGCGAGATCGGCGGTCTTGGACAGCTCCGTGACGAGCTTGTCATAGTCCGGATTGCAGTAGCGTGGCATGTTCTGCCCCTGCCAGCCATTCTCGGGAGCGGGAACTTTGTTGCACAGCCATTCCGCCAGGTATTTTTCAGGGTCGGTGCCGTCGAAGTTATTGGTGTACATTTCCACGTCGGCGTAGAACTTCTGCATCGTATCGGGGCTTGCGGGGTCGCCGCCGAAGAAGACTGAGGCGCTGATGTTGCGCAGCTCCGCAGCGACACCGATCTGCGCCCACATGTCCTTCACCAGCGCCTGCGTGGCCTGACGCACGGAGTTGGTCGATGTCTGATAGAGGAAGGAGAGCTTCACGCCGTTCTTCGCGCGGATGCCGTCCGAACCCTTGACCCATCCGGCTTCGTCGAGCAGCTTGTTGGCACCATCGACATCCGGCTTCAGGCACCAGTCATTCGCCGTCGAGGCGTAGACCTCGGGGCCGGGCACGATATTGCAGGTCGGCTTGCCGGCCGCGCCATAACCGGCCTCATTGATGACGTCCCGGTCGATCGCCATCGACAATGCCCGTCGGACGGCAGGGTCCGACAGGGCGGGATGGGGGCCGGCCTCCTTGGTCGAGCGCTTTTCGCCAAGCGACGGGTCGACGGCATAGTGGTTGATGTTGATACGTTCGACCTGCGTACCGAAGGCCGTCACAAGCTCGCCCTTGCCGGCTGCCAGCATGGTTGCGAGAATTTCCGGCTCGACCTGCATGTTCCAGGCATAATCATATTCGCCGGTCTCAAGGACGGCGCGAGCCGCGGATACCGCGTCGCCACCGCCTTTAAGCGTTGCCGTGGCGAAGGCAGGCTTGGCCGGATCGCGATAATTCTTGTTGGCTTCAAACGTGATGACGTCGTTCGGCTTGAATTCCTTGACCACGAAGGGGCCGGTGCCGATCGGGCCGAAATTGGCCGATGTACAGCCGGGAGCAGCGGCGCCGACGCAATCCTTGAACTGGGCCTTCTGGATGATGGGCGACTGGCCGCCGACGAAAGCGCTATAGGGGTAATATTTCGGCTCCGTGAAGGTGAGCTTGACGGTGTGCGGATCTACGGCCTCCACCGACTTGATGCCTTCATACTGCGCCTTCTGCGCGCAACCGCCATCCGGTGCCGTGCAATATTTCCATGTGAACACCACATCGTCGGCCGTGAAGTCGGTACCATCAGACCATTTGACATCCGGCTTGAGCTTCCAGGTCATACTGAGCATATCCGACGAAATACCGCCGTTCTCCAACGTCGGTATTTCCGTCACCAACGTCGGGACGAGCTTGCCCGTCTCGTCGTAGCGCGCCAGCGGTTCGATGACCATGGACGAGCTATAGACTTCCTTGGTGCCGCCCGAGAGATACGGGTTAAGCGTCGAAACAGCCTGCCAGAACAGGATCTTCAAATCGCCGTCGCTGCCGCGCTCGGCATGGGCGGTGGAGCCTGCCATGGCGAATGCCGCAACCACGCTGGCAAGAAGGATATTGCGTCTCTTCATCTTGATTTCCCCTGTGTGATTTTTGTGTGTTGGATTATCGACGCGGCGTTTCCCATATGCCGCGGCGCAGAAGGTTCATTTCCAAGAACCGGGCCCGAAAAGAATTCGAGATTGGCGATAGATCGAAAGGCGGCGTATGGGGACATGAACCCGCGCGATGGAGATCCTTGCTTCGGCCCGCCATAGGCAGATCTCGCGCCACTCGTTGGTGGCGGCTTGCACGGTGGAATAGGACGCGACGTTTTGCGCCGGCAGAAGCCGCCGGCGACCCCGGAAAGCGACACTGGCGAACGGTTTGGCAACCTCGCAAGACTTTGCGGCCCTCGATCGTCCCGGATGTTTCAGGCGCAGCCTATCTGCGGTCGCCGCTAAATCCTCGCAAATCGGCAGAATAATAGCCTCCTGAAATCGCTCAGCTCTTCATCAGTCAGAACCTGACCATCTATGTGCGCAGAAATTCTCTTCGGTCGCCGCCCGCTGTCATTTTGTTCCCGTTTATCGGCAGTCGCGTCAAAGGCGATGCTCAAATTTTGGGCCATCTAAGCACAAGCCTATTTTTCGTTCAAGAATGAAAGTTGAAGCTTGCAAAATCAGATTTCCGCAGCGCAATATTCCGCCATATCCCCCTGGCCCCCCGACGAATGAGGATAGACCATGCCGATATTGAACCGTGCCGCCGAGATGCAGGAAGAAGTCGCAGGCTGGCGGCGCCATTTGCATGAGACGCCGGAACTGCTCTACGATGTTCATGAGACATCGAACTTCGTCGCTGAGAAATTAAGGGCCTTCGGCTGCGACACAGTCGAGACCGGCCTCGGCAAGACCGGCGTGGTCGGCATCATCAAGGGCAGGCATGGCGACGGGCCGACGATCGGCTTCCGCGCCGATATGGATGCGCTGCCGATCACCGAAACCAGCGGCAAGCCATGGACGTCGAAAGTGCCGGGCAAGGCGCACTCCTGCGGTCATGACGGTCATACCGCCATGCTTCTGGGCGCCGCGCAATATCTGGCGGAAACCCGCAATTTCAAGGGCTCCGTCGCGGTGATCTTCCAGCCGGCCGAAGAAGGCGGCGCAGGCGCCCTGGCCATGCTCGACGATGGCATGATGGACAAGTTCGGCATCAGGGAAGTCTACGGCATGCACAATTCGCCCGGCATGCCGGTCGGCAGCTTTGCGATCCGCAAGGGCTCGCTCATGGCTGCCGCCGACAGTTTCGAGATCACGATCAACGGCAACGGCAGCCATGCTGCCGCACCGCATCTCTCGATCGATCCGGTGCTGGCATCCGCCCATGTGGTGATTGCCCTGCAGTCGATCGTCTCGCGCGGAATGGACCCGCTGAAATCGCTGGTCATCTCGGTGACCACGACCCATGGCGGCACGGCGCACAACGTCATTCCGAGCTCCGTCACCTTGACGGGAACGGTGCGCACGCTTCTGCCCGAAACGCGGGACTTCGCCGAAAAGCGCCTCAAGGAAGTGGCGCAGGCGACCGCGATGGCGCATGGCGCGACGGCTGAGGTCAATTACCACCGCGGTTATCCGGTCACCGTCAATCATGACAACGAAACGGAATTCGCGATCGGCGTCGCGGGCTCGGTTGCGGGTGTCTCCGGCGTCGACGCCAACACGGCGCCGCGCATGGGAGCGGAGGACTTCTCCTATATGCTGGAATCGCGTCCCGGCGCCTTCATCTTCATCGGCAACGGCGACACCGCCGGCCTTCACCATCCCGCTTATGATTTCAACGACGACGTGCTGCCCTATGGCATCAGCTATTGGGTGACGATGGCCGAAAAAGGCCTTGCCGCATGATGCCGTGACGCCGTAGGAGTTGCTGATCGACTAGGCGCGGCTGGAATTCAGCCGTACCCGACGTGGTCCTCTGACCTCGTCGGAACGACTTGGCACGATGTGCCCCGCTCTCGCTATCGGCCTGTATCACCCACCCTCCATCGTGCGCAGAAACTCGGCCGAGATACTCATTTGAGTGCGAGCCGCGTTCGATACTATTTCCTTTCGAAAATAACGCGGCGCCCCCTCGCCGTTTAATATTAATATTGTACTATGTGCCATACTATGCAGGTCTATCAACTCGAATAGGACGCGTGCGTATGCAAATGAAAGCCGAATTGCCGAGTAAGAAAGAACGAGCGCCTGCCCCTGAGCGCATAAAAATCCTTTATATTCAACCTGGCACCAGCTCTTTTGCGGGCATCGAGCGCGTGGTCGACACGATATGCACCGCCCTGTCGGAGAAGTACGCGGCCGATTTCGATATCGATGTCCTCTACACGTCTCTCCATAAAAACCGGCCCGTCGGAAAGCAAAGCTACAATACGATCGATAGAATTGCCCATAGCAGACGCGAGTTGATGCTGATCCTAAGGAGCGTGATCAAGAGCAAGGATTACGGCCTCATCGTCGTCCCGCAGATCGAGCCGACGGTTATCTGCATGATGGCCTGCCTGGGAATCCGACGAAATTTCGCCATGCATCTGCATGGCAATCCACGGCTGGAGCCGAGCCACCTGAAAGCCAAGATCCTGTTCTTTTTGATGAGGATCTATTTCATCAAGCGTCTCTCCTATGTCTTCGGGACATCGCCCAAGCAGCTTCAGTCATTCAAGGCAATGTTCGCCAGCAAGACCCCGCAATATTGGCTGCCGAATCCCGTCAGAAAATTTGATTCTCCAAAAAGCAAACCTGTCGACGAAGTGAACTATGTGACCTTTGTGAATGTCGGGCGATTTTCCTATCAAAAGGGGCAAGATATCCTGCTGGACGCATTCTCCGAACTCTGCAAGGTTCGCAAGAACGTCAAGCTGAAGGTCGTGGGCTATGGCGCGGGAGAGGCCGATCTGCGCGATCAAATCAAACGACTGAAACTCGAGGACGTGGTGGCCATCGAGCATCATCCGGACAATCCGCAACCGGCATTGTCGACCAGCGACGTTTATGTATCGACATCGCGCTGGGAAGGGTGGTCGCTGGCGATATGCGAGGCTTTGAGGTTCGGTCTGCCGGTCATATCGACCGACTGTGAATTCGGCCCGAGCGACATTCTCGTGGACAGCCGTCTGGGACGTCTCGTTCCGGTCAGTGGCGGCGACGAACTGGTCAAGGCGATGATATATTATTGCGATAATCTGCAGGATGAACTGACCCATGCGGAGTTCAGGCAAAACTTCATAGACAGCTTCGACACCGAGCGGGTTGTGGATGTGCATGCGGACGCCTTGCGGGTTGCCGCGAAGGAAATCTCCTAGGGCGCGGTGACTGCGCCCTCGATCGCCGAACGCGGCAATTCGACGGGCATCACGCGTAAACCTGCATGTAATCGACCCGCATATGGGTTAGCCGGTCTTCCGGCTTCAGTGGGTTGGGGAACGGAACGTCCGACCGCAAGGCAAGAGTGAGCAGCGGCCAGAACACGTCGCCTCCCGTATCCATCTCCGCCGCCCGCCCCAGCGTCCAATCGATGGGCTGCTGGGTTTTCGGATCACGGATCTGTTTGCGTTCGAAATAGAAGCGGCAGCGGGCACCCTCGATGAGCAGGCCATAGCGGAAATAGCCCGTGGTGATGTCGACGCCGGTCGGGACGCCGACCCCTTCGTGATGCTCGCCCGGCTTGCCCCATTCGTGCAGATATGCGCCATAAAGATCGTGTTCCCAACCTTTCTGCTCGACGATATCGAGTTCGATGCTCGTCTTTGGAAAGAGAATGCTCCTGCCGTTCATCAGCCAGAATGCGGGAAAGCTCAAGGGATGGGCGGGAAACCACATCCGCGCTTCGAAATAGCCCTGCCGCCACCCTTTGAGGATTGTACCGTCGGGCTTGGCGGTCTGAATATTGCCGGAAATCCATTGGTACTCTGGCAGGGTGTTGCCGTAATATTTCGGCACATTCATCTGGTGTCCGATATATTGGGCAGAGATTTGAAGCGCCTTGCCGTTGCTCGTCGATGGGTCATCCACGATCGCATAGGGATTGAAACCTTCCTCGCCATCGATCCGGCTGAAGGCGGACCGCCCGTAAAAGCCGGTATCGAAGGTCGTCGCCTTGGGGCCGGCATGCCAGATCGCCGTATCCAGCGTCGTAAATCCTTCGTCGAAGACGAGCTTGCGACCTTCGGTCGGATCGGGAGCCTCTTCGGCGGAGGGCCGATTATTCGTCAATAACAGGCCACCGGCGGCGGCGAGCGAGGCGGCTCCTATCAGGACGTTGCGCCGAGATGTTGCGGTCGTCATTTCCTGTCCCCTGTTGACTCTGTCGGACGATTAGATGCCTCAGGACCATCTAGGCTGCGGCTGGCGCGGCCTTCGAGCCTGGCGCAAGAGCGCCCCCGTAGACCTCCATGGTCTCACGAGCGACGCGGTCGATCGTCAGGCGTTCGATCCGTGCCTGGCTCTTGTCCTTCCATTCGCGGACGCGATCGGAATCTTCAAGCAGGTTGCAGAGTGCTGCCGCCAGCGCCGGCGGGTCGCGCGGAGGCACAAGAATTCCGGCCGCACCGTATTCCAGCAGCTGCGGAATGCCATCCACATTGGTCCCTATGACGGCGCAGCGCGCCTCTCGCGCTTCGGAAAGGACCAGAGGTGCCGGGTCCGCATGCGACGGCAATACGAAAATATCGGCTCCCACCATCCACGGGAAAGGATCCTCCTTGGCTCCCAGAAATGTGACGGCCGCCGCGCAATCCATCTTCGCGACCGTCTCTTGATAATCGGCATGGAACGGCCCCTCACCCACGATATAGAGCCTGGCTGTCGGGTACTTCCCATGTGCGAGACGAAAGGCTTCGAAAAGATCGGGGAGCCCCTTTCGCGGGTGCAGGCCGCCGACAAAGAGGATGCTCGGAGACCCGAGGACAACGGGCAATGGACTGCGGTTTTCGACGCGGGCAGAACCGATCGTGCCGTTGAGGACGACACGAAGTTTCGATGCCGGTATTCCGCGCTTCAGCATCGACGCGCCGACGGCCCCGCTCACTGCGATCACGCGCGTTCCAAGTCCCATCAGGATCGAGCTTTTTTCGAATTCGTTGTGAACTGTAGTAACGAGAGGAATGCCGGCGACTTTGCAGATCGGCCAAGCTAGCACGGCACTCGTCATCATATGGGCGTGAACGATGTCGGCCCGCCATGCGCGAACATGCCTGCGCAATGCGTACGAAGATTTGAGCAGGTTGAGCGGCTTTCTGTGATGGTCGATCACCACCGTCGTGACGTTGTTCCTGTGCAGCAACTGATCGAAATCGCCACCGCCGCTCGCGACGCAGACATCGTGGCCAAGCTTGGCTTGTGCACAGGCCAGGTCGACCGCCGCATGAACATGCCCGTTCAGCCTGTTCGTGTGATTGAGAATATGCAAAATCCGCATGAAACGCACCCGATATCACTGTCAACAAACACAAATTCGCTGGAAATCGAACTATGTAAATTGCCATACAGTATTTATCGATGATAACTCGCAATAATGCATGAAATAATCGATATTATTATCATACAATACATGAATTAAACTTAATTTACCATGGTAATTTTTAAAGTCACCTAAACTATCTGTGTCTCACGCAGCGTAGCCTCAGCCTCTACCGTTGAAGCGCGTGCGGTCGGTTGATAATTAAATCCGCCCTGACGCCCAAGGGATTCAAGACCGAACGCCTGAAGTTGCCGGATCGCTTCGGCCGCGTGTTGAGCAGCACCTCGGCGATAGATCGGATATGCCTCTTCCAGGACGTAGCTCCCTTCCAGCCTGAGGTCGCCTTGAAAGAGGCCATTGGCGCGGACATGCTCCCTGAAATCGCTTTCGGCCTGCCACACCGAGCCGCCGGTGTGGTTGCCGATGACTTCCGCCGTGAAATATTCACGGCCGTCCTCCGCGCAGCCGTAGAAGTCGGAATACATTGTCAGGCGCTTCCAGGCGCCCTCGTGAGAGAAATTATAGATGATCGACTGACGAAAACCGCGATCCCCGGAAAAGCTGAAATAAAGGCCGATGAGCGTGATCGTTTCGAGCTTGCGCCCTGAATCGAGCCCGCACAACTTCTCCGCCCTGTGAATGGGAATGGTCGAAATGATGCGGTCGCATGCGACAAGTCTGTCTTTAAGCTGCAGATGAAACCGGTCCTGAACCCGGTAAACACTCAGCATCTCGGCGGCCAAGTGAAACGCGGCGCCGCCACTTTCCAGCCGATCGGCGGCTGCCTTGTAGAGAAATCGAAACCCCTCCTTGGGACGC
>DASWOH010000299.1:0-9875 GCA_036398815.1 Rhizobium sp. | reverse complement strand
ATCAACGTCATCACCAATGCGCCGGAAGACGCACCGCAGATCGTGGAAGCGCTGATTGCTCATCCGGCCGTGCGTCGCGTCAACTTCACCGGCTCGACCAAGGTCGGCAAGATCATTGCCGAACTCAGCGGCCGGCACCTGACGCCGGCGCTTCTGGAGCTCGGCGGCAAGGCGCCGCTCGTCATTCTGGATGACGCGGATATCGACGGCGCGGTGAATGCCGCGATCTTCGGCGCCTTTATGAACCAGGGCCAGATCTGCATGTCGACCGAACGCATCATCGTCCACCAGGCGATCGCCGACGAATTCGTCGCCAAGCTCGCGGCGCGTGCCGCAAAACTCCCGGCGGGTGATCCGCGCGGCCATGTCGTGCTGGGCTCCCTCATCAGCCTCGACGCCGCCAAGAAGATGGAAACACTGATCGCCGACGCCGAGGCCAAGGGTGCAAAGCTGGTCGCCGGCGGCAAGCGGACCGGCACGGTCGTCGAGGCGACCCTTCTCGATCACGTCACACCTGAAATGCGCATCTATGCGGAGGAGTCCTTCGGGCCGGTGAAACCGATCATCCGTGTGGCGGACGAGGACGAGGCGGTGCGTGTCGCCAACGATACCGAATATGGGCTATCGTCGGCGGTCTTCAGCCGCGATGTTCAGCGGGCGCTCACTGTAGCGGCCCGCATCGAGACGGGGATCTGCCACATCAACGGCCCGACCCTGAACGACGAAGCGCAGATGCCGTTCGGCGGCGTGAAGGGCAGTGGCTACGGTCGCTTCGGCGGCAAGGCAGCCATCGCCGAATTCACCGACCTGCGCTGGATCACCATCGAAGATTCGGCTCAGCACTATCCGTTCTGAGAAAGCAGGCATCCGGACGCCGATCGACACTGGAGCATTTTCTCTGCTGATCGAATCGGCGCGGGTTTGCAAACAGGCTCCATCCGTCCCGACAAGCAGGGTGGCGATCGGCGTTCGCATTACATCGGCGCGCATGTGGCTACGATCTCTTCTCTTTACGAGGCGATAGGAGAAAGGCTCTTGCTGGGCTGAAGGACTGGAAAGGCCGCTGATGATCAATAGGGACGAGGTGTCCTTAGTAGATGCATCCGAGGCCACTTAGATCGCGACTTGCTTTCAGGGCGATCCGCGATGGAAGACGATCGTCGTAATACGCATGAACCGGGCTTCCAAGCTTCCTGCGAAACGTGTCCGGCACACTTTGAGTACCGCCGCCTTGATGGGATTCAAGGCGGCGAGCCACTTCGTTGTCAATTATCTGAAATATGAATCGGCATGGGGTTCCGATGCCGATCGACCGCGATAAATAATTGTTTTTGTTGAGGCGGCCAGAGTCATTGCGCGATGCTTATTTACAGTATCAGCGGCTTTTGTGGCCAAATCAGGCTCCGAAACATGGCTGGAACCGGGGCGTGGGCGTGTCTGCCTTGCTTCACTTCCTTACGGCATAGACCGTCGAAATGCATTCGGCCACTGCCAAGCCGGTGACCGAGTCCGACGTGTCGTCACCAAGTCTTATAGCGTTGAGGAAAGATTCCAGCGCTTTTCGCCAGGGTAACGAGAGGTCCTGATGATCGCTGGGGAAGGAGTGTAGGCAATTCACATCGCCGTATCCGACCAAGGGGCGTTCGAGGCCGTATGTTTCCGGCCAATAATCCAGGCCGCCATGCTCGCCGACAATTCGGACGCGATTTTCATCAGGCCCGTTATAGGCCCAGGCAACCTCGCAAGTGATGCGTACGCCGTTTGCGCCCTCCAGCCGGACTATGGCACGATCATCGACATTGAATTGAGCCTGCGGCTCGTCTTCGATCGCGCGATGCTCCGTCCAGTCGCCAAGGCCTCTTGCACGCGGTCCGAGGTCGCTCCACACGGCACTGTCCAGTACAGTGGCTGCGTAGCTGCCGGCCAAGTGGAACGCTATGTCGAGCATATGCGGTCCGAGATCGGCCAATACCCCGCCGCCCGAAAACTGGCGTTGGGTAAACCATGTGCCGAAGCCGGGAATTCCGCTTTGGCGCAGCATAGAAACATCGATCGTCCGGATCTTCCCGATCGCGCCGCTGTCGATCACCTGCTTCATGGCTCGAATGCTTGGTCGGTGCCGTTGCGGGAGATTAAGATGGATCGGCACATCGGCAGCAATCGCGCGTGACACGATCTCTCGTGAAGTTTGAATTTCATGGGCGATCGGCTTCTCAAGCAGAATTGGCAGGCGGCGCTCGATTGCCATGAATGCGGCATCGCCATGCATGAAGTTCGGCAGCGCGATGATCGCACCATCCAAGTCATGCATGCCCAGGCATTCCTCCATCGACGTGTAGCTCTTCGCGATGGTGAATAAGTTACCCAGGACGTCCAGGCGCTGCCGGTTGCGCCCGAAGAGATGAATCTCGACGTTCCCGTCGGCTACAAGACCCGGGAGGTGCGCGCGCTCAACGATCGCTCCGGTTCCGAGAACGGCTATTTTCAAACGGCGTTGGTTCATCGCGTCCCTCCCGCTCAGGGGCGGTGCCGATCCCTCGGCACCGCCGCCCGCATTACTTCTTGCCGCAAGTATCCGCCATGTCAGGCGTGCAGAGAACAAACCCCGTATCGATATAGGGTTCGACCGTCTTGCCTTCACTCAACGCCTTCAGCGCAACGATCGACTGATAGCCCATCTGATAGGGGTCCTGGCCGACCTGATAGTGGCTGAGACCCTCCTTGAGCAGCGGCATCTGCGGGGCGAAGGCATCGCCGAACGAGATCACGAGGTCCTTGGAATCGACCCGGTCCTTCACGCGGCCGATCGCCTTGCGGTAGGCCGCCGGTGCGTATTGCGCCCAACCTCCCACGGCAACGAAGGCATCAAGCTTGGGATTGGCGGTCAGCACGTCATTGATCTGCTGAACCGAGGTTGCGATGTTGTCATTGTTATAGACGGGGCAACCTGCAGGTTCGCTCCAACCGTTCTGTCCGGTCAGCTTGCTGATGGGCTTGTCCTGGGTTCCGCCGCCGAGCGTGTCTCGAACGCCCTGGATGCGCAGATCGAGATTGAGCGAACCGGCAGTTCCGGACTGGATGCAGACCGTGCCGCCCTTCGGTTTGTATTCAGCGACTTTTTTGGCAAGCTCGACGCCGAATTTGTAATTGTCGGTGCCGATAAAGGTCGATCGCAGATTGAAATTGTCCTTGAGCAGGTCACCGTCGAATGTGACGACAGGTATGCCCTTGGCCTTGAACTTCTCGATGACCTTTGCAGCGGATTTCGGATTGGTCGCCGAAACTGCCAGTCCGTCAACGCCCTTGGTCAGGATGTCGTTGAGAACCTGGATCTGCTTTGCCTCGTCCACCTCGGATGGTCCGATATAATAGCAGGTATCGCCGAGATCTTTGGCTGCCTTTTCGCATCCATCCTTGATCGGCGCGCTGAAGACGTCGTTGACGGTCTTGACAACGACCGCGAAGGTCTTGGCCGACGCGGCCGACGGCACCATGACGGCTGCCGCTATCATCAACGCCGATATGCTCGTAACTGTTCTATTCCTCATAATAACTCCTCCCTGCCTCTGCAGTTGCTCCTGAAACTACAATCTTCAAATGCCTGTTTGCTTTGCTGGCGCCTCCCTCCAACAGACGGCCAAATGGACCGTCAGGACCGCAGATTACGTGCCCTCTCTATGAGGACGGCGAAGAGGATGAAGGCGCCAACGAAGGTGCCCTGCCAGAACGGATTGACGCCTGCGAGCAGCAAGGCGTTTCGAATGACTTCGATCAAAAGAGAGCCGATGACTGCGCCACCGGCGGAACCGTAACCGCCAAGCAGGTTGGCACCGCCGATGACCGTGCCAGCAATAACTTGCAGTTCCTGTCCTTGGCCGAGCGCATTCGTCGCCGCACCGAGCCAGCCGACGAGGAACACCGCGCAGAGGCCCGTAATGGCGCCGACAAGGACATAGACGGAGACTTTGATGACATCGACGGGGATGCCGGTCAGGCGGGCGGCAGCCTCGTTGCCACCGATCGCCCGGACATAACGACCCCAACGGGTCATCGACAAGGCGAACTGCATGATGCAGGCAAGGATGATGACGGCCCAGAGGACGTTGGGCAAGCCAAGCATCGAGCCGCTGCCGAAAGCAACGAGGATCTCGTCCGATCCGCCAAACTCATAGACGACTTGGTTGTTGGTGACGACCAGCGTCAGCGACCGCGCGATGCTCATCATGCCGAGCGTAACAATGAACGGCGGCAGCCGAAGATAGGCGATGAACATGCCGTTGACGAGGCCGACCGCTGCCCCGACAAGGACGACGCCCACGACGCCGAGCGCAAAAGGTGCGCCGGACGAGAGAAGAAGGCCGAGCGTCACCCCGGTCAGGCCCAGTGTGGAGCCCACCGAAATATCGATGCCGCCCGTCATGATGACCGGTGTCATCCCGATCGCGATGATCGCGGTAAAGCAGAAATTCTGCGCGACATTGGAGACATTGTTCGCTGAAAGGAAGTTCGGCGCGATCATGCCGGCCAGCAGGCTGATGACAACGACGGCAATGCCGATCCACATCTCCTGGCTGCGGAGCAAGGCGGAAATGATGCCTCGTTCGCTATGAGAGAGGACATGGTCGAGATTGGCGGCGTCGATCGCCGGGTTCTGTGTCTTTTCCATCTGGCTTCCTCCTCAGGCTGCGTGTTTGGCGCCGGTGATGAGCGCAGTGATTTCCTCAGGCGACGATGTCTCGATGTGCTTGTCGGCAACCTTGGTTCCGCGACGCATCACGATGACGCGGTCGCAGACACTGAAGACATCCGGCATGCGATGCGAGATTAGTACGACGGCGATGCCGCGTTCCTGCAGCCGCTTGATCAGGGCAAGAACCTCGGCGACCTGCCGTACGGAGATGGCGGCAGTTGGCTCATCCATAAGAACCACCTTTGCGTCTGCCAGGCGAGTCCGGGCAATCGCCACCGCCTGGCGCTGGCCGCCTGACATGCGTTGGACCAGATCACGCGGGCGGGTCTCGGATTTGAGCTCCCGGAAGAGTTCGCCCGCCTGTTCCCTCATGGCCTTGTGGTCGAGAATGCGGAAAGGCCAGATCCCTTTGGTGATCTCGCGGCCAAGGAAGACGTTGGCTGCCGCAGTGAGGTTGTCGCAGATCGCTAGATCCTGATAAACTACCTCGATTCCGGCTCGCCTCGCATCGAGCGGCTTGTGGAAATGCACCGGCCTGCCGTCGATGAGATACTCGCCGTCAGTCGGGCCGAAATTACCCGCTAGAATCTTGACGAGCGTCGATTTGCCGGCGCCGTTGTCGCCCATGAGCCCGACGACCTCGCCCGGTTCGATCGATAGCGAGACGCCGTCCAATGCGCGAATGGCGCCGAAGTGTCGTGCAATGTTTCTAAGTTCCAGTAGCGCCATGATCTCCTCCCGAGGATGGTGGCATGAAAATCGATTAGGGAAGCGCGAAGCGTTTCCCTACCGGCGATAGCTTTTTGTCGGCATGTCGTTTGAGGTGCTCGACGACCGCCTGCGGAGCGCCATGAAGGACGCCGCGCCATCCCAATTCTGCCCAGCGAAGGTCCATAGGGCGGCCCGTTTGCTCGAAGGTCGCCTTTTCGGCCACCAGTTTCGTCAGTCTTTCTTTTGGGAAATCCGTCATCTCGCAAACGCCACCGCCGAGAACGAGGACATCAGGCGAGAAAAGTGCGCAAGCAGTGCCGATCGCGATGGCCTGGTCACGAACGAAATCATCGATGGCGGCCGACAGCGCTTCGCTTGCGCGCGCAGCAGCAGTCGTGAAGATGGTCTCGATCTTCACCTGATGTTCGTCGGCCAATATCCGCAGCGCTCGGCCTGACACATAGGTTTCCAGGCAGTCGGTCCGCAGGCCGGAGAGCTGGCGCCCCTCTGAACGGAACGGAATATGCCCTATCTCGAGTGCCCAGCCGGCACCGCGAAAAGGGTGACCATCTTGAATGAAAGCGGCGCCGATACCCGTCCCGAAATAGATGCCGAGAATGGCGTTGCTGCCCCTTCCGACGCCGGCAACCGTCTCACCGATCAGCGCAAGAACCGAGTCCCGCTCAAGGAAAACCGGAAAGCCGATGCGCTCCGCCAATTCCGTGGCCAGCTTTCGGCCGTTGAGACGCAGGAGATTGCCTGCGAAGAGAACGGTATCCTCATCCGTATCAAGAAACCCCGGCACGGTTGAAACGAGAATGTCCGGCCGGATGCCGGTTTCGGCGATGACCGACTGGACCATCTTGGCGAGTTGCTCGACAGGATCGTGTTCACGCAGCACATCCGAATTGTAGAGGCGGCTGTAGATCTGGGATTTTCCAGCCAGATTGAAGCCGAATTTGACGTTTGTGCCGCCAATATCTGCGACCATGATATCGGGTGAGAAAACCGTGTCCGTCATGGCAACTCCTCCCTGGCTTCGGTCAGAAACATTGCAAGCTCTCGCTTGAAATCCGCGACATAGGCATCTTTGCTGATGGATTTGCCGGTGATTTCCCGAAATTCTGCGCCTGGAATGATGTCGGCAAGTGCCCGCGCCGTGGCGATCGGGTGAACATAGTCGCATGCGTTGCCAATGACGAGCACCGGGACGGAAAGGCTTCTCATGGTCTCTTCGCTGACGCCTGGCCCATCCAGCGGAATTCTGGACAGCAGGTCCTCCGTGCTATCGCGACGAGGTCGCTCGAAGAACCAGCGCAGGGACTGGGCGTTGTCCGGCGAAGCCTTTTCCACCTCTGCAAGGCTTGGAGACTGTTCGAAGCATTGTGCTCCCTCGATCGGGCCATATGTTTTCAACAGGCGGGCGACCTCGACATAAGGTTTCAGCGTGTCGGGGGCGGGATCGATCACCCAGGCAGGACGGGCCAATATGACGCCGCGGACACTCGACGGTGCCATTGCGGCAACCCGAAGGGCGATCGCCGCCCCCAGGGAGATACCGCCGATGATGACCGAGGTCAGTTCCAGATGCCGCATGAGTTCGAGAACATCCTGACTGAATCTCTCGATCGACAGCTTGTCACGATCTCCTACCTCCGAGCCACCATGGCCGCGGCATTCCAGAGTGATACGCTGATATCCGGCAATGTCGGGGAAGACTTCCGCCGGCTGATTTCGGTCGGCGCCCAGACCATGCTGCCAGATAAAGGGCAAACCCGTACCCGCCGTCTCAAAGTTCAGGCGGACGCCGTCGGATGCGGTGAAGGAGGAAAGGCTCATGCGGCATGCCCCGCTATGAGTTTCGTCAGATAATCCCCGGCTCGACGGGTATCAGCTGCGGCAAAGCCATGCCCGACCAATGCTCCATCGTAGCCGGCGGCGCGAAGGAGCGCTGTAAAGGCTACGAGATCCACTTTACCGTCGCCAGGGCAGGTGACGTGTTCCAATCCGCTGACATCCTTTACATGGGCAAGGACAAGCCTGTCGCCCAGCAGATCGACGGCCTCGTTCATCACCGCATGCTGGTGTTCGAGTTTGTGGCCGACCAGATTGGCAGCATCAAGAACAATGCCAAGCGGGGCGGCGGCTCCGACTTCATCAAGAAGGCGTCGGGCGAGGCGGGCGTCGGCCACGATATTGCCCGGCTCGGGTTCGATCCCGAGCCGCAATCCATGGTCGGCTGCCAGCCCCAATGCAAAATCCAGCTCTGCGCGCATGTCCCGCCAGGCCTCCGCCGAGGCATTGTTCGGATGAAATGCCCACATATCGGAGGGATGGCGGGAGCCCGTGCAAAGCGTAACCAACGGAGCGCCGATCATCGTCGCAGCACGAACAACGTTTTCGAAGCCGGACCGTGCGCCGATGCGCACATTGGTGTCAGGGTGGCCCATATTATAAGTACCCGACAGGGCTGCGATTTCCAGATCGAACGATGCGGCAAGCGCCGCTACAGTCTCCAGAGTTCCCGGCGGGATTTCCGAGGGAAGGCTCGGTAGACCGACACCTGACAGATTGAACTGGATTGCGCGAAAGCCGTCATCATGTGCCTGCGCGAATATTTCCCGAGCGGTTTGGTAGGGGTAGGTCCTCCCGAATATCCCGGCTTTCATCACAGCGGCCCCGACACTTCGCAGAGGGCTACTGATTTACCTGTTGCGGCAGATTGGGCGATTGCCACCATCGCCCGCATCGATGCGATGCCATCGTCGATCGATGCACCACGAAGCGGCGCGCCGGTCAGAACCGTGTCTGCAAAGCCTTCGAGCTGCCGTCTGTAAAAATGGCCATCGGCCCCAAGAACGCGGCGTGTCTCGGCCTTGTCCTCATGGAATATATCGACTTCACTTGAACGATAGTACCAGGGGTTAAAGATTTTGCCGATCGCACTGCCATGTTCGCCATAAATCTGGAAGCCCTCGTGCCAGTCCATGCGCACGGCAATCGTCAGATCGAGATGCCCAAGCGTGCCATTTTCGAAGTCGGTTTCGACAAACCAGCAATAGGCCCCAAACCGTTCGGAAAGTCGCGTTCTGACCGCCTTGATGGGGCCTGCCAAATATCGAGCGAGATCGACAAGGTGGCTGCCATGCGCGAGCATAAAGTATCGCTGCTTGTTGGCTTTGGGATCGCCGCTCGGTTTCAGGCTGTTCCGGCCCAATCGGGCAAGGGGCTGGACAGCGTCGGTGACTGTATAGCGGTGCGTGGAATCGCAATACCAAGCCTTGAGCGCCAGAAGCTGGCCCATCTCATCGCGGATAAAAGTCTGCGCCGCCTCGATGCCGGGATCGAAACGCAGCATGTGCCCGATCTGTAGAACCAGCCCGCTGCTGTCGATTTTCGACTTCAGCGTTTCGACTTCTTCTATCACAATTCCGATCGGCTTTTCGCACAAGACATGTTTGCCGGCGTCGATTGCCCTGAGTGCGGCGGGTACATGGAAGGCATCAGACGTGGCGATGACAACGGCTTCGACCTCGGAGTCAGCCAGCATCTCATCATAATCGTAGTAGATTTTCTTGGCATCGTAGAAACGGCCAAAGTGATCGGCGAGCTCTCTGTCGGCATCGCAAACTGCGTAGAGGTCGGCGTTGCGCGACTTCTGGGCCGATTCGAAGTGGGCGAACTGAGCAATCGGGCCGCAGCCCAAAATTCCCACACGAAGTGTGCGTGCTTCCTTTTTCATAATTCCTCCCAAGCCTGCAAATTAGTATTTGTATAATACAAAAACTAATTAACGTCAATCTCGATCTGAAAATTAGAAGCGAGCGCCTTCATCTCTCAGTGGGAGATCGAAAATCGTCTCCTGGACAATGGCAGCCGCTCCGATCGCAGAGCCCTGGCTGCCGCTGGTGGCAATTCGGATAGGGGGCCGGGCAAACCCATAGATCAGGTATTGATCCAGACGGGCAACGACCTGCCGCTCGACGGCCGAAAACAACGGGCTGAGAGGACCACCGAGGATGATCTGGCGAGGGTCAAGCAGATGGACGGCATTGGCGAGCCCAATGGCCAGTGCCTCCGCCCATCCTTCCAATAGTTTTCCGACGTGAGGATCCTGCTGCCGCGCCAACGTGGCCGCTGCTGCATGTCCGACCGTTTGATCAGGCGGGAAGATGCTCTCGAAATGTGCAACGCCTGCCAACATCTCGAATGTGTCTGTTCTTCCGCCAGCTGTCACGATCGTGTGCCCGATCTCTCCGGCATAGCCGTGGCCTCCGCCTGCGACCCGACCGTCCCTCACGACGGCTCCGCCGATGCCTTCGGACAGAAGAACGAGAAGAAGATCGTCTGTTTCTCCCTCCCCGCTCGCGCCGCGTTCGGCAGCCGCAAAAGCCGACGCGTCGTTATGGACGCGAACAATCCAATTGGTCGGCAGACGTTGAGCCAGTTTTTGCTGTAGCGGATATTGTCGCCA
>DASWOH010000298.1:0-28607 GCA_036398815.1 Rhizobium sp. | reverse complement strand
TCCTTGAACATCGCCTGCCAGTTGTCGGCGCGCAGCCAGGCGTAATCGTCGCTGCGGGTGATGCCGTGGCGCGTATCCGTGACCGGCTTTTTCGGCGCGGCGGGCGGGGTGGGGAGGTTCTTGAATGAAGACACTGGAAGGCTTTCTCCGGGGTGAAAGTCGGGTATGAGATGAAGAGAAATAGAGGGCGCTTGGCCGGGGTTCAAGCGGCAATTGCCCGCTCAAGCCTCGTGCAAGCGGATGATCCTACATTGGGGTCGAGCTGGCGATGATAGAAGGTCGCACACAAGGTTGCCTTGATGTGACCACATTCTTTAACGAAGTCCGCTTAGCGCTGCGTCGATAGTAAGTGTTTCTTAGAATCGCTTTCCCCAGTGGGGCAGACGCAGTCCAGCCCGGAAAACAAACAAGTGAGGGACCGGTCTTCATGCTGAAATTCATCGCCATTCTCGTGCCTTTGGCCTCCATCGCAACCTCGGCGCTCGCTGTCGATGCGACCATGAAGAAGCAGCTGGAAAAGCTCGATCCTTCCGAGCGGATGGAACAGGCCTGCGATGCGGAGGCGATGAAGCGGATCGGCACGGAGAAGACCGGCTTCAAGCCGGACAAGGTGATCGCCTACACCTTCGGCGATCCCAATATGGCGCCGGATTCGATGAATGCTCCCGGTGCCGTCTTCCGCAGCAAGGGCGATTGGTATCACCTCTCCTACACGTGCACGACCGGCCCGCAGCACGTCCATGTGCGGGACCTGAGCTATCAGATCGGCGACAAGGTGCCGCGCGATAGCTGGCAGAAATATTATCTCTACGATTGATGCCTTCAGCGCCCTTTTTGGCGCTCCAGGCGATCGAGTTCGGAGAGAATGTGGTGTTGCACATCGAGGTTTTGGCGGCGGACGGCATCCGTCAGATCGCGTAGCGTCGATCTCAGCCCATGAAGCTGATCCACCAGATCCATGACCAGATCGACGCCGGGCTCGTTGAGGCCCATGGCGTTGATCAGATCCAGGATCAATTGCCCGCGGGCGAGGTCGGCATCGCGGAAAGACCGGCCTTCTTCCGTGGTTTCGGGAATGAGCCAGCCTTGATCAATCCAGACTTCCAGCACCGTGACGTCGATCTCGAGACGCAGGCGAAACTCGCTCTCGTTCATCGCTCAGCCTCCCATGGTCTTTCTGGGATCATGCGTCTTGCCGGCCTGCCAATCGGAAACGAGGGCGGTGAGCTCGGCGTCCGGCGCATCCGGCAAGACGATCTTCAGTGAAACATAGGCGTCGCCGGCGTCCTTGCCCCGTACGGGCACGCCTTTGCCCTTCAGCCGCAAGACCTTGCCGGTGTTGGAGTTCGGCTGGAGCGTGACGGTCACCGGGCCGGAGGGCGTGGGCACGCGGACTTTGCCGCCGAGCACCGCTTCCGTCAGCGAAATCGGCAATTCCAGCCTGATATCGTCGCCGTCGCGGGTGAAGAAGCGGTGTGGGCGCACATGCACCGCGATCAGCGCATCGCCCGCCGCGCCGCCGCCAAGACCGAGGTCGCCCTTGCCGCGCAGGCGCAGCGTCTGCCCGTCCTTGGTTCCCGGCGGGATCTGCACATCGAGCGCCGGTCCGTCCGGCAGGCTTATCTGCTTCTTCGCGCCATTGATGGCGTCGAGGAAGTCGACGTCCATGGAGTAGTGACGATCCTGACCCTGCATTCCGGACTGGCCTCGGCTGCGACGTGAGAAGAAGCTGGAAAGTATGTCGTCGGTATCGCCGAAATCGGCGAAACCGCCCGTGTTGCGGTAGGGGCCGCGCTGGCCTTCCGTCGTCGCGTAGTCGCGATAATAGCTGCGTGGCGGCTTCTCCGCGCCACTGCCGTCGATCTCGCCGCGGTCGAAGCGCCCGCGCTTCTCCTCGTCCCCGAGGATGCCATAGGCCGCGGAGACTTCCTTGAATTTTTCCTCGGCCTGTTTGTCGCCGGGGTTGAGATCCGGATGCAGCTTTTTTGCAAGCTTGCGATAGGCGCTTTGAATGTCTTTTTGCGGGGCGTCCCGTTTTACGCCCAGTATGTCATAGGGATCGCGGCTCATGGATGGTTCCCTTTGGGAGCACAGGAGAATATGCAGATAGTGGCAGGCCGGTCTGGTATCAATCCTATCATAAATGAGGAATCGCCGAAGCCGCGACTGCGGCAGAATGACTATAGGCGCATTTGTGACGGGAAATGACCCCCTTGCCGGCAAGCCGCCATATTTCCGTCGCCTTGCCGGAGGATGGCGGGCGCAAAGGGAAAGGCTCCATGGCAATCGCGCGCTTTTTCCGCCAAATTCGATGTCGCTCGATCCGATCGGTGAATACTGATGAACCGCTTTCTGCTAACGTCCGCATTCCTGCTCGCCGCCGCTCCGGCCGCCTTCGCCGCCGAGCAGGCCGCAAAGCCTGTCGTCTGGCCGCAGCTTCCGCCGAAGGCGCCCGTGTCCAACGTCAAGCTGGTCGAGCCGCATCTGCATGTCAATCGTGCCGGCAAGGGTGCGCCGCGCGTCGCGCTCACCTTCGATGCCTGCATGGGCAGGACCGATCCGCGTATTCTCAGCACGCTCGTCGATCAGGGCATTCCCGCGACGATCTTCGTCACCGCCCGCTGGCTGCGCAGCAATCCCGACGCGCTTGCCGTCTTCCTGGCCCATTCCGACCTCTTCGAACTGGAAAACCACGGCCAGAACCATATTCCCGCCGTCGATATCCCGACCAAGGTCTATGGCATTTCCGCCGCCGGCTCGCCACAGGCCGTGGCCCAGGAAGTCAAGGGCGGCGCCGATGCCATGCTTGCCTCCGGCATCCCGCAGCCGCACTGGTTCCGGGGCGCTACGGCGAAATACAGCCTGTCGGCCATCGCGGAGATCCGCGGCATGGGCTATCGCATCGCCGGTTATTCGGTGAATGGCGACAGCGGCTCGCTGCTGCCGGCCAGGATGGTGGAAAAGCAATACGCCTCCGCCAAGGATGGCGATGTCATCATCTCGCATATCAACCAGCCGACCCATGCGGCCGGCGAAGGGGTCGCGGCGAGCATTCTCGCGCTGAAGGCCAAGGGCGTGCAGTTCGTCCGCCTGCAGGATATTCCCGAACAAGGCGACGACGACACCACGAACTGAGTGGACGATCGGCAGCAGTCGATCGCCAGGCTGACGTCTTTCACTCAGGCAATTGCGGCTGCACCTTTTCCTCGAAGAACAGCTCGTTGACCACGGTCATCACGACCAGCGATAGCGGCAGGGCGAGCATGGCGCCGACGGCGCCCCACATCCACGTCCAGAAGATGATGGCGAGGAAGACGACAAAGGGATTGAGCTCCCATTGCCGGCCCATGACCGCCGGAAAAACCAGGTTTTCCACGGCGAGATGGATGGAGAAGAAGACCACGGCAGGCGCAAGGGCGAAGATGATGTCGTCATGGGTGATGATGCCGGCGATCGCCAGCGCGATCGTCATCGACGCAATCCCGAGGAAGGGAACGAAGCTGGAGAGAAAGGCGAAGACACCCCAAAGGATCGGCGTGCCCATGCCGCCGACATAGGCGATGACGGTCATGACGACGCCGAGACCGGCATAGATCAGCGCGGCCGTGGCGAAGTAGAAGCCGAGCACCTGCTCCACCGCATTGATGATGCGGATCGCCGTCAGCCGCGACGTCCGGCTGACGAAAGTCATGATGAGCGTCTTGCGCAGGCTGGCGCGTCCGGCGAGAAAGAGCAGTAGGGCTGCAAAGAAGATCAGGCCCTGAACAATGGCAGGCGTCAGATTATTGGCGAGAACATGCAGCACGTTGCCCGTGTTTTCGAGCAGCACGTTGATCGACATCGGCCCGCTCTCGAAGGTCTGCGGGGTGATATGCAGCCATTTGACCCGTTCGAGATAGGGCATCAGCCGGTCGGCAGTACGCTGGAAGAGGTCGGGTCCCTCCTGTGCCAACCGCGCCAAGGGTCCGGCGAGCGCATTGATGAACAGGAAGATGACCAGCGCCACCGCTGATGACAGCAGAACGGCGTTGAGAATGCGCGGCACGCCGAGCTTGCTGAGTTTTTCCGCCACCAGTCCGAGGATCATGCCAACGACGACGGCCAGCGTCACCGGAATCAGGATGATCGACATCATGGAAACGGCGGCCAATGCCAGCAAGAGAAAGATGCCGATCAGCGCCCAGGCGGAGGCGATATCCAGCCGGTCTTTTTTGAGTTGGTGGGCGGACGCGGCGTTCTCCAATCGCTCGGTATCCGCTCGCAGCGCTTCCACCCAGGCGCTGGAGCGTTGATCGCGTTCCGTCGCCGGTTTGCGCCCCTGCCTGCGTATGCCCTTGGCTATATCCATCCTGAACAATCCCCGAAGCCCCATTGCCTCGGTATGCAAACGCGAAAGGCCCGTTCCGGTTCCGAAACGGGCCTTTGGATCGTCGATCCATGGTTGCGATCAGGCGATCAGATTCAGCCCGATACCCCAGGGGTCGCGCAACGAAACGCCGCCGTCGCGCTTCTCCGTCTTGATCTCGTGCGCGTCGAGCGCTGCGACCGCCTTGTCGAGCGTTTGCCTGTCGTTGAAACGCAGAGTGTAGTCGGAAAGGCCGGTCATGTGCTCGGAGCGGACGCCGGCGCCGCGGCTGTTCCAGGTGTTGGCGCCGAGATGATGATGATAGCCGCCGGTGGCGAGGAACGTGGCGCCGGGATAGCGCGCCGCCATGACCTTCATTCCGAGCACGTCGCGATAGAAGGCATTCGCCTCCTCGACATCGCCGACCTGCAGATGGATATGGCCGATCGCCGAACCATCGGCCATGCCGTCCCAGCGGTCCTGCGGCGCGCTTTCGTAAAGCTTCTGCAGATCGAGCCTCAGCGTCGCCATCTCGACCGTGCCGTCTCCGTGGAACGTCCACTGCTCATGCGGCCGGTCCGCATAGATCTCGATGCCGTTGCCTTCCGGATCGGAAAGATAGATCGCCTCGCTGACGATATGGTCCGAAGCGCCTTCGAGGGCGACATTGTTCTGCGCCGCATGCCGCAGCCAGCGGGCAAGCTCGACACGGTTGGGCAGCAGAAAAGCGGTGTGGAACAGGCCGGCCGCCGTCTGCGGCGCGCGCTTGGCGGCGCGATCCGTCGTCAGCGTCAGGAGCGGCTGGCCGGAAACACCCAGCACTTCGCCGCTCGCCGTCTTCTCGATGACCTTCAGCCCCAGCATGTGCTGATAGAAGCGGGATACCAGCGCCAGGTCGGTGACGACAAGATGCGACTGGCCGACATAGGCGGGGCGCGTCAGCGCATAGGAGGGGGCGGTTTCGGTCATAAGCTTATTCCAACCTCGATGTTCGGAAGAAAGAGGAACCGGCGCGGGCGGCGAAAACGCCGTCAATGGCAGGCTTGAGAGCTGTTGCCGGTCGATATGCCTCTTAAGAGATCCTCTGGCCTGCTGTACTTGACCTTGTATATGGCGGATTTCGATTGTTCACAGAAGGCCAGAAATTGCGGATTAAGCGTTCGCAATCTGTTGACGGGCCATCTCACTTGCGCGTCTCGCCATTCACGAAGATTTACCGACATGCGCGGCGAACGCGGTTGCCTCGCCGCTTTCGAGATGCCACGATCAATGCCGATATGGAATTGGAACGTGTATAGATGGCCGAGTTCAAAGGCATTCGTTGGGCCTATGATCGATATGAAGTGATCGCCGACGGCATCGTCAACGGCGTCGGCGTGGTTTTTGCCCTGATCGGCGCGACCGTGCTGATCTTCTATGCGACCGTGTGGAGTTCCCACGGCGAGATCGCCGCGGCCTGGATTTATGGCATCGGCCTCGTCCTGACCCTTGCCATGTCCTTCACCTACAATCTCTGGCCGGTATCGCAGACGAAGTGGTACCTGCGGCGTTTCGATCATTCCGCCATCTTCGTGCTGATCGCCGCTACCTATACGCCCTTTCTCGAGCGCGGGGCCAGCGACCCGCTGCTGTTTGCCACGCTGATCGCGATATGGGTTTTCGCGGCGTTTGGCATCGCGCTCAAATGTTTCTTTCCCGGCCGTTACGACCGGCTGGCGATCCTGCTTTACCTCGCCATGGGCTGGAGCGGCGTGCTGGTCGCCAAACCAGTATCCATGCATATACCGACCGCCTCGATGATGCTGATCGTGATCGGCGGCGTCATCTATTCGCTGGGCGTGATTTTCCATGTCTGGGAGAAGCTGCGCTTCCAGAACGCCATCTGGCACGGCTTCGTCATCTCCGCCGCCGCCGTGCACTATTCGGCGGTGTTCACCTGCTTCAGCCTGTCACCGGGAAGCTTTTGACGACCTGCGTCGTCGGCGCGCACTTCTTCGTGGGATGCAGGCTGCGCACCAGGCGCATCACGACGGCATCGTAGCGCTGCATGGCCGCCTTCGGATAGTCCATCTGGAAGAAGGCGGCAGCGCCGTTGCAGAGCGCTACGCCGCGCACATAGATGATGTGGCCTTGCCTGGTGCCTGAGAAGCTGATGCCGCGCGAGGTCGATTTCGAATAGGAGATCTGCCAGCCTTCGTCCTTGGCGCGCGCAACACGGATATTGGCTTCCGAGGAAAAATCGCCGTTGAGAGTATTGGCGCCGAAAATCAGCAGCCGCGCCGACTGATCGGCCGGCGTCAGCGTCAGCCCATTGCCGTCGTCGCTTCGCGCCGACAGGCGGAATTCCGACGGCAGTTCAATCGCATAGCCGAAGTGCGCGTTGTCATAGGACCACCACTCGGCGGCTTGCGCCGGCACGATGGAGAGAAGCAGGATGGCGGTCAATCGCGCGAGCATTGCGGTTTCCGGGAGGCGGGATCTGCAAACCAACTATGAGTAGCGCATTTTTCAGCAGAAATCCCATAGTGATTCTCAGAATGACCGTAAAATAGCGCGAATTCGTTACAGCTTCATTGCGAGCCATGCAGGAATGGCGGATTTACTTCATGAATATCGCGGAGTAATGCCGGACTCTGTCTCATAAACATTTGGACGACACGATTATGGACCAAGCCGTACTGCTGCGTGATGCCACCGAGGCCGACCTGCCTGCTGTTTGCGAGATTTACAATCATGCCGTCGTGCACACGACCGCGATCTGGAACGATACGTTGGTGGACGTCGATAACCGTGTCGAGTGGCTCAAGGCTCGCAAGGCACGCGGCTTTCCGGTCGTCGTCGCCGAGAAGGACGGCAAGGTCGCCGGCTATGCTTCCTATGGCGACTGGCGCGCCTTCGATGGCTACCGTCATACGGTCGAAAATTCCATCTATGTCGACAAGGACCATCGTGGTCTCGGTATCGGCGAGGGCCTGCTGCGGGAACTCGTCGCCCGTGCCGCCAAGGGCAATGTCCACGTCATGATCGCCGCCATCGAGACCGGCAACGCCGTCTCCATCCGCCTGCACGAAAAGCTTGGCTTCCGCGTCGTCGGGCAGTTCTCGGAAGTGGGCACCAAGTTCGGCCGCTGGCTGGACCTCACCTGCATGGAATTGCGCATCCCGGCCTGAATAGCCGCGGGGCCCGACATCCTGCCTGCCTATGCTCCCGCTTCGAACACCATGGCATGGCCGTTGATGCAATAGCGCAGTCCGGTCGGCGGCGGGCCGTCCGGGAAGACGTGGCCGAGATGGGCTTCGCAGGCGCCGCAGCGGATTTCGGTGCGCACCATGCCGTGGGAATCATCGCGATATTCCTTCACCGCCTCCGGCGATACCGGCGCGAAATAGCTCGGCCAGCCGCAGCCGGCATCGAATTTGGTGTCGGAGCGGAAGAGCGCCGCGTCGCAGCAGACACAGCGGTAAAGGCCGGTTTCGAAAGAGTTCCAATAGGGGCCGGTAAACGCGCGTTCCGTCCCATGCTGCCGGGTGATACGATATTGTTCCGGCGTCAGTTGCTGCCGCCATTCGGCATCGGTCTTTTCGATTTGCGATCTGATCGTCGTCTCAGACATAGGCGCCATCCTTTCCCCACTGCCCCACAATACAAAACTGCCCCGCCGGTACAATGTGGCGCGGCCCGCCCATTCTTCAATTCCCGGTCGCGGTGCCAAAAAATGATTCCAGTGGGTTAAGTCCGGGTTTCTGCCCGCAGGGCTTGAGGCCATCCTGCCTTTGGCCTATCCCAAGGGAGTGCTTCGGCTTTGCCGGATTCAGCGTCATTGTTCAGCAGGGAGAAGACATGGCCAGTGTCACCGGCCTGACATTCCTGGCTTTGTGTCTACCCTTTCTCGGTGCGATCGTCGCGCCTGCCGCCGTCCGCCGTCTTGGTCACAATGCGGCCTGGCCGCTGGCGCTGTTTCCGGCGCTCGCCTTTCTGCATTTTGCCGGCTTCCTCCCCTCCATCGCCGCCAGCCATGGCGTCCAGGGCGGTTTCGACTGGGTGCCGAGTCTGGGTCTGCGCTTCTCCTGGCTGCTCGACGGCCTGTCGCTGACCTTCGCGTTGCTGATCACCGGCATCGGCGCGCTGATCGTGCTCTATGCGGGCGGCTATCTGAAAGGCCATGCCGATCAGGGGCGCTTCTTCTCCTTCATCTTCCTGTTCATGGGCTCGATGCTCGGCCTCGTCGTGTCGGACAATTTCCTGACCCTGTTCGTCTTCTGGGAGCTGACCTCGATTACCTCCTTCCTGCTGATCGGCTTCGATCATCAGCGTGAGGCGGCGCGCCGGGCGGCGCTGCAGGCGCTGGTCGTCACCGGCGGGGGAGGGCTGTTGCTGCTGGCCGGCCTGTTGCTGATCTGGCAGATCACCGGCGTCGCCGACATGTCCGGCCTGCTGAAGGTGGGCGGCGCGTTGCGCGAGAGCCCGCTCTATCTTGCAGCACTCATCCTGGTCCTCGGCGGTGCCTTCACCAAATCGGCGCAGTTTCCTTTCCATTTCTGGCTGCCGAACGCCATGGAAGCGCCAACGCCCGTGTCGGCCTATCTGCATTCCGCGACGATGGTGAAGGCCGGTGTCTATCTGTTGATGCGCCTCAATCCTGCCATGGGCGGCACGACGGCCTGGCAGGCGATCCTGCCGGCTTTCGGCGCCGCGACGCTATTGGTGGGCACGTTGCTCGCCATTCGCCAGACCGACCTGAAGCTGAAGCTCGCCTATACGACGGTCTCCTCGCTTGGCCTGCTGGTGCTGTTGACCGGCTTCGGCTCAGACTATGCGATCGAGGCGGCCGTGCTCTATCTGGTGGCGCATTCGCTGTTCAAGGGCGCGCTGTTCATGGTCGCCGGCATTGTCGATCACGAGACGGGCACGCGCGACATCACCCGCCTCGGGGGGCTACGCGCCGCCATGCCGCTAACCTTTGCGGCGGCGCTGGTCGCGGCGATCTCGATGGGCGGCCTGCCGCCGGCCTTCGGCTTCCTCGCCAAGGAGGAGATCTATGCCGCGCTGGCCGAGGCTTCCGTCTGGTCGATCGTGCTGACGATCGTCGCGATCGCCGGTAACGCGCTGATGTTCGCCATCGCCTTCGCGGTGGCGCTGAAGCCGTTCCTTGGCGCGCGCGTCGAGACCCCCAGGCATCCGCATGAAGCGCCGCCTTTGCTCTGGCTCGGTCCGGTCGTCTTGGCCGTTCTCGGCCTGGTCGCGGCGCTGTTCTCAGGTCTCTGGCATGCCTATGTCTCCTCGCCGATGGCGAGCGCTGTCGGCGGCAAGGCGATGGAGATATCGGTCTCGCTCGTTCCGCATATCGGCGTGCCCTTGCTGCTGTCGGCTCTGACCGTGCTGATCGGTGTCTTCGTCTACTGGAAGCTCGACCGCGCCCGCTTCCTGATGTCCGTGGTGCTCCGCTATCTCGGGCCAGGCCCGGATCGCGGTTTCGACGGTTTCATCTCCGGGCTGGTGCGCCTGTCGCATGTCGTTTCACGCTTCCTGCAGCCCGGCCGGCTGGAGATCTATATCGCGGTGACCTTCCTCTGCCTTGCCGCCATGCTGCTGGTGCCGCCGGTGCTCTATGGCGAGTTGCCTGCCGTACCCTCATGGCCTGATATGCAGTGGCACGAAGCGGCGATCTTCCTCATCGCCGTCATCGGCCTTGGTGCCGTCGTCATGGCGCGCGACCGGCTGACGGCGATCGTTTCGCTCGGCATTCAGGGCTTTGCCGTCGCCGTCATCTTCCTGCTTTTCGGGGCGCCGGATCTGTCCTTCACCCAGTTCATGGTCGAGACGCTCTCCGTCGTCATCCTGGCGCTGGTGATGACTCGGCTGCGCCTCTCCGCCTCCGATCGCCGCCCGCCGTTGCAGATGCTCTTGCATGCTGTGCTTGCCGCCGCCTGCGGCCTCGGTTTCGGGCTGTTGCTGCTGAAGGCGACGCAAGCGCCCTTCGACCTGACGCTGACCGCCTTCTTCAATCAGTATTCCAAGCTGATCGCCCATGGCACCAATGTCGTCAACGTCATCATCGTCGACTTCCGCGGTACGGACACGCTCGGCGAGATCGCCGTCGTCACCATCACTGGCCTCGCCATTCTGGCGCTGATCCGCATCCGTGCCGGCGGCGAACGCAAGCTTGCGGCCAATGATCCGGATGCAATGGAGAAGGGGGGCGCGGAGTGATGGCGGCTGAAGGATTTCTCCTTCTCCCCGGCGGGGAGAAGGTGCCTGTAAGGCGGATGAGGGGGACTCGTCGCGTAGCGGCGAGCGCCTTGAATGTCACGAAAGGCCATCCCCCTGCCGGTAACGCCCCCTCAACCCGCGCTGCGCGCGACCCTCTCCCCGCTGGGGAGAAGGAAAGAGGTGCCTCATGAACACGCTGATCTTCCGCACCGCCGCACCGTTTCTGACCGCCTTGATGCTGCTCTTTTCCGTCTTCGTGCTGCTGCGCGGCCATAATGAGCCCGGCGGCGGCTTCATCGGCGGGTTGATCGCGGCTTCGGCGCTGGCGATCTATGGCATTGCCTGCGGTGTCTCAGCGGTGCGCCGCGCCATCGTCTTCCACCCGCTGGCGATTGCCGGCTTTGGCCTGCTGGCATCGACGGCCGCCGGGCTCCTGTCGATCTTCTCCGGCGTGCCCTTCATGACCGGCCTCTGGATCTATCCGGATATCCTGGGCGTCGAGGTGCCGCTCTCCAGTGTCATGCTGTTCGATACCGGCGTCTATCTGGTCGTGGTCGGTGCGATCACCTCGATCGCGTTGGCGCTCGAAGAGCGGGAGGTGGAGTGATGGAGGCAGTCTTTGCAGGTCTCGTAGGCCTGTTCTTTACTGCGGCGATCTATTTGATGCTGTCGAAATTTTCGATCCGCATCATGCTCGGCATCGCTATTCTCGGAAACGCCGTCAACCTGCTGCTGTTTACCGCCGGACGGGTGACGCGCGAAGTGCCGCCGATCATTCCGGCCGGTGCGGATACGCTGAGCCTGGACGCCGCCAACCCGCTGCCGCAGGCGCTGATCCTGACGGCGATCGTCATCTCCTTCTCTTTCCTCGCCTTCCTTTTGGTGCTGACTTATCGGGCCTATCAGGACCTGAAGACCGACAATACCGGCGAGATGCGGGTGGCGGAACCGGACGAGCGGCCGCTGCCGCCCTTGGGTTATTAGCGATATGGCGGCACCCGCAAACACCGCTGTCGATCTTTCCGCCGCGCTGGTGACGGCGCCGGTAGAGGCGGGGCATTGGCTGGTCATCCTGCCGGTGGCGCTGTGCATCGGGCTCGGCGCGATTTTGATGATGCTGCGTGACCGTACGGCGTGGCACGGCTGGGTCGCTATTCCTGGCTTGGTCCTGTTGGTGTTGATCGATGCCGCCTTGCTCAGCAAGGTTGCCAATGACGGGCCGCTGACCATGGTGATGGGCCGCTGGCTCCCGCCTTTCGGCATTGCCTTCAGCGTCGATCTCTTCAGTGCAATCATGGCTCTGACGGCGGCGATCGTGGCGCTGGCGGCAAGCCTCTATGCGCTGGGCGAGATCACCACCAGCGGCCGTCGCTATGGCTTCTTCCCGTTCCTGATGCTGCTCCTTGCCGGCGTCAGCGGCGCGTTCCTGACCGGCGACGTCTTCAATCTCTATGTCTGGTTCGAGGTGCTGCTGATCTCTTCCTTCGGCCTGCTGATTCTCGGCTCGGAGCGCGAGCAGATCGACGGCGCCTTGAAATATGCCGTGCTGAACCTGATCGCCACCACGCTGTTTCTCGTCTCCGTCGGCTATCTCTACGCCATTTTCGGCACGCTCAACATGGCCGATATCGCGACGAAGGCGAGGGTGCCCGGCAACACGGCGCCGCTGATGACGCTTGCCGGGCTCTTCCTTCTCGCCTTCGGCATGAAGGCCGCGGCCTTCCCGGTCAATTTCTGGCTGCCGGCCTCCTATCACACGCCTCGCATCACCGTTTCGGCGCTGTTCGCCGGCCTGCTCACCAAGGTTGGTATCTACGCGCTGATCAGGGTGCTGGTCATGCTGCTGCCAGTCGAGCGTGCCGGGCTTGGCCCGATCACGACGGTCGTCGCCATCGCCACAATGCTTGCCGGGGTGCTGGGCGCGCTCGGCGAAAACGATCTCCGCCGCCTGCTCGGTTATGTCGTCATCTCCGGCATCGGCACGATGCTGGCGGGCGTGGCGCTCGGCAGCGCTGATGGCCTCAGTGGCGCGATCTTCTATGCGTTGCATTCCATGGTGCTGATGACGGCGCTCTATCTGCTGGCCGGTCAGGCGGCGCGCCTCGGCGGCGGCTTCTCGCTTTCCGCGCTCGGCGGGCTTTACCGGCAAAGCGGCTGGTTCGCCGGTCTGTCGCTGGTGCTGTTCTTCGCCGCTTGCGGCCTGCCGCCGTTTTCCGGCTTCTGGCCCAAGGTCATCCTCGTCAAGGCCGCGCTCGACACCGGCGCCTGGTGGCTTGCCGCTGCGATCCTGCTGACCGGCTTCCTCACCACCATCGTCTTTGGCCGCATCTTCCTGCTCGCCTATTGGCGCCCAACAGCCGTAGAAGACGCTGTCGTGCCTGCGCAGATCGTCTGGCAGGCCGGCTTGCCGCTCGCGGCGCTGACTGCGCTGGTGATCGGCTTCGGCCTGTTTCCCGAGCAGCTCCTGCACCTGACGCAACTGGCCGCCGACGGTCTCGAAGATCCGTCGGCCTATCTGCATTCGGTCTTTCCCGGAGGGGCGAGGGCACAATGATCCTGTTCGTCTTCAACCTTCTGCTTGCCATCGTCTGGGCCGCGGTCACCGGCAGCGCCTCCTTTCTTAATCTCGTCTTCGGCTTCCTCCTTTCCGCGCTCGCCCTGGCGATCGTGCGGGAGCCCTATGGCGGCGTGCTGTATCTCGGCCGCGTCAGGCGGATTCTGGTGCTGCTTCTTCTGTTTCTGCGCGAGCTGGCGAAATCCGCATGGGCCGTCTCGGTCACCGTCATGAGGCCGAGGATGGATGTGAAGCCCGGCATCTTCGCCTTTCCGCTCACCGTCGACCGCGACTTCGAGATCGCGCTGCTTGCCAATCTCATCACGCTGACGCCCGGCACGCTCTCGGTCGACGTCTCCGACGACCGCAAGACGCTCTATGTGCACGCGCTCGACTGCTCCGACCCGGAGGCGGTTAAACGCGATATCGCCGAGGGTTTCGAGCGCCGGATACTGGAGGTTTTCCGATGATCGCCGCGTCCATCGTCTCCGCCGCCGCCATGGTGGCGCTTGGAATTCTCAGCCTGGCCTTCCTGCTCACCGTCTATCGCGTCGTGGCCGGCCCCACCTTGCCCGACCGGGTGCTGGCGCTCGACATGCTGGTGGCGGTCGCCATCGGCTTCATCGCCGTGATCGCCATCAAGACCGGCTTCACCCTCTACATCGATATCGCCATTTCGCTCGGTCTTGTCGGCTTCCTTGCCACCGTCGCCTTTGCCCGGTTCATCCTGACCCACAGCGGGTCGGAGGGAGCCGGGCAGCAGCCCTCGCCCGCGAGTGGGGCGGAGGACGGGGCCAGGTCGGCCGCACGCAGGAAACCGCGCAAGGATGGCCGGCGCAAAAAGGGAGGGCGGTAATGGAGTTGGTCGCAGCCGTCATCGTCGCCTTCCTGCTTCTGGCGGGCGCATTGTTCGCGCTGGTCTCCGCGATCGGTATCGTCCGCCTGCCGGACCTCTATAGCCGCATGCATGCCGCTTCGAAGGCTGGCACGGTTGGCTCCGGCCTGCTGCTATTTGCAGTCGGTGTCCATTCGCAGGATCTGTCCATATTTGCGCGGGCGCTGGCCGGTTTCCTGTTTTTCGTCTTGACCGCGCCGATTTCCGCTCATCTTCTTGCGCGGGCGGCCCACAAGGCTGGTCACCGGTTGACGCCGCCGTCGGTGCGCGACGAGTTGATGAAGGATCGGATGGGGCGGCGTTCTCGCAGAACGAAAAGCTAACAAACGCAAGGATTGCTAGAAAAAGAGTACAATTCTAGTTGTGAGTTACCTATTTTTAATAGATGAGAATTTTACCAGCAAGTGATAGAATTAAAAACTGGACTTTTGGATAAAGAGTGCTAATTCACATTTAAGTAGAGTTCTGATGTTGAGTTAGTCTCGACCGGCTTTAAGTGCCCAATGTTCTGATCTTTCTTTCAAGCAACGGCGGGCAAAACTTGCTTCCGGTTAAGGATTGGCGGACCTATCTCCGCCATCACTGATTCTATCACCAGGCGGTATAGAAACGGGTTTCGGCGTACGACGTCTAGGGGTGGATTTCGTATTGTCGGCACTTTGGCATGTAATGCCCCGTTTTTTGCCGATGACGCTACGAATACGGACGATACGCGCTTGCGCGGATTGCCCAGTGCATAGGCCCGAAAATCAAAATGGTTTTCGACAGGGTTATGCGCGGATCATGAGGAATGCCGTGTCTTACGTGCTCCACCGGAGGCGTTGCGCGGTAAGCAAGCCGATGAACAGGAGAACATAATGACAGATACGGCCCTTGGCACTGGCCAGGATTTGCTGGTTGAGCTAACCGCCGACATCGTGGCGGCTTATGTCAGCAATCATGTAGTCCCGGTCACCGACCTTCCGAATCTGATTTCCGACGTACATTCCGCCTTGAGCAGCACTTCGGCTCCGGCACCCGCCGTTACCGTGGTTGAAAAGCAGAAGCCGGCGGTATCCGTTCGTAAATCAGTGCAGGACGATCAAATTACCTGCCTGGAATGCGGCGGCAGCTTCAAATCGCTGAAGCGTCACCTTATGACCCATCATGGCCTTTCTCCGGAAGAATATCGAGAGAAGTGGGATCTGGCGGCCGATTACCCGATGGTCGCGCCAGCCTATGCCGAAGCCCGTTCGCGTCTTGCGAAGGAAATGGGTCTCGGCCAGCGCCGCAAACGCGGTGCCCGCTAAGGTCTAGAATCGACGACACTGAAAAACCCGGCCTGCGAGCCGGGTTTTTTATTGTGCCTTCGCGCGTCGAAACTTACGCAGCGGCGCGGACTCTCGCTTCTTCGCGGATGCGCCTGATCATCGAGCGCAATCCATTGGCGCGCTGGGAGGAAAGATGTTCGACGAGGCCGATCTTGCCGAAGACATCGAGCGCGTCGAGGGCGGCGATCTCCGAGGCCGGCTTGCCGGAATATGTGGTGAGCACGATGGCCACCAGCCCGCGCACGATATGGGCGTCCGAGTCGCCTTCGAACGTCAGCACCGGATTGTCCGGATCGCCCGAGGCATGGGTGACGAGCCAGACCTGGCTGGCGCAGCCCTGTACCTTGTTCTCCAGGGTCCGTTTCTCTTCCGGAAGGTCCGGCAGCGCCTTGCCGAGTTCGATCACATAGCGATAGCGATCCTCCCAGTCGTCCAGGAAGGAGAAATCCTCAATGATCTGCTCGAGCGTCGCCATTATGCCGGTCCAATTGTCTATCTGCTTGGATATAGGTGAAATGGCCGATGATTTGAACCCATGGCGAAAAAGAACGCCGTGAGCGATGGGCAAGCTCGCGGCGCGCAAGGCACGGTCATCGATGTGAATGGATCAGGTTCGCGGCCGCGGCAGCGGCACCGGGATGAAGGGCGGCAGCTTGACCGTGCCGGTGACGACCGCATCGGCAGTCTCGTTGTTGATCGTGCGCTTGGCGGGCAGCGGCTGTGCTTCGGCTGCCGCCTGTTCATGGCTGGCGGCGGCGGGGGCAGCCTGCTCGCCCGGCTTCTGGTCCTTGAAATGCTGACCGAGCAGGTCATAGGCGACGCGGGCGCCGTCGCGGGCCTGGTAGCCGAGCGCGGTCAGCGTTTCGCCGCCCTTCAGGCAGACATCGGGCTTCTCCGAGCACATGGAGCCGACATATTGCATCACGCCGGAGGCGGCCGACAGCGCGTCGGAAACCTGCACCTGCGGTTCGCCGGCCGGGCGGGGATCGCCCTGTGGCTTGGCGAAGATCGGCAGGAACATGAGAACCAGCGAGAACCAGAACCCTGTTCTAATGAGAAACCACATTGTCTTGCCCATCCTGTGCTTCGCTCGGTCTTGCTGCCGATTCGAATCCGTTGATCCGACGTTGCTCAGACCCTATGCGGCAGAGGACAACATCGCTTTTCAAAACTTGGATGTATTTTCGGCAAATTTGATTCAAATTGTAGCTTTCGGAATTTGTAGGCTATTTAGCTCGAATTGTAGCGATTGCTGTTAAGTATGTCTCGGCCGATCTGCTTGATCTCCAGGGGATTGCGGGCGCCGGCTGTGCCGGAAAAGTTAACGCGCAACGGAAATCTAAATAAAATCCGTTGCTTACCCGCTGTTAACCACAAAACTCAAAGGTCCCGCCATGTGCGCCAAAACGGGATTTTCGAGCTTTTTCGGCCGATCCGCGCGTCTGTCCTTTATTCTTTCCTTAAGCCGCCAGAGCCTATTGTGGGCTCGGATAAATGACCGTTTGTACGGGTTTTGGTGTGCGCGTATTGAGTAACATGACTGGCAGGGCTGGAGCCCTCGTGGACCGGGCAGGCGAAAGCTGGCTCTCCCGGACAAGCGGGAACGGCGAGGTCCGTGGACAGGAACTGGCGATCCTGCGCCGGCTCGCGCTCGCCTCGTCCGTGGCGCTTGTCGCCGTTCCGGCAGGGCTTTCCTTCATCACTTCTCCGGCGGTAGCATTGCCGGCGGGCGTTGCCACCGTTTGCGCCGCTTTCCTGTTTTCCGCCGTCGGCAGCATCGCTTTGTCGCGCCAGAGGCCGGCCTCCGACGCCGTCGAGGCTGTCGTCGTCGAGCATCGCGACCTGATGCTCGAAGCCGCCAGCGGCCTCGTGCTTCTGTTCGATCCGCAGGGCAGCGTCACCGCTGTCGGCGGGCGCGATCGCGCCGAATTCCTCAGTTGGATGCGCGATCCCTCCGGGCGCGGCTTCATCGAGCAGGTGCATATCTCCGACCGCATCCTCTTCCTGCAGGCCGTCGATACGTTGCGCCAGGGCCGTGACGCCCTCGGCATCGATCTGCGTCTGGAGCGCTCGGCGGTCATCGAGGGTAACAACCAGTTCGTCCATATCCGCATGGAGATGAGCGCGCGGCGAGACAGCGAGGGCCGGTTGACTGCGATCGTCAGCCAGTCGCGCGATATTTCCTACGATCAGCAGCTTCGCGAGGAGGCTGTCCGCAAGACCGCGGAAGCGGAATCGGCCAATGATGCCAAGTCGCGCTTCCTCGCCGCCGTCAGCCACGAACTGCGCACGCCGCTCAACGCCATCCTCGGCTTTTCGGATATTCTGAGCGGTGAGTATTTCGGCAAGCTCGAGAATGACCGTCAGCGCGAATATGTCGGCTTGATCCGCCAGTCCGGCGGGCATCTGCTCTCCGTGGTCAACACCATGCTCGACATGAGCAAGATCGAGGCCGGACGCTACGAGCTTGTGCCTGAGCCGTTCCCCATCGAAGCCTCCATCGGCGCTTGCGAAGCCATGCTGGCGCTGCAGGCGAAGGAGAAGGGGCTGACGCTGACGAGCCGCGTGCAGCGCAGTCTCGGCGATATCGTCGCCGACCAGCGCGCCATCCAGCAGATCCTCATCAACCTCGTCGGCAATGCCATCAAGTTCACCGATGCCGGCGGCGCCGTCACCATCGATGCGGCGATGGCCGACGGCATGCTGAAGCTCTCGGTTTGCGACACCGGCATCGGTATCGCGGCCGACCGGCTCGCTTCCCTTGGTCAGCCTTTCGTGCAGATCCAGAACGATTATACGCGCCGTTACGCCGGCACCGGTCTTGGCCTGTCGCTGGTCAAAGGCCTGGTTGCGCTGCATGGCGGCAGCTTTGCCATTGCCAGCGCGCCGGGCGAGGGCACTGTGATCACGATCCTTATTCCGCTCGACGGTTCCGGCGTGGCGGTGCAACAGCCTGTGGATGTCAACCGCACGGTCGATTTTCCGCCACGTCTGAAACATAATCTGGAGATGAATGGAAAGCGAAAAGAGGAAGGGATGAATGGCCCCGCAAAAGCGAAAATCGCCTAAGGGTAGGGGCAAGGGCAAGCGCAAGCAGCCTGGCCTTGCCTCCCGAGGGGCGGTTGCCGTTGGCAGCCTTGGCCTGCGCGGTGCCGGCGCGCTGGGTGGCCTTGGTGCGCGCGGCGCCGGTACATTGGCCGGGTTGCTCGGCGGCGTCGTCGGCCGGCATCCGGCGGCGGCCGGTGGCATTGCGCTTTTTTTCGCGGTCTTCGGCTTCGTCACCGCCAACGCGCTCTGGTATCAGGCAGGCGCGCACCCGTCGCCGTTGCTGCGCACGCGCGATCCCGGCGCACCCTATCAGATCCCCGGCCGCAAGGCCTTCCTGGCCGGGCAGCAGGCCGATGCCGGTAATGTGACGACCTTTCGCATAGAGAGGCAGGACTCGGAAGCGCCGAATGACGCCGCCTCCAACCAGCAGGCTGTCGCGCCGGCGGCCCCGGTTCAAACCGGCAGCCCGGTCGCCCGCGCTGCCGGCAAGCCGCCGGTCGCCGCCGTTCCTGTGGAGCGGCCGGTCAACGTCTCCTCCGCGGCCTCTGCCATCGATCCCGTCGCCGCCGCAATCCGCAGCGCCGAGAAAGATGTCGGCAAAAACGGAACTACGCTCAGGAGCGCCCCGAGCGATGCGGTCAATACCGTCAACATGGTGATGCAGATCCAGAAGGGCCTGAGCAACATCGCCTACAGCAATGTCAGCGTCGACGGCGTCGCCGGCGAGCAGACCAAGGCCGCCATCCGCCGCTTCCAGAAGCATTACCGGTTGCCGGAAACCGGCGAGCCCGACATGGCGGTCCTGAAGAAACTGCAGGATATCGGCGCGCTTTGATCTTCGCCGTCAATTGCCTCGTCTTCCGCCGGCCGCTATAACTCAGCCATGAGATTGCGCAGCGACATCTTCGTTTCCGCCCTGACCCGCCGCCTTTTTTCCCGCGGCGACTTCGCCGCTGTCGAACACAAGGGCGCGGAGGAGGCCGGGGCGATCTTCATTCGCCAGCGTTTCCGCGATGGCCTGGAAACGCTCTATGCCCCCGCGCCGCAGAGCTTTTTCGATGAAGAGGACAGCGGCGCGCGCCTGTTTGAAATCCGCATGGATCGCAAGGAGCCTGAAGAGATCCGGGGGATGCTCGATCGCGAATTGAAATTCGATCCCGATCTCTGGATCATCGAACTGGAGACGGATGATATCGCCGATATCGTGCCGCTGGCCGACCAGCGCATCAATCCGCTCGGCTGAGAGTCAGATCTAGCGCCGGCTAACCACGCGCAGTTCGCGGATCGGACTTTCCCTGCTGCCGAAAAGGGGCGCACCCGATTGCGGCGATTTCTTCTGTTCCGGCGGCAGGTAGGTATAGCTGTCGGCGCGGCGCCAGGCTTCGACGCGGGCATGGCTTTCCTCGGCATCGATGCTGTCCAGCACAAGCCAGGCGCGGCTGACGCTGCCGTGACGTTCGGCAAGATGCGGATAGAAGCGCTCCAGCGCATAGACGGCGTCGGCAAAGCCCATGCCGAGGCTCACCAGCGTCACCGCCAGTTGCTGGCCTGACGTATCGATCATGATGCGCTCGGCAAGCCAATGGCTGGAGGTGAGCGCGTCGGCGAGCGTGGCGGCAAAATGCTGCGCATCCCGTTCCCGGGCGAAACGTACCATCAGGGCTTCCTGCGTCTCGGAAAGATTGCGCAGGCCCAGACGGTCGTTGTCGTCGCGGCCGAGATGGCGCGCGATCTGCTTGATCTGCCGCCGCAGCGCTTCCTCGCGGGCAAGGCGCTCGGCCTCGGGGTCGGGTGCGTTTGTTTCCGGCTGTGGTTTTGAGACAGGTTCGACCGCTGGGATGATCGCAGATGCGGTCATGCCGCGGTCCGGCTCGGCCTGATGCAGGCCGACCAGGGCGTCGATGACCTTGGGAGATAGCGATGGCCGGCGGACGATGGCCTTCGCATGCGCGGCGCCCTGCGTGCGGGCTATGGTGATCAGCGTGTCGTCATCGATCGCCTGCGAGCTTGTCAGAAACGGCGCGGCGATGGCGATCGGCTGGCAGCCGATGAAGAGGGAGACGGCCGCCGGCACGGTCGGGCATTGCGACAGTGCTGCGACTGCCTGGCGCTTCGCGTCATCGTTCGATGCCTGGAAGAGGGGGGTGAAGAGCTCGGCGAACTGTCGAAGCTCGGATTTGGACGGGTGGCTCATGCCTTCGAAGCTGGTGACCGTCGCCATCAGGACCACATCCTTCTTGCGAACTGTCGCAGGCTCTTCCAGATCTCGAAACCGGTCACGCACGCCAACACCCATACTGATACGCGAAACAAAAAGAACGGGAACCGGATCATCAAACACATGCGACGCGTCGTCTTTCCCCGGCCGAGCCGGCGCGCGCTCGGTTCTTGCGCGCGCAATCGGCGGTGGCTGTCGAAACGGTCGTATACACAGTCGTCCTGATCCGGCTCTTTGGGAGAGTAAGGCGGGCAGGGTTAATGGTTCGTGAAAACTTTATTAAAATCCAAATAAAAATTACGCGTTAAGCTTGCGCGGGATTCCTGGTTATATTTTCGCGGGATCGGCCGTGTTTGGCGGCTCTCGGTCTGCATGGAAGCCGTTTGGGCGCGATGGGCTGATTGTCAGGCTCAACCTATGAGGGCTTGGATGACTTGTGCTGCCAAACGCTTGAAGACGGAGTTGGGCACTTGGGTTTCGACGGCTTCGAGATAGGACTTCTCCCGACGGGATTCGGGCCTTGGCAGGAGGTTTTTTCGGCTCAGAGCCCTCTATGTTCCCGTAGCGCCGCCAGCAGTTTTTCGGAAGTGTCGTGACCGGATTGAAACAGGCTGATCGCCGCCGTTGCCGCGAACTGGGCCTCGGCGCTTTTGATGTCGATCCGCTTCTCCAGGCACCACTTATCGAGTGCGCCCCGCAGGACCGTGACGTCCTCGGGAGAGAAGAAGGAGTTGGCTGCCACTGACATTGCCCGCCCTCTGGTTTCCCTGTTACAATACGTTAATTTACGGTTACCACAAATAATATTTGCGTGACACTTTTCTGCAACGTGCCGCATCGCGATTCTATATGCGGGCAGAGGATTATATTAATATAAGTGTATGATTTAACGATATTTTATGGCGAGAACGATTCTCGAAATTTTTACATCGTATATGAAACCAAATCCGGCCTCTCCGCGTTTATCGGTCAGGAGGCCGCAGGCGGTCAGGGCAAACTGCGGCGATGATTAGCATTCTGTTAACTACAGTATGTCTGAATTCGGGTGAAAACAGCGATTTGCAGAGTTTGGTCGCAAGATAGTTCGCATGGAAGCCACAGTTTGGCGTCCATGTCGCGGTGTTCAGGGAATACCGTGAGAAGGCGTGAATGCCCTTTGTCGGAGCCGCAAGAGGCGGCGAGGACCCGAGGGAACGCTGGTCCGCTTCAGTGGCGGGCAGGGTGAAATCAGTCGCAAATTCATCCGTCTCGGGTTGTCGATGGAGACGAGAATGGCAAAGATCATATCCCTTTCGGACCGACGATCGCGGTTGCCGCGGCGCGTCCAAAAGGAGCCGGTTGAGGCGAAGATCCTTCTGTTCACCGGCGTGCGCTACGAGCGCCTCGACGCCAGCTCCCGCCGTCCCGGTACGGGACCGAAGCGGGCAAAGGGCAAATAGCTCGATCATAGGCCGGCGCATCTCGCCGGCATTTAGCCGCCAAGGCGGCTTTCACTTTCGCGGTCAGGCCACGGACGCATCCGGTCAGACTCGGTTTTTCAGCTCAATCTCACTGTCCATCAAACACATCGCATCCGGCTTCAGACAGGAAATTCCGGGCGGCATCGTCAAAACTTGCCTCGGGCGCCATGGTGCGCAGCACGACATACCCCTCAGCGCGCGGCACTTCGACCAGGATCGATTGCGCAAGCGATGGCGGCAAAGCCTTGCGGATGCCCGTAAGCTGAACCGGCGAGGCGAGCAACAGGTCCGGCATGCCGCCGACCGAGGTGCGGTCGCTCATGCTGAACACCTCGTTGGACGCCGCGTCATAGACCGACAGCGACCAGAACGGCACCTTGCCCTTGGCGGTCAGCCGGATCGGCTGGGATTCGATATCGAAAGCGCAGACGGCGGTGCGGATATAGGGATCGCTGTTGGAAAGCCCCGCATCGTCATCCTTGTCGTCCAGCACGTAAAAATGGTTTTCATCGCCTTCATCCTCGACGCGGGTATAGGCGTCGCGATCGGAAAAATGCGGCAGGGACAGGATGATGACGAGGTGCAGCAACGCGGCGCCGAGCACTCCGGTCAGGATGGCGAAGACGGTCCTAAACATGGCCGCACCCGATTTTCTCGAGCTTGGGCATGGACAGATCGATCAGGCCGGAATTACCGGCGGCCGGTGTATCCAGCAGGGTCCACACCAGCCGGAAGTTGCCGGCGGAGGGCAGGGCCAACCAATTGCCGGCTTGGGCGTCCGGCGAAACGGTGATGCTGAAGCTTGAATCGGGATTGCGCAGCACGACCCAGGAATTGATCGCCGAGGGCCGGCCAGGGCGCGCCTCAAGCGGCTCGCCGTCATTGCCGGCGATGAACAGCGTCCAAAGCCGTGCCGGCGGGGTCTGGCCGCTGATGCGATAGCGGCAAGCCGCCGTCAGCCGCCCGCCGCTGTCGTCATCGGACGCAATGAACGATAGTCCCTCAGCGGTGCCGTAGAGTAATCGTCCGGCGCGTGCGCGATGCGACTTCGCATAAGGGTCGGCATCCGACGTGTGCATATCGGGAAAAGCCTGCCACGCGCCGAGCTTGATCGCACCGAAACCGGAGGTCGCATCCAGAGCAAAAAGCGTGAATAGGATTCCGCCGCCAAAGGCGAGCACCAGCGAAAGCGCAACAAGAAGGGGAACCCGGAACACCCTAAGATCGTCCTCATGACCAATCAGGTGGCGATTTATCCCTGATTCTGACGGCAGGGGAAAGGGTTAGTGGGTTGATTGCCGAACTTGCGTTCAAAATGCCGGCTTATAACGCATCGCGCCATGCGGACGGCTTGACCTTATTCCGCCGTCGCCACCTTCTGCGTCGCGAGTGGCGCTGCCGCCTTCAGCTTCTCGCCGAGGTCGCGCAGGATTTTCGTGGAATCCACCGATAGCGTCCGTGGACGGATGAGCGGCGGTAAGGTGTTTTCGGATCCATCGGCCGGCTTCTTGGCGGCCACCGTCTGCGGCTTCTGCACCGGGAAGGGGTTATCGATGCCGGGTATCGGCTTCAGCACGATGCCTTGATGCGCATAGTCCATGATCTTCTTGAAGGTCATGGCCGGCAGGGTGCCGCCCGTCATGTTGTTGGTGGAGGTGTAGTCGTCGTTGCCGAACCAGACGGCGCAGGTGTAATTGCCGGTGAAGCCGATGAACCAGGCGTCGCGATAGGCTTGCGTCGTGCCGGTCTTGCCGCCGACGAGAATGCCGCGATCGAGCGCCGCCCTGCGGCCCGTGCCGATCTGCGGAATCTGGATCAGCATCTGGTTCATGTAGGAATTGGCTTGCTCTGTGAGGACGCGCTTGGCCGGCGGCTCGTCATGATTGAAGTCGTAGAGCACCTTGCCGTCATAGCCGACGATCTGCCCGATGCCGTGGCGGCGAGACTGCATGCCGTCGGCGGGGAAGACGGAATAGGCTGTCGCCTGATCGAGCACGGTCACTTCGGACGTTCCGATCGGAATGGTCTTGTCGTTGCGGATCGGCGTTTCAACGCCCATGGCCTTGGCCATGTCGCGGATCGGCTGGATGCCGAATTTCTCCTTGGCGAGGCGTACCGGAATGGTGTTGATCGACTGCGCGATCGCCGTCGCCAGCGTCACCTTGCCTGAATAGCGGTTTTCATAATTGTGCGGGCTCCAGTTGCCCCAGGTGATCGGTGCGTCGACGATGGTGGACGTGGGCGTCATCCCCCTCTCCATGGCGACCGAATAGGTGTAGATCTTGAAGGACGAGCCCGGCTGGCGCAGCGCCCTTGTGGCGCGGTTGAACTGGCTCTCGCCATAATCCCGGCCGCCGACCATGGCGCGCACCGCGCCGCCGTTTTCGATGACGACCGTGGCACCCTGTTTGGCATGATAGCGCTCGCCATATTCCATCAGGCTGGATTCGACCGAATCCTCCGCTGCCTTCTGCAGGCCCATGTCGATGGTGGTGCGCACGATCAGCGACCGCTCGGGGAAGCGGGCGGCGAGACGCTGCACCTCATCGAAAGCCCAGTCGAGGAAGAAGTCCGGAGATTCGATCTGTGCGCGGTCGACCACGGACGCGGGATTGCGCCGGGCGGCAATCACCTGTCCCTCGGTCATTAGCCCGCTTTGCACGAGATTGCTCAGCACGTCGTTGGCGCGGGCCCGCGCCGCCGGCAGGTTGACATGCGGCGCGTATTTCGCCGGCGCCTTGAACAGACCGGCCAGCATGGCCGCCTCGGCCAGATTGACGTCGGTGATGCTCTTGCCGAAGTAGAACTGTGCGGCCGCGGCGGCGCCGAACGTGCCGCCGCCCATATAGGTCCGGTCGAGATAGAGGCTGAGGATCTCCTTCTTGGAGAGATTGGCCTCCAGCCAGATCGCCAGGAAGGCTTCCTTGATCTTGCGGTCGATCGAGCGCTCATTGCTGAGGAAGATGTTCTTGGCGAGCTGTTGCGTCAGCGTCGAGCCGCCCTGGACGACGCCTCCGGCCTGGGCATTGACGGTCACTGCCCGGAACAGGCCGATCACGTCGATGCCGAAATGGTCGAAGAAGCGCCGGTCCTCGGTCGCCAGCACCGCCTTGACGAAATAGTCCGGCAACTGGTCCACCGGCACGGAATTTTCATGGATGATGCCGCGATGGCCGATAATATTGCCGTAGCGGTCGAGAAAGGTGACGGCGAAATTGCCGCGATTGCGCCAATCGCCCTGCGTCGCCTCGAAAGCCGGCATGGCGAGCATCAGCAGCACCACGGACCCGGCTGTGCCGAGCGTCAATCCTTCACCGAGCAATTCGAACAGGATACGTTTCCAGCCACGGGCGCGGAAACGGCGAAAGAAAATGGTAATATCTTCCCAGAGTTCGCCAAGGCGAAAACCCGCGTTCCACAGAGAGGAATCGATCCAGGAATCGATGCGCAGCAAAATATGCCGTTTCCGGCGCGGCCGCCTCTCCGCCTGGCCCTCCGGTTGCGTATCGGGCTTGGCCTCTGGCCCGTTCTCTGGGTTGGATGGGTCTTCCACGCTCTACTTCCCGACCGGAATGCCTCGATTGCGTATTCCCTTGCGACACGCAAAGCCTATCCTGTCATAGACTGGCACATTGAATAATTGGTTGATTTAGGGAAAAGAACAAGAGACATGCATGCCGCAGCCCGCATTTCCCTTACGGGCCGCAAGGATGACGGCAATGGATGAGATACCTTTCTGGAAGAGCAAGACGCTGACGGAGATGAGCACACCCGAATGGGAAAGCCTCTGCGACGGCTGCGGCCTCTGTTGTCTCAACAAGTTGGAGGACTGGGACAGCGGCGACGTCTATTTCACGTCGGTTCGCTGCAAGCTGATGGATGGCGAGAGCTGTCGTTGCACCAGCTATCCGAACCGCTGGGATTTCGTGCCCGATTGCGTGCAGTTGACGCCCGAAAAAGTTCCGGAACTGCCATGGCTGCCGCCCACCTGCGCCTATCGTCTCGTCGAAGAAGGCCGGGATCTCTACTGGTGGCACCCGCTGGTGTCGGGCGATCCGGAAACGGTCCATATCGCCCACGCCTCGGCGCGCGGCCGCACCATCAGCGAAGAGGAAGTCTCCGTCGATGACTTCGAGGACTATGTGGTCGATTGGCCGTTGACGGTGGAGGACGACATGGAGGCCACCCCTCCGGCAAAGCCCTAGCTTTCGGCACCCTGTCGCGCCAAGCCGTCGCACGGGCGCTCGTTGAATCCACCGGCCGCGCGTGATATCGCGCGGTGCCTTCGCCAATGCACAGGGAGCCTTCGCGTGATCCGCCATATCGTCTTCTTCACCGTTCCCGATCGCGCCAATCTCGAGGCGGTTCGGTCCGGGCTGTCGATCCTGACGGCCATTCCGCATGCACGCCTGCTGGAAATCGGCACCAATGTGAAGACCGATCAGCTCGGCACCGATGTCGATATCGTCGTCTATGGCGAATTCGACGACGAAGCGGCGCTGGCTGCCTACAAGGCGCATCCGAACTATCAGCTTTCCATCGAGCGCGTGCGTCCGCTGCGCGAAATGCGGATCGCGGCCGACTATGATAGCACGGCGGCGGTGCGTGAGCCGGTCTAGCGGAAGGCGAAAGCGCTATTGTGCAACCAATCCGGATGGTTGGGCATCCGGGCGAACTCGGTTTCGCCGCGACCGGATTCATCGCGTGAAGGTGCTGATTCAATCTCTCACGCTTGCGACTCAACTCGCGAAAAAGCGACGGCAAACGATTCAAAAGGTTCAAGGAAAGCGGCGCGTCTTACCTGCGTAAAACGCTTGAAGGCCGGTTGCATCGGCCCGCGATGCGTCGTCGGTCATGTCGACGCTTATCAGACAATGATAATCAAGAAAGATTAAAAATGACTGACTTTTCCGGGAGCCCCGAATCCGGCTCGGGCTCTCGGAAGGGGCAATTGGCGGTGCTCTCCGGCCGTTTCGGGAGACGGTTGAGGTTTGGGCGGCTCCAGCGGGCCGTTCGCCGTCGCATCGCAGGCATCGATCCGATAAGTCGAATTAACGCAAGGGCTTAAAAGAGGCAAAACTCCGCCCGCACGTTCTGCGCGTGGAAAATTACCACCCATTCATTTGCCATTCAGACGCGTTTGGGTACATATTCCCTCAAGTTAATGTCCCCGTGGGAAGTCTGAGTATGGCATCATTTCTAAGCATAGCAGCAGCGGCCGCGCTTATGGCCGGCTCGACTGTTCTGCCGACGCCGCCGACCCCGACCCTGGTGGCGCGTGCAAACAGCGACTGCAGCGAAGCTGCGGCCGAAGTTGTCGCCAAGACCGGGGGGCAGCTCCTTTCCGCACAGCCGTCAGGCGACAGTTGCGTCGTCACGGTCCTTGTTCAGGGCAATGGCCAGCGGCCGCGCAAAGTGACCATGAAGGTGCCGATGTAGGTGGAAACACTGTCACGCCGACACGCAGGGAACGCTCTAACGCTTTGAATCTCACGCAAAATCTTATGACCGGGTGGATTCCACTCGAACCTGATTTGCAGTACTGTTTCTCGAACCGGGGAAATTGGGTCGGAATATGCGCATTCTCATTGTCGAAGACGATATCAATCTGAACCGCCAGCTTGCCGACGCCTTGAAAGAGGCAGGCTATGTGGTCGATACCGCCTTCGACGGCGAGGAAGGGCATTTCCTCGGAGACACCGAGCCCTATGACGCCATTATCCTCGATATCGGCCTTCCGGAAATGGATGGCATCACCGTGCTGGAGAAATGGCGTGGTGCGGGCCGGGGAACGCCGGTGCTGATCCTGACGGCGCGCGACCGCTGGAGCGACAAGGTCGCCGGCATCGACGCCGGCGCTGACGATTATGTCGCCAAGCCCTTCCATGTCGAGGAAGTGCTGGCGCGCATCCGCGCGTTGATCCGCCGCGCCGCCGGCCACTCCTCCTCCGAAATCATCTGCGGTCCGGTGCGCCTCGACACCAAGAGCTCGAAGGCGACGGTCGACGGCAAGCCGTTGAAGCTCACCTCGCATGAATACCGGCTGCTTGCCTATCTCATGCACCACAAGGGCGAAGTCGTCTCGCGCACCGAGCTGGTCGAGCATATGTACGATCAGGATTTCGACCGTGATTCCAATACGATCGAGGTGTTCGTCGGCCGTCTGCGCAAGAAGATGGGCGTCGATCTGATCGAGACCGTCCGCGGTCTTGGCTATCGTATCCAAGCTCCGACCAATGCGAATTAAGTCACTCACCGCTCGCGTCCTGCTGTTGACCACACTCTGGTCCGCCGTGGCGCTGGTGGTGATCGGGCTTGTCATCTCGAATATCTATCGCAAGAGCGCCGAGCGTGGCTTTCAGGACCTTCTGAGAGCGCAGCTCTATAACGTCATCAACTCCGTCACGATCGGCGATCAGGGCGCTCTGTCGGGCAGCCCGCAGCTCGGCGATCTGCGTTTCGCCCAGCCGAAGACCGGCTGGTACTGGATGGTCGAGCCGCTCGGCACCTACACGGCGACGCCGCTGGTTTCGCCATCGCTCGGCGCTTCGACCTTGCCCGTTCTGT
>DASWOH010000297.1:0-89131 GCA_036398815.1 Rhizobium sp. | reverse complement strand
CGCTCGACGTCGAGCTTCGTCCGGGACGGATAGGTCAGTGCATAGCCTATGGCCGTGCGCATGTCCGGACAGCCGAGCTGCGCCAGCACCGAACCGTCGGTATAGCCGACCATGGAATGAATGACGGATTGCGGATGGACCACGACTTCGATCTGGTCAGGGCGGACGTTGAACAGGTGCTTGGCTTCGATCATCTCGAGCGCCTTGTTGAACATCGAGGCGCTGCCGATGGAGATCTTGAAGCCCATGGACCAGTTCGGATGGGCGCGTGCGGTCGCCGGCGTGACATTGGCCATCTGTTCGCGCGACCATGTGCGGAAGGGACCGCCGGATGCCGTCAGGATGATGCGCTCGACCGCATGCTGCTGGTCGTCTTCCAGCGCCTGGAAAACGGCGCTGTGTTCGCTGTCCACCGGAATCAGCCGTCCTCCGCCTTCGCTGACGGCACGAACGAAGAGATCGCCGGCGGACACCAGGCATTCCTTGTTGGCAAGCGCGATATCGGCGCCCCGGCGCGCGGCGGCAAGCGTCGGCGCCAGGCCGGCCGTGCCGACGATCGCCGCCATCACCCAGTCCGAGGGGATGGAGGCCGCCTCGATCAGCGCATTCCGGCCGGCGGCGGCGGCAATGCCGGTGCCGGCAAGGGCCTCCTTCAGCGCCTGGTAGCGGTCTTCATTGGCGGTGACCGCGAGGGCGGCGCCACAGGCTTTCGCCTGGCTCGCCAGCAGATCGATATTGTCGTGTCCGGTGATCGCGGCGATGTCGAAGGCGTCGCGTCCGCCCAGCTGGGCTATGACATCGAGCGTGTTCTGGCCGATCGAGCCGGTCGAACCCAGTATCGTCAGGCGGCGTGGCGCCTTGCTCCCGGTTGTCATTCAGGTATCCGCATCTTGCTGTCGTCGCCCATGGCTCTACAGGGGATCGCGAAAGGCGGCAAGTCCGCAGCTCTCGCGGCTAACGCGCATTCCCGGCCCACCACTCCGGAGATTACTGATTTTAATGATAATTTACGGGTGCTGTCTGAACCAATAGGCGGGTATCACGTTTCTCATCCGGCGGAAATGTCGAGAGAAGGCATAATGGTTTTTAAGGCAGCAACATTTCACGGCATCGAGCCGATCATGGAAAGTGAAAATGCCCGGCGCTCGGCACTGGAATCGACAGTTGCCAACGCGCTCGCGGTTGCCGGCGGCCTTGACGCCTCCGACGTCATCGTGACTGCCGCCGGCCAGGAAATCCGCCTCCGCGGAACGGTCGCGACGCCGGAAGAAGTCCGGCGGGCGAGCGCGGTGGCGGAGGCGGTGCCGGGCGTGAGGCTGGTGAGGAACTGGATCTTGGTGGGGTGACGAGTGCGGGCAAGCGGCGGCCATCCGAGATGGATTTATGCGTCGCTGCCTGTGGTTGACAACCAAAAGAATAGCTTGATCGTGTCCGGGTCATCCGAGGGATCGGGGCCGGCGTGGTGGAGTAGGCCGCCAGCTTTCTCGATGACCCGCTTTGAGCCAAGGTTATCTTGGTTGCAGATGATGCTTATTCTTTCAAAGCCGGCTTTTGCTGCAATTGGCAGCAAGAGCTGAAGGGCGCGGGTGGCGTATCCTCTGCCCTGTTTCCACGGGATGATCGAGTAGCCCACATGGCCTGGTACATGAAGCGGCAACTGGCCTGTTTCCGGCAAATGGCGAAATGTGATGTAACCGCAAAATTCTCCGTCCCAGATCCAGAATGGCCGCAGAACCATGCGTTGCGGCTCGCGGTCGGACGTCGATGTCGCAACGACGTCACCGAATGTGAGGCGAGTGAGGAAGCCCGCCCTATCGTTTATGAGCATCCTGAGTTCGGCTTCGACGTAAGCCCCGTCCTGCTGGCGCCTGGGGTCAGGCGACCATCCCTTCGCCAGGGCTTCCTCGAAACCGGACAAGTTCGCCAGGTTTGGTTCAACCAGGACGATGGAGCTCGCGGTCGCTTGGTGCTTCGCCATTTCGTTTCCCAGCTCGATACGGCAATGCCGTTCGCGTTCAGGTGATAAAAATAGCAATCGGAACTGGCTCGTTGAATTGCAAGAGCGATATGCAAAGCCGACCGGCAAGCTGCGGGCAGTTTACGGAACAAACGAATGCGCGCGTGCCGGTTTGGACACGCATCTCTGCCAGCCGTTTGAGCATAATCTTCTGAGATGGTTCACGTTTTATGAAGAACTGGCGTCGATGGTAGCGGCATTCCCATGTGATTCGTACCGCAATGACGGAGATAGTATGACGCTTCTACAATTCCCGGCCGACAGGCGCACCGCTGACGTGAGACGGTGCGCTGACGCCCTGCAGCAATTACACGGAGAGGCGGCAAATCGCTTCTGGCGATCGGAAATGGCCGAATTTGCAGCCGTGCTCAGAGGGCAGGGTGTCGCCGAGGATGAGATCGGTCATCAGGCCGGCTTGTTCATGCGCGCGGTTCAGATGGAGTTGCAGGCAGCGTTCGCTGCGGCGGAGGCTCTGGCCTAGTTCTTGCGAAGCTTTGCGGCCGTCGCTCCATAGAAGGCATGGGCCGGTAATCACCGTAGCGGGAGACACCCGCGCGGCACCGGTAGCGATATGTATTTTTGTTGCGGAATATGTCTCAACATTGCTAGAAAGGAAAAATAAAACCAAAAATTGCTCTGTTGAATGAGGTTGGTTGTGCTGAAGTCTTTGGCGCTCAGAGTTCCGCAAATCAGGCAATTGTGGAACGATAGGATCAATCTTATAGCGGAGCGAGATATGCTGCGGAGTAAGGTTGACTCGGGCGCCGTCGGCAAAAATCCATTCCTCAATTATGAAAGCACTTTCGACGCTATAGAAGTTATGAGGAGACATGCTCGCAATGATCTCGCCCCCTTGCCAGGCCGCCTCACAAACTTCCTTGGCGTAAAGATTGATCCACGATTCTTTCCAGGCATTCTGGACAATGCTGCCGGAACGGTTGAGGGCATTCCGATACCGGCGAATTGGCATGCTGATATTGCCGAATGGGCGGCGGCACTGCGAGCAGTCGATCTGGCACGCGATACGTTCCGCGTGATCGAGTTGGGATGCGGGTGGGGATGCTGGTTGATTAACACAGGCACCGCGGCTCGTAGCGCCGGTCTCTCTGTGTATATGATCGGCGTGGAGGGTGATCCAGGTCATGTCGAGTTCGCCCATCAGGCGATGGAGGACAACGATTTTTCTGACAAGGAATATCGCGTCATTCATGGTATAGCCGCGGCCCAAAACGGTACGGCGCTCTTTCCGATTGTGGAAAATTCCGGTGCGACATGGGGATCCGAACCAATCCTAAATGCTTCTACCGCTCAGATAGCCGAAGCGGAAAAGACTGGCGGCTATGCGGTACTCGATACATTCCCTATTTCTGAAATCGCCGATGGCCGCCCTGTCGATCTTCTTCACATCGATATCCAGGGAGGCGAAGCAGATTTCGTCAAATCCTCCATGGACGATCTGCGAAAATACGTACGTTATATCGTGATCGGTACGCATTCGCGGGCGATCGAAGGCAGACTTATGGAAAGTATGTTGTCTGCGGGGTGGCGCCTGGAAATGGAGCGGGCCGCCATCATTAATATTATCGATGGGGCACCGGTTATATCGGTTGACGGCGTGCAGGGCTGGCGAAACCCGCAGCTTTAAAACAGTGCTTGCCAATAGAACTCAATCGAGGTGTTGGCGCATACGGGTCTGTGCCAAAGGTCGTGCCGCGCCACAAAAGGCTGCCGCGGTCGTTTCAGGAGAAAGATAGGTCTTATGGTGATCTCGACGCGATTCGAACGCGTGACCCCCAGATTAGGAATCTGGTGCTCTATCCTGCTGAGCTACGAGACCACTTGAGATGATCCATACAAAAGCAAAGGCGTGAAGCCAAGCCCTTTTACGTCCCAGGGACAATCTGCTTTTGCGATGCCGTGCGCCCCGCTCGGGCGCACGGCAAATGGCGGTGGTGTCTCAGGCGTCGAGGCGCTGTTCGGCCAGCCGCACCCAGTAGGAGACGCCGTGGGCGATGGCGTCGTCGTTGAAGTCGTAGGCCGCGTTGTGCAGACCCGCCGTGTCGCCGTTGCCGACGAAGATGAAGGCGCCGGGGCGGGCGTTCAGCATGTAGGAGAAATCCTCGCCGCCCATCATCGGATCGACATCCGGGACGACGTTTGCCGCGCCGGCGATGTCGCGGGCGGCGGCGAGTGCGTAGTCGGTCTCGTCGGCGTGGTTGAAAGTCACCGGATAGTTGCGCTGGAACTGGATATCGACGTCGGCGTCGTGGCTGGCGGCAATGCCGGTGACGATCTGCTTGAAGCGCCGTTCGGCGAGATCGCGGATTGCCGGATCGAGCGTGCGCACGGTGCCGGCGAAACCGGCATTGTCGGGAATGACGTTATAGGCGTTGCCGGCGTTGAACTTGGTGACGGTGACGACCACGGACTTCAGCGGATCGGCGCTGCGCGAGGCGATCAGCTGCAGGTTGGTGACGATCTGGGCGCCAATGGCGATCGGGTCGATGGTCTTGTGCGGCAAGGCGGCATGGCCGCCGAGGCCCTTGATGGTGACGGTGAACTCGTCCGTCGCCGCCATGATCGGTCCCTTGCGGATGGCGAACTGGCCGACCGGCAGGCCCGGCAGGTTGTGCATGCCATAGACCTCGGCGATCTCGAAGCGCTCCATCATGCCGTCCTTGACCATGGCATCGCCGCCGGCGCCGCCCTCTTCGGCGGGCTGGAAGATCACGGCGACGTTGCCGCTGAAATTGCGGGTCTCGGCGAGATATTTCGCGGCCCCCAGCAGCATGGCGGTGTGACCATCATGGCCGCAGGCATGCATCTTGCCGGGCGTGGTGGAGGCCCAGGGCTTGCCGGAGATTTCGGTGAGCGGCAGCGCATCCATGTCGGCGCGCAGGCCAACGGTGCGGCCCGGACCCTTGCCGCGGATCAGGCCGACGACGCCGGTGCGGCCGATGCCGGTGACGACCTCATCGACGCCGAATGCCTTCAGCTTGTCGGCCACGAAGGCGGCGGTCTTTTCCACCGCGTAGAGAAGCTCCGGGTTCGTATGGATATGGCGGCGCCATTCGGTCACTTCGTCCTGGAGTTCGGCGGCTCTGTTCAAGATCGGCATATGGACTTTCCTGCTGCTCAATATCGGATTCGGGTTCGGCACTCGGTCTGGCACACACGTTTCAACATCGCATCGCCCTTTTCAAAGCGTCGCACAATCAAAAGGCTGTGATCCAAGATCATCCACTTTCGGGTCGAAAAGGGTAAGATGGTCTGAATTCACGGAACTGGAGCAGCCTTTTCGCCCTAGGCGAATGCGTGGCCCTCCGGGTAAATAAACTCGTCGATCGCCTTTGCCTTCTCCTAGCCATATAGGTTAAATAGGCGAAGCTTTCGAGAAAATTCCGGACTTCTGAAGGATAGATCGTGCCGACGAAGCAGAATCGTTTGTATGCCGCCTTGCGGCTCGTTCCCATGGCCGCCGCCGCATCCATGCTTTTCGTGTCGACCGCTGAGGTGGCCGATGCCAATCCGCACATCCTCGTCGATGCCAATACCGGCCGCGTGCTCGATCATCAGGAAGCCTTCAGTAAGTGGTATCCGGCCTCGCTGACCAAGCTGATGACAGTCTACGTCACCTTCCGCGCCATCCAGTCCGGGCAGGTCTCGCTCGACACGCCCGTCGTCATGTCCAAGCTTGCCTCCGCGCAGCCGCCGGCGAAGATGTACTTCAAGCCGGGCCAGAAGATGACGCTCGACAATGCCTTGAAGATGATGCTGATCAAGTCCGCCAACGACCTCGCCATGGCGGTTGCCGAGACGGTCGGCGGCTCGCAGCAGGGCTTCGTCGCGCGCATGAATGCGGAAGCGGCCCGTCTCGGAATGCTCGACACGCACTTCATCAATCCCAACGGCCTGCCCGGCCAGGGCCAATACACGACCGCGCGCGACCTTGCGGTCGTCAGCGTCGCGCTGCGCCGCGAGTTCCCGCAATATGCCGGCTATTTCTCGCTGGAAGGATTTACCAACGGCGTCAAGCAGGTGCCGAACATCAACATGCTCATTGGCCGCTACGATGGCGCCGACGGCATGAAGACCGGCTTTATCTGTGCCGCCGGCTTCAACCAGATCGCCTCCGCCACCCGCAATGGCCGTACGCTGATCTCGGTCGTCCTCGGCACCGACAGCCTGGCGGCGCGTGCCGACGATTCCGCCAATTTCCTGGAAAAAGGCTTCCAGAACCAGTTTTCCGGCAAGGACACGCTGGCAAGCCTCAGGCCCTATGGGCCGGGCCAGGACCAGGTCGCTGATCTCACCGCCGAAATCTGCAGCGCCAAGGGCGCGAAGATCCGCAGCGAAACGCGCGACGAAGCTGGCCGCATGAAGGTGACCTCGCCCTATATCCATGAAATGGATCACGAGCCGAACTTCGTCTATGCCGGCCTGATCGGCGGGCAGGACGCCGCAACGGCCAGCAAGGGCGACAAGACTGACCTGACGGCGAAGGGCGACAAGGCTACGAAGGGCGACAAGATCGCCGCCTCCGGCCCCGCCGTCGGCATACCTGTCCCATTGCCGCGTCCCACGTTCTGATCGGACCTGAACCATGAGCATTCCGCAGCAGAGGGTGCCGGTATCGATCCTCACCGGTTTTCTCGGAGCCGGTAAATCGACGCTTTTGAACCGCATCCTCAAGGATCCGGAGATGCGCGACGCGGCCGTCATTATCAATGAGTTCGGCGACGTCGGCATCGATCATCTCCTGGTCGAAAGCTCCGGCGATGCCATCATCGAGCTTTCCGATGGTTGCCTTTGCTGCACGGTGCGCGGCGAGCTGGTGGATACGCTGGCGAACCTGATGGACGCCATGCAGACCGGCCGCATCCGACCGCTGAAGCGCGTCGTCATCGAGACGACCGGTCTTGCCGATCCGGCGCCGGTCATGCAGTCGATCATGGGCAATCCGGTCATTGCCAACAATTTCGACCTGGATGGCGTGATCGCTGTCGTCGATGCCGTCAACGGCTTGCAGACGCTCGACAATCACGAGGAAGCGCGCAAGCAGGTGGCGGTTGCCGACCGGCTGATCGTCTCCAAGACCGGCATCGAAGGTGCCGCTCCGGCCGGCGCTTTGGAAAGCCGGCTGAGAGCGCTCAATCCGCGGGCGCAGATGTTGAATGCCGACAGCGACGAGGCCGGCCGCGCCGCCATTCTCGTCAACGGTCTCTATGATCCCGCCTCGAAGATCGCCGATGTCGGCCGCTGGCTGCGGGACGAACTCGAGGCGGATGACGACCATGATCATCACCACCATGATCATGGGCACGATCACGACCATCATCATGACGGACATGGGCACCATCACCACCATGGACATCATCACGGCCACCGGCATCAGCACGCTCATGACGTGACCCGTCACGACGGCTCGATCCGGTCCTTCTCGATCGTCGAAACCCAGCCGATCGATCCGGTTGCGCTGGAAATGTTCATCGACCTGCTACGGTCCGCGCATGGCGAGAAGCTGCTGCGCATGAAGGCGATCGTTTCCGTGTCCGACAGGCCGGAGCGACCGGTGGTGTTGCATGGCGTGCAGAATATCTTCCATCCGCCGGTGCGTCTGCCGGCATGGCCCGATCCGAACGACCGGCGCACGCGCATGGTGATCATCACCAAGGATCTGCCGGAGGACTTCGTGAAGGGCCTGTTCGACGCGTTCCTGAGCAAGCCGAGCATTGACACGCCGGATCGCGCAGCACTTCAGGACAATCCGCTCGCCGTTCCGGGCATGCGGTTTTAGGGTTTTTACCTTCTCCCAGATGGGAGAAGGAGGAGTGAAAATCATCAGCCCCTCCGGATCGTGAAACGATGGCCGCGTTCGGTCTTCTCGCTGGCGAGCAGGGCGTGGCCTTGTTCGTTACAGAGATGCGGGATGTCGATGGTGGCCAGGGGATCGGTCGTCTCAACGGTCAAGACAGCACCGCGCGGCATGCCGCGCAGGCGTTTTTCCGTTTTGATCGCCGGATGCGGGCATTTCAGCCCGCGCAGGTCGTAGACCTCGTCGTCCAGGCTATTCACCCTTGGCCCAGAACTTCCAGAAGGGTGGCTTCTTGGTCGTGTCGGTCTGCGCGGTTTCCACCGGCGGAGGCGGCGCGTAGGCGAGCGGGGCGCTGACCATGGGGTTCATGGGGTTGGCCATCGGGATCGGCACATTCGCAGGGATGTTGGACGCGACAGTGATGTCGGCGGTCTGAGACGGCTGCTGTGCGACCGGACCCACTGGAGCCGGGGCGGCCGTTGCCAGGCTGATGCTTGCCGTCGTCGGATTGGTGGCCGTGGCGCCGCGGGCGATCTGCTGGGCCGACTGGTTCGACATCATCGACTCCAGGTCGGCAACCTTCATCATCTTGCCGGCGGCAAGCGCCGTGCCGGTCGGAGCATAGGCGAGGTCGTGGCCCTTGCGCTGCTTGGCGACGACCGCCTTGCGCTCGGCTTCGGTCGGGTCGTACCAGGCCATGTCGCTATATTTCTTCGTGGCCGCAGCATAATCGGCCTGATACTGCTTGTCGTAAGTGGCAAGCGCGACCTGCAACGCGGACGGAGTCGTCATGACGGGGCATTTGCCACCGGCGTTGAACGGGCCGCTGGCCTGCTGGTTGAAGACATATTTCTTCTCGCAGACTTCCACTTCCGGCGGCCGCTTGGTGACTTCGAAGTTGTCGTAGCCGACCTTCAGCATCTTCCAGAAATCGATGTTGGAGCTCAGCCGGTGCTTCCACATGTTTTCCGCGGTCATGCGGAAGGGGAAGGCTTCCAGCTGGATTGCCTTCTGGCCGCCCTTGAAGGCGTCGCGCGCGAAGGCGTATATTTCCAGCACCTGCTGGTCGGTCATCGAATAGCAGCCCGACGACGAGCAGGCGCCGTGGATCATCAGGTTGGCGCCGCTGCGGCCATTGGCGGCATCATAACGATTCGGAAACCCGGTATTGATGGCGAGATAATATTTGGAATTCGGATTGAGGTTGGCCGGGGTCAGATTGTAGAAGCCTTCCGGTGCCTGCCGGTCGCCTTCCTTCACCTTCGGGCCGAGACGGCCGGACCAGGCGCAGATACTGTAGCTCGCGACTACCTCGAAACGATTGTTCTGGTTCGCCTTGAGGATCTCCATCGTACCTTCTTCCTTGAAGATACGGATCATGATCGGCGAATTGCGGTCCATGCCCTTTTTCGCCATGTCGGCAAGGATGCGGTCGGGGAGCGGCTGTTCGACCTTGTTTTTCACCTTGGAAAGGTCGATCGACGCGGTATCCAACGCGTCGTTGCAGCCGGCAAGAGCCAGCGCCATCAGGGAAATATAGGCAAGGTGACGGATGCGCATTCTGACTTAGCCCATAGATGCGAAGAGCGGCCGTACGATCTGTTTCGCCGCCCCTTCGAAACATGAAACGGAATCATAGACGGCTTATACTTGATAATTCCTTACCAGCCTATGACGCGCCCGCGGCGCACCCGCAAGCTTTTCTTTGCCAAGAATGCTTCGATAACAAGAATGTGGCCAAGATTTGGCCTCATTCCCGTTTCGAGCGATCACGAATCTCAAACTAGGTTAGAGATTGCGACCCATATTGAGGAATTTCTGACGGCGGTCGCCGCGCAATTGTTCGCCGGAACGGCTGGAGAGTTCGCCGAGCGCATTGAAAATCACGTCGCCGGCCGCCGCGATCACCGTCTGCGGGTCGCGATGCGCGCCGCCGAGCGGTTCGGGGATGATGCCGTCGATGATGCCAAGGCCCTTGAGGTCTTCGGCGGTGATCTTCATGTTGGTGGCGGCTTCCTTGGCGCGGGTGGAATCGCGCCAGAGGATCGAGGCCGCACCTTCGGGCGAAATGACGCTGTAGATCGAATGTTCGAGCATGTAGACACGGTTGCCGGTGGCAATCGCGATGGCGCCGCCGGAGCCGCCTTCGCCGATGACGACGGAGATGATCGGCACCTTGACGCCAAGACACATTTCGGTGGAGCGGGCAATCGCTTCCGCCTGGCCGCGCTCTTCGGCGCCGACGCCGGGATAGGCGCCTGCCGTGTCGACCAGGGTGATGACCGGCAATGCGAAGCGGTCGGCCATTTCCAGGATGCGGATCGCCTTGCGGTAACCCTCGGGACGGGCGCTGCCGAAATTATGCTTCAGACGCGATTTGGTGTCGTTGCCCTTTTCCTGGCCGATGACGGCGATGGGCTGGCCGCGGAAGCGAGCAAAGCCTGCTTGGATGGCGGCATCCTCGGAAAATTTGCGATCGCCGGCCAGCGGCGTGAATTCCGTGAACAGCGCCTTGGCATAATCGACGAAATGCGGGCGCTGCGGGTGGCGGGCAACCTGCGTCTTCTGCCAGGCGTTGAGCTTGGAGTAGATATCGGCCATCGACTCGCGAACGCGGATCTCGAGCCGGCCCACTTCGTCCGAAGTGTCGATGCTCTCATCTTCGCTCGCGAGCTTCTTGAGCTCGTGAATCTTGCCTTCGAGGTCCGAGATGGGTTTTTCGAAGTCGAGATAATTGTGCATGAGGTGCGTTTCCGATCCTTTTGCCCGTGACGAGAGACGGCCCGTATAATCTATGTGCCGGTCCTATTCCTGTTTTTTGCCCTGTTTGGCAAGGGGGTGATGCGTTTGCACCAGCTGGTGAAGGCGTTCTTCCAGCACATGTGTGTAGATTTGTGTCGTCGAAATGTCGGAATGGCCTAGAAGTTCCTGCACCACGCGCAAGTCCGCGCCGTTGGCAAGCAGGTGGCTCGCGAAGGCATGACGCATAACATGCGGCGAGATCAGCGACGGCGTCAGCCCGGCGCGGATGGCGAGATCCTTCAGGTCGCGCGCGAAAACCTGCCGCGGCAGATAGCCCTGCCTGGAGGCCGCGGGAAAGAGCCAGGGGCTTTCCGGGACGGGTTGCCTGGCGGTTGCCGCCACCTCAGCCTGCAGCTTGCCATAGGTTTTCAGCGCCGCGATGGCCGATTGCGACAGCGGCACCAGCCGCTCCTTATTGCCCTTGCCGCGGATCATCAGGAAGCGTCCTTCCTGGTCCAGCACCTTGGCCGGCAGGGTAACGAGCTCGCTGACGCGCATGCCGGTGGCATAGAGCAGTTCCAGGAGAACGAGCATGCGCAGGCGCTGCAATTGATCGGGACTTTCTTCGGCAGCTTCCTTTTCCGCCTGGGTGAGAAGGCGCGTCACCTCCTCGACCCCCATGGTTTTCGGCAAGGCGCGGCCCTTCTTCGGCGCGTCGAGAACGCCGGTCGGATCGTCCGTGCGCAGCCCCTCGGCATAGAGGAACTTGTAGAACTGGCGCATGGCCGAAAGCCGGCGCGCCTGCGACGACGGCTTGAAGCCCTGGCGCGAGAGGCTGGAGAGATAGGCGCCGAGATCGTTCGATCCCGCCTCCGTCAGGCGGACGCTGTGCTCGGATAGAAAAGAGTGGAGGTCGTCGAGGTCACGCTCATAGGACTGCAGCGTGTTGACCGCCGCTCCGCGCTCCGCGCTCATCATTTCCAGAAAGGCTTCCACATGGGTCCGGCTCAGATCCTTCACCATGACCTCAGCCCTCATTGCTTCACCGAACCGGTCGCCGGCGGGTTGATGCGCTCCGACGGTATGCGGATCGTCACGTCGCGCGGCTGCGGATCGACGAAAAGAACCAGAGCCCACATTGCTCCATACACCGATCCGGCGATAACCGCGCAGATGACGAGGAAGCGAAACAGGGTCGGCATTCAAAAACTCTCCTCGTCCCAATCATTGGTCCGGCAATCGGTTATAATCATATCCAGCAAGCGTTAGCCGAAGGATAATGCAGGCATGTTTACGTTGCTGCGTCTTGACGCTACAGGCGCATTTGACGATACCGTTTCCAAACAAATTGTGAATGGGCCAATGAGTGAACAAGTCCTGACCCTTGCAGACAGCCTCAGAGACAGGGCGCGCGCCGCGCTGGGCACGCGCAATCTTGTCCTCGTCGGGCTGATGGGGGCCGGAAAGTCTTCGATCGGCCGGCTGGTCGCGAACCAGCTCGGCATTCCCTTCGTCGATACGGATATCGAGATCGAGCGCGTGTCGCGCATGACGATCGCGGAACTGTTCGCCGCATACGGCGAGGAGGAGTTCCGGGCGCTGGAAACGCGGGTGATCAAGCGGCTGCTCAAGGGCGGGCCGCGCGTCGTCTCCACCGGCGGCGGCGCCTTCATCAACGAACGCACCCGCCAGCATGTCAAGCGCAGCGGCGTGTCGGTCTGGCTGAAGGCCGATCTCGACGTGCTCTGGGAACGCGTCAGCAAGCGCGATACGCGACCGCTGCTCAAAACCGAGAATCCGAAACAGACCCTCGAAAGACTGATGACCGCGCGCTATCCGATCTATGCGGAAGCCGATCTTGTAGTTTTATCCCGCGATGTGAACAAGGATATCATGGTCAAGGAAGTTCTTGCGGCCATCGCCGAGGGGAGACAGGAAAGCAAAACACCATGAATGCGATCACATCCGCGCCTGCGGAACGCCTCGTCCGCGTACCACTCGGCGAGCGCGCCTATGACATTCTGATCGGGCCGGGCCTGATCGCCCGCGCCGGCACGGAGATTGCGGCGAGGCTGAAGGGCCGCAAGGCCGCCATCATCACCGATGAAAACGTGGGGCCGATCTATCTCGATGCGCTGACGGCGAGCCTTGAGGCAGCCGGCATCCAGTCGTCCGGCCTGGTGCTGCCGGCTGGCGAGAAGACCAAGAGTTTCGAGCATCTGATGACCGTCTGCGATGCCGTGCTCACCGCGCGTATCGAGCGCAACGACGCGGTCATCGCGCTCGGCGGCGGCGTTATCGGCGACCTCTCCGGCTTTGCTGCCGGCATCGTGCGTCGTGGCGTTCGCTTCGTGCAGGTGCCGACCTCGCTCTTGTCGCAGGTGGATTCCTCCGTCGGCGGCAAGACCGGCATCAACACCCGTCACGGCAAGAACCTGGTCGGCGTCTTCCACCAGCCGGATCTGGTGCTCGCCGACACCGACGTGTTGAACACGCTCAGCGAACGCGAATTCCGCGCCGGTTACGCCGAAGTCGCCAAATACGGCCTGATCGACAAGCCGGATTTCTTCGCCTGGCTGGAGGCGAACTGGCGGGAAGTTTTTTTTGGTGGAGCCGCACGCATCGAGGCGATTGCCGCGAGCTGCCAGGCGAAATCCGATGTCGTCGTTGCCGACGAGCGCGAAAACGGCGCGCGTGCCCTGCTCAATCTTGGCCATACCTTCGGCCATGCCCTGGAGGCCGCCACCGCCTATGACAGCCGGCGGCTGGTGCATGGCGAAGGGGTGGCGATCGGCATGGTGCTGGCGCATGAGTTTTCCTCGCGTCTCAATCTGGCGAGCCCCGACGACGCCAGGCGCGTCGAGGCACATCTGAAGGCGGTCGGCCTGCCGACGCGGATGGGCGATATTCCGGGCGAATTGCCGCCGGCCGAGGCGCTGATGGATGCGATCGCGCAGGATAAGAAGGTCAAGAGTGGCAAGCTCACCTTCATTCTCACCCGCGGCATCGGCCAATCCTTCGTCGCCGACGATGTCCCATCTTCCGAAGTCCTGAGTTTTCTCAAGGAAAAACATCCGCAATGACGGTCGAAGGCACGCTGGCGGTTTTGTGGAAATATTGGCCCGAGATCGTCTCGATCGTCGTGCTCGTGCTGTTCTCGGCGTTTTTCTCCGGTTCGGAAACCGCGCTGACGGCGGCCTCGCGCAGCCGCATTCACACGCTGGAGGCTAATGGCGACGAGCGGGCGGGTATAGTGCGGGCGCTGATCGAGCGCCGCGACCGGCTTATCGGCGCGCTGCTGATCGGCAACAACCTCGCCAACATCCTGTCGTCGTCGCTGGCCACCAGTCTGTTTCTCGGCCTGTTCGGTAATTCCGGCGTGGCGCTGGCGACGGTAGCCATGACCGTCATCCTCGTCATCTTCGCGGAAGTGCTGCCGAAAAGCTGGGCAATCTCGGCGCCGGACCGTTTTGCGCTCAACGTCGCCGGCGCGGTGCGGCTCTTTGTCGCGGTCGTCGGCCCGATATCGAGCTTCGTCAATGCCATCGTCCGGCAGATTCTCGGTGTCTTCGGCATCAGCCTCTCCAAGGAAGTGTCGATGCTGTCGGCGCATGAGGAGCTGCGCGGCGCCGTCGACCTCCTGCATCGCGAGGGGTCGGTGGTCAAGGCCGACCGCGACCGTCTGGGTGGCGTGCTCGATCTCGGCGAGCTGGAACTCTCCGACATCATGGTCCACCGCATGGCCATGCGTGCCATCAATGCCGACGATCCGCCCGATGTCGTGGTGCGCGCCATTCTCGACAGCCCCTATACGCGCATGCCGCTCTGGCGCGGCACGATCGACAACATCATCGGCGTCGTGCACGCCAAGGATCTCCTGAGGGCGCTGGCCGAGCGCAATGCCGAGCCGGAGAACCTGGACATCGTCAAGATCGCCCAGAAGCCATGGTTCGTGCCCGACAGCACCAATCTCGAAGATCAGCTCAATGCCTTCCTGCGCCGCAAGCAGCATTTCGCCGTCGTCGTCGACGAATATGGCGAGGTGCAGGGCATCGTCACGCTGGAAGACATTTTGGAGGAGATCGTAGGCGATATCGCCGATGAGCACGATCTCGATATCCAGGGTGTGCGCCAGGAGGCGGACGGCTCGATCGTCGTCGACGGCGTCGTGCCTATCCGCGACCTGAACCGCGCCCTCGACTGGCATTTGCCGGACGAGGAGGCGACGACGATCGCTGGCCTCGTCATTCACGAATCGATGACCATCCCCGAAGAGCGCCAGGCTTTCACCTTCTACGGCAAGCGCTTCATCGTCATGAAGCGGGAAAAGAACCGCATCACCAAGCTCCGCATCCGCCCTGCCGAGACGGAAGAGAACAAGCCGGAATAAGGCTCTCTACCACCGCACCGCTTCTCCGGGCGCCGCCGGCTCCACGGCGAGCGCGTGCAGCCCTGCATCGAGTTCCGGCTTCAAAAGTTCGTTGATCGCCCTGTGGCGGGCAAGGCGGGGCATGCCGGCGAACTTGGCGGAGACGATGCGAACTCTTATATGGGTCTCGCCGGTTCCGGTCATGTCGGGCTGGTGGCCGGCGTGCATGTGGCTTTCGTTGATGACCGCAAGACGCTCGGGCGCGAAGGCGTCAGCGAGCTTCTTTTCAATGCGGGATTGAAGCGTCGTTTCCATATTCCCGCCATGTCCTCGTTCGCGAAAAAGGTTCCCACAAAGCCTATAACATTCCCATTTGTCAATTCTTGTTGTGGGGTAATCGAGGCCTCATAATTAGGGCGTCATGAAACTTGATTCAAAATACTTCGATCGCATTCGAACCCGTCGCAAACGCGAGCCGGAGGCCGAACAGGCGCCGCCGACGTGCCAGTGGGACGGCTGCGACAAAAAGGGCACGCATCGCGCTCCGGTCGGGCGCAATGCGGAAGGGCAATTCTTTTTGTTCTGCTTCGAGCACGTCAAGGACTACAACAAGGGCTACAATTATTTCTCCGGCCTTTCGGACGGCGAGATCGCGCGCTACCAGAAAGAGGCGATCACCGGCCATCGTCCGACCTGGACCGTCGGCGTCAACAAGGCGGCGAAGAACAGTCCCTTGCAATCGGAAGTCCGCTCCGGCGCCTATACCCGGGTTCGCGATCCCTTCGGCTTCGTCAAGGACGGCGACGGCCGCGGCAGCGGGCCGCGTTTCCCGCAGCAGCGCAAGCTGAAGACGCTGGAGGCGAAGGCCTTCGATACGATGGGTCTCGGCGCGAACGCCACCTCGGCGGAAATCAAGAGCCGCTACAAGGAACTGGTGAAAAAACACCATCCGGACGCCAACGGCGGCGACCGCGGATCGGAGGAGCGTTTCCGCGCGGTCATCCAGGCCTATCAATTATTGAAGCAGAACGGTTTTTGTTAATTCCTGTCCTTGCTCTCCGTCTTCAATCAGGTATGGTCCAAATCGGCTGAGGCCGCAGGCAACTGCGGCAGGGTGCGCATTTGGCTGGCTGCACCTCGGCCGACTTTCCGGACGCGGCGTTTCTTGTCCGGGACTCTGTTCAAGAATGCTCGCAAGCGATCATTTCATCGCGCCGAGGTTTCGCTTCAGTCCCGGAGAAGTATCGCCGATGTTCCGACCAGACGGATGCGGGCAATAAACTGCGGCGTCATGGATACAAATGGCTGAGATTGATATGGCTGGGTGACAGTCACCCGCCTTGGAGACATGATGAGCAAGATTGACCTTGATATTTCCGAGATTCCCGACACCACCGTTTCGGTCCGTGACGTCTTCGGTATCGATTCCGATATTCGCGTTCCGGCCTACAGCAAGGGCGGCGCCTATGTGCCTGATCTCGACACCGACTATCTTTTCGACCGCGAGACGACGCTCGCCATTCTCGCCGGTTTCGCCCATAACCGCCGCGTGATGATCTCGGGATATCACGGCACCGGCAAGTCCTCGCATATCGAGCAGGTCGCCGCCCGCCTCAACTGGCCCTGCGTGCGCATCAACCTCGACAGCCATGTCAGCCGTATCGACCTCGTCGGCAAGGACGCGATCGTCGTCAAGGACGGCCTGCAGGTCACCGAATTCAAGGACGGCATCCTGCCCTGGGCCTATCAGCACAATGTCGCGCTCGTCTTCGACGAATACGACGCCGGCCGCCCGGACGTAATGTTCGTTATCCAGCGCGTGCTGGAATCCTCCGGCCGCCTGACGCTGCTCGACCAGAGCCGCGTCATCCGCCCGCACCCGGCCTTCCGCCTGTTCGCGACCGCCAATACCATCGGCCTTGGCGACACGACCGGCCTTTATCACGGCACGCAGCAGATCAACCAGGCGCAGATGGACCGCTGGTCGATCGTCACGACGCTGAACTACCTGCCGCACGAGAACGAGGTCAACATCGTGCTCGCCAAGGTGAAGTCCTTCCGCACCGACAAGGGCCGCGACACCGTGTCCAAGATGGTTCGCGTCGCCGATCTGACCCGCGCTGCCTTTATGAACGGCGACCTGTCGACCGTCATGAGCCCGCGTACGGTCATCACATGGGCGGAAAATGCGGAAATCTTCGGCGATGTCGCCTTCGCCTTCCGCGTCACCTTCCTCAACAAGTGCGATGAGCTGGAGCGGCCGCTGGTCGCCGAGCATTATCAACGCGCCTTCGGCATCGAGCTGAAGGAAAGTGCTGCCAACATCGTGCTCGAAGCCTAGGGAAGAACCGACAAGTCATGTCAGGTCGCGGAGACAATTCCAAAGCGAAGCCGGGCGCCCCGGTGGACATGGAGCCGTTGCGTCGGGCGATTACCGGCTGCGTGCGCTCGATCGCCGGCGATGCCGAGGTCGAGGTAGCCTTCGCCAACGAGCGCCCGGGAATGACGGGCGAGCGCATTCGCCTGCCGGAGCTTTCGAAGCGGCCGACGGCGCATGAGCTGGCGGTGACGCGCGGTCTCGGCGATTCGATGGCGCTCAGGCTTGCCTGTCACGATGCCCGCGTGCATGCCACCATGGCGCCGCAGGGCGCCGATGCCCGCTCGATCTTCGATGCGGTCGAGCAGGCGCGTGTCGAATCGATCGGCGCGCTGCGCATGAGCGGCGTGGCCTCCAACCTCAACTCGATGAATTCGGAAAAATACGCCAAGGCGAATTTCTCCGGCATCGAGCGGCAGGAGGATGCGCCGATCGGCGAGGCCATGGCGATGATCGTGCGCGAGAAGCTGACCGGCCAGAAACCGCCGGAAAGCGCCGGCAAGGTGCTCGACCTCTGGCGGTCCTTCATCGAAGAAAAAACCGGCGGCGAACTCGACAATCTCACCTCCAGCATCAACGACCAGCAGAACTTTGCCCGTGTGGTCCGCAACATGCTGACGGCGATGGAAATGGCCGAGGAATACGGCGACCAGGAGATGGAGCCGGATTCCGACGAGGAGTCCGCAGAAGAGGACAAGCCGAGCGGCGAGGACCAGGACGATCAGGACGTCGAGAGCGACGACGGCTCCGATTCCGCGCCCGCCGAGGACAGCGAAGCCTCCGACGAGCAGATGGACGACGGCGAGATGGACGGCGCCGAAATCTCCGACGACGACATGAGTGAAGAGGGCGAGGAGGATTCGGAGACGCCGGGCGAAACCCGCCGTCCGAACACGCCCTTTGCCGACTTCAACGAAAAGGTCGACTACCACGTCTTCACCGAGGAATACGACGAGACCACGACGGCGCAGGAACTCTGCGACGCGGCGGAGCTCGAGCGCCTGCGCGCTTTCCTCGACAAGCAGCTCGCGCACCTGCAGGGCGCGGTCGGGCGGCTCGCCAACCGCTTGCAGCGCCGGCTGATGGCGCAGCAGAACCGCTCCTGGGACTTCGACCTGGAAGAGGGTTATCTCGATCCGGCGCGTCTGACGCGTCTGATCATCGACCCGATGCAGGCGCTGTCCTTCAAGATGGAGCGCGACACACAGTTCCGCGATACGGTCGTGACGCTGCTGATCGACAATTCGGGCTCCATGCGCGGCCGGCCGATCACGGTTGCGGCTTCATGTGCCGATATTCTGGCTCGCACGCTGGAGCGTTGCGGCGTCAAGGTCGAGATTCTCGGCTTCACCACCAAGGCCTGGAAGGGCGGGCAGGCGCGCGAAAAGTGGCTCGCCGGCGGCAAGCCGCAGACGCCGGGCCGCCTCAACGACCTGCGCCATATCATCTACAAATCCGCCGACGAACCCTATCGGCGGTCGCGCAGCAACCTCGGTCTGATGATGCGCGAGGGGCTGCTCAAGGAAAATATCGACGGCGAGGCGCTGATCTGGGCGCATAACCGCCTTCTCGGCCGCCGCGAGCAACGCCGTATCCTGATGATGATCTCGGATGGCGCGCCGGTCGACGATTCGACGCTGTCGGTCAATCCCGGCAACTATCTGGAACGGCACCTGCGCGCCGTGATCGAGCAGATCGAGACGCGCTCGCCGGTGGAACTGCTGGCGATTGGCATCGGCCATGACGTCACGCGCTACTACCGCCGCGCCGTGACGATCGTCGATGCCGATGAACTCGCCGGCGCCATGACCGAGCAGCTCGCCTCGCTGTTCGAGGATCAGTCGAGCCTGCCGCGCTCACGCATGCGCCGCGCAAGCTGACCACTTTAGGCTCGTCTCCAGCATCGGCCGTTCGGCCGGCGCTCTTGCCGACAGCCGTCCCGATCCCACAGGCTTTGTGAGAACCCATGAAACGCTTCTGCCGCGCGACCATGCTTGTGCTGCTGCTCGCCGGCTGCGCCGCCATGGACACGCCGGAAGGTGGGCCGGCGGACGTCCATGCGACGGCGATCTCGGCATTCAAACCCGGTTCCGGTCAGACGCGGTTCGGCGCGCTCGAATTCCTGGGCGGCGTGGAACTCAGCTCCGGCAATCCCCTTCTCGGTGCCATCTCCTCCATCCGCTTCCGCCCGGATCAACGCCGTTTCATCTCGGTGCTGGATACCGGCCACTGGCTGACCGGGACCATCGAGCGCAACGAGGATGGCAGGCTGAAGGGCATCGCCGATGCGCGCATCATGCCGATGATCGACCGCCGCGGCATGACGGATGCCGGCAAGAGCGCGATGGACGCGGAGGGGCTGGCGCTCAAGGGCGACCATGTGCTCGTCAGCTATGAGCAGTATCACCGGGTCGACACCTATCCGGACCCTGGCTTCGAGACGTCGTCGCCCGATGGCGGCATTCCGATCCTCATCCCGCGAAAGGAATTGCGCGGCAATCGCAGCCTCGAAGCCTTGATGATCGCGCCGCAATCGAGCCGGCTTTCAGGGGCTGCGGTGATCGTGGCGGAGGACAGCCTGGACGATCAGGGCAACATGCTGGCGGCGATTCTGGACGGGCCGCTGAAGGGCCGCTTCACCGTGCGTCACTACGATGATTTCGACGCCAGCGACGGCGTGTTTCTGCCGGATGGCGATCTGCTGCTGTTGGAGCGGCGCTTCGATCTGGCGCATGGTATCGGCGTGCGCATCCGCCGTATTGCCGGCGGCGATATTCGTCCGGGCGCGGCCGTGGATGGCACCGTCATCTTCGAGGCCAATTCCAGTTACCAGATCGACAATATGGAAGGGCTGGACGTCTTCCGCGCGGCCGATGGCACGATCCATCTGATCATGGTCTCCGACGACAATCATTCGATCCTGCAGCGAAGCCTGATGCTGGAATTCCGGCTGCATGACGAGAGCCTGCTCAGCCGGAATTGAAAAGCCCGCGACTTGCGCGGGCTTTTTCGTGCCTATAGCGGCGGGTATTTAAGCAGTCGGCACTTGCGGGACCGGCTTCAGCAGGTTCATCAGTGCGCCGTAGGGCAGCAGCATGACGAGACCCACCGTCACCTTTACCGAGAAATCGCCGACCGCCCAGGAGATCCAGCGCGGGGCCGATGTGGAAAACACGCCGAGGATCGGCGCCCAGTCGATGGCGAAGGGGTCGTTCGGGCCAAAGAAGACGAACAAGGGCGCAAAGGCGAAGGAGAAGAAGATCAGGGTATCGAGCATCGAGCCGATCAGCGAGCCGAACAGCGGCGCGCGCCACCAGGCCATGCGGCGCAGGCGGTTGAACACGGAGATGTCGAGAAGCTGGCCGGCGAGATAGGCCGAGCCCGAGGCGATCGCGATGCGCGGCTGGGCAGTGACGAAAGAGAGCGCGACACCGACGACGAAGCCGGCGAACACCACCTTGCGCGCAGCCTTCGGGCCGAACTGGCGATTGGTCAGGTCGGTGATCAGGAAGGCGACGGGATAGGTGAAGGCACCCCAGGTCAGGATATCGGCAAGATTGATGCCGGCGAGCGTCGCCTGCAGCGGATACTGCACGAGGATATTGGAGGCAACGACGACGAGCGTCATCAGCAGAACGTAGATCAGGGTATGGCGCGATTTCATAAGCATTTTTTTATCCTGGGAGATGCCACCAGTTGGAGTGAAAACCGGACATGGGAAAAGGCTTGCCCGGAAATGATCCGTGCAAGCCTCTCAGCCCGTATGATAGTCAGACGTGCGGAAGCTTAGGCTGCTACGGCAGCAGCGGCTTCGGCGGTCTTCTTGATGATCTGGCGACGCAGCAGGCGAGCGCGCTGGCTGAGCTCGTTTTCGCTGGCCTTCAGAAGGAAAGCGTCGAGACCGCCGCGATGCTCGACCGAACGGAGGCCTGCAGCGGAAACGCGCAGACGATAACGCTGGCCAAGAACGTCAGAAATCAACGTGACCTGGCAAAGGTTCGGCAGGAACCGACGCTTGGTCTTGTTGTTGGCGTGGCTGACATTGTTGCCCACGAGGACGGCCTTGCCGGTCAATTCGCACATGCGGGACATGGAACACCTACTTTTGTTTTTCTCGGCCACTGAAAAGTCGTTCCAGGCAAAACCCAGCGCGCAATCCAACAGGCCATAATTGGAAAGTTGCGGTTCTATAGTCAGAGCGGCCGTCCGCGTCAAGCCAAACCTTGAGCTTTCCCGCAATTCCGTCAAAAAGCTGCTATTTTCTGGTGGTCGCAGCAAGCGCATAAAGCGCCTATATATCCTGCCTGTTCTTTGTTGAAGGCTTCGGTGATGGTTCATTTTCGGAAGTGGCTCCTTGTTTCGGCGCTGATGGCGTCGATGCCCCTGGCGGCATCGGCCGATCCGTTGCGGCATGAAACCCAATACCGCGTCTCGCTTGCCGGCCTTCCGATCGCAAGGGCGGATTTCAAGACTGAGGTCGAGGACAAGCAGTTCACCATCCGGGGCGATATCACCTCATCGGGTCTTGCCGATCTCGTCACCTCGATCGATGCGAGAACCGACGTGACCGGCGTGGTCGGCGACAACAGGCTTCAGGCGACGCATTACACGCTCTACTACAAGAGCGGAAAAAGGGAGCGTACCTATGACGTCGCCTATACCGACGGCAATGTGACCTCGAACACGATCACGCCGGAGCCGAATCGGCCATCGAGCTGGATTCCGCTCAGCGCCGGCGATTTGAAATCTGTTCTCGACCCAATTTCCGGCATGATCTTTCCGATCACCGCCAATCTCAACCTCTGCAACCAGACCCTGTCCGTGTTCGACGGCGAGATGCGCATGGATCTGAAAATGTCGCCGAAGGGATCGCACCCGTTTTCCACGGACGGTTTCAAGGGCAAGACGATCGCCTGTGGCGTCCGTTTCACGCCGAAGAGCGGCTACAAGTCAACGCGCAAGGACTATCTCTATCTCGCCAAGAGCAGCGGCATGGAGATCTGGTTTGCCAAGGCCGACGTCATGAATGTATATGCTCCCGTCTACGTCCGCATACCGACGCAGTATGGGACGGTGACGATCACCGCCGTGAAATACGGCAGCTAGTGGTTAAGCGGGTTTTCGCGGCGGAGACACCCGCGGTGACGGACCGGGGGCAGAGTTGACGTTTCGCGCGACATTGACGGGATTCACGGCCATTGTGATGTGGTCTTTTCTGGCGCTGCTGACGGTCGCGTCCGGCAAGATGCCGCCGTTTCAGCTGCTTGCCATTTGCTTCGCCATCGGCAGCATCCCCGGCATCGTCGTGCTCGTGCTGAAGCCTGAGCGCCTGCGATTGCTGCGCCAGCCGGTCAAGGTATGGATCACCGGCATTGCCGGGCTGTTCGGCTATCACTTTCTCTATTTTACGGCATTGCGCCATGCTCCGGCGGTCGAGGCGGGATTGATCGCCTATCTCTGGCCGCTTTTGATCGTGGTCGGCTCGGCGCTTCTGCCGGGCGAGCGGCTGCGATGGTATCATATGGTCGGCGCGCTGATGGGGCTCGCCGGCACGGTGCTGATCGTCGGCCGCAACGGATTTCATTTCGAGGGCGCCTATGCCATCGGCTACGGCGCGGCCTTCCTCTGCGCCTTCACCTGGTCGGGCTATTCGCTGATCACCCGCCGGTTCGAGGCAGTGTCGACCGATGTCGTCACCATTTTCTGCATGGCGACCTCGGCCCTTTCCCTGGTCTGCCATCTCGGCCTGGAGGATACGGTCTGGCCGGAAACGGCATCGCAGTGGGTTGCTGTGCTGGGGCTCGGGCTCTTTCCGGTGGGAGCGGCCTTCTATGCCTGGGATTACGGCGTCAAGAATGGCGATATCCAGATTCTCGGCGCGGCCAGCTATGCCGCGCCGCTGCTGTCGACGCTGATCCTGACCCTTTTCGGCTTCGCCGAACCTAGCTGGGGCATCGCGCTTGCCTGCCTGCTGGTCACCGGCGGCGCGGTTCTGGCCGCGCACCGGATGATCCTGCGCCGCGATAGCGGTGGGGCGGCGCAGGCGGAAGCGGCGGAACGGGCGTAGTTCACGCGCCTGAAGCATGCCTGTTATTTCTTGAAGACCTTCTCCAGAAACGCGATCAGCGACGGCCGCCAGACATCCATCTCATGCTGGAGGTCCGGATATTCGTGGTAGTCGTGGGCGATCTTCCTTTCGTCCAGTGTCGCCTTGAGGCCGGCAATGTCCTTGCCGGTGACCTGGTCCTTCGAGCCGACCGTCACCGTGAAGCCGCGCAGCGCCTTGTTGATCTTGCCGGGATCGTTCAGCGCGGCGTCGACCGCCTTGTTCGGCACGGTGGTGGTGGAGACCCCGCTGAAGGTCGCGACCCAGCCGAAGGTGCCGAGATGCGAGAGACCGGAGACGAGGGCCTGGTATCCGCCCTGCGACAGGCCCACGACCGCGCGTCCGTCCGCATCGTCGCGCACCCGGTAATGTTTTTTCATATAGGGGATGAGGTCTTCGACAAGCTCCCGGTCGGCCGCTTCGGCGTTGGCGGGATAGAAATCCTTGCGGCGGTCGGCGCCGGGGAAATTCTCGGCGATCGCTTCCGCTATATCGGTTTCCGTATCCGGAATGACGACGATCATCGGCTCGATCTTCTTTTCCGCGAGCAGATTGTCGAGGATCTGCGGCGCTCGGCCCTGGGCCACCCAGGAGGCCGCCGTGTCGCCGAAGCCGTGATAGAGATAGACGACCGGCAGCGGCTTCGAGGCATCGGAGTAGCCGGGCGGCGTATAGACATACATCTGCCGCTCCGAATTGAGCGCCTTGGAATGCAACGTCACCAGCCGCAGGTCGCCATGCGGAACGTTGCGGGTGTCGAGGATGCTGCCGGGCACCAGAATGAGGCTGGTATTCACCTGCCGCTGCGGCTTGGGCGCATTGGTGCCGGTATCGATGCTGCGGAAGCCGTCGATGTTGAAATAATATTCGTAAAGATTGGGCTTCAGCGGCTCCGTTTTGGCGGTCCACACGCCGTCGTCGCTATGCTGCAGGGCCAGCGGATCGCGCGAGCCGAGAACGACGGCAACGGCCTTGGCGGAGGGCGCATAGAGGCGGAAGGTGATCGCCCCGTCCTTTTCGACGGAGGTGACGAACTCCTTCAATGGCCGATCCGCCGGCGGCGAGGCGGGAAGGTCGAGGGCTGTGGCGGGAAGGCTCATGGCGCAGCCCGCCAGAACGAGTAAGGGAAACAACAAGCGCACGACAAAATCTCCTCCGAATGAATCAATATTCTCTCTCCCCGTGTAAAGCTGACACAGCGCAAGTCTTTTTCAAGACGGCGGGTGCGCGCGGCGGCCTTGGGTCGCTCGTGATGGCAATGAATGATAAAATGCTCAGCCCGCCGCAGCGGGCTTCCAGCCCGGAGCCGCCATTTCGAAACTGGAAAATTCGAAGCCCGGTGCGACCGTACAGCCGACGAGGGTGAAGTCGCCCAGGCTTTCGGCCGCCTGCCACCAGTCGGCCGGGATGATGGCCTGCGGCCGCTCGCCGTTGAGCAGATCGGTTCCAAGAATGATCGTCTCGCTGGTCTCGCCGTCGGCGGAGCGATGCAGGGCGAGCGGCGCCCCGGCATAGTAGTGCCAGACCTCGGCTGCGTCGCGTACCCGGTGCCAATGCGAACGCTCGCCCGCTTCCAGCAGGTAATAGATCGCGGTGGAGTGGCCGCGCTCTCCGCCATGTTCGTCGCGGAAGGTCTGCACATACCAGCCGCCTTCCGGATGCCGTTGCATGGACAGCGCGGCGATGATTTCGTCCGGCCGCATCAGAAATTGTCCTTGCGCTTTCGGATTTCGGCAAAGACCTCCTCGTTGCTGCGGCTTTCCATCAGGAGATGCCGGCGGATCGACGGATCGGCGGCGCGCAGGAAGGGGTTGGTTTCCTTCTCCAGCGCCAGCGTCGTCGGAATGGTGAATTTGCCTTCGGCCCGCAGCGCCTCGATATCGGCGGCGCGGGTTTTCAGCCGTTCATTGTCGGGATCGATCGTCAGCGCGAAGCGAGCATTGGACAGCGTATATTCGTGGCCGAAATAGATCGCCGTCTCGTCCGGCAATACGGCGAGCTTCTGCAGCGACGCCCACATGTCCGTCGCCGGGCGCTCGAACAGTCGGCCGCAGCCGAGCGCGAACAGCGTGTCGGCGGCAAACAGCAGCTTGTCGTCGACGAAGTGGTAACAGATATGGCCGGCGGTGTGGCCGGGCGTCTCGATGACATCGACGGTATGATTGCCGAACTCGAAGGTATCGCCGTCGCCATGGGCGCGGTCGAGGCCGGGAATGGCGACGGCCTCGTTGATCGGGCCGATGATCTCGCAGCCGAATTGCTCCTTCAGCGCCAGATTGGCGTCGACATGGTCGGTGTGGTGATGGGTGGTCAGGATATGAGTGATCGTCCAGCCGCGACGCTCGGCGGCCGCCAGAATGGGGCCGGCCTCGGGGGCGTCGATCGATGCCGTATAGCCGGTTTCGGGATCGTGGACCAGGACGCCGTAATTGTCGGAGCGGCAGATAAATACCTCTAATTCCAAGGGTTTCATGGTCAAAGTCATCCTCGTTTCATAGGGTTGATTCGGAATGTAGGCGGTTCGGCCTTGAAGTCCAACGGGCGGCTGATAACATTTAGGACGATGCACGCCGATATCGTCGACCTCCGCCAATTCTATCATTCCGAGCTCGGTCGCTTGGCGGAGCAGTCTATCGCCATGGCGCTATCCTCGATCTGGGCACGCCTGCCGGAGGAGCGCCTTGTCGGCCTCGGCTACGCCGTTCCCTATCTCGACCGCTTCCGCGCCGACACCGAGCGTACCTTCGCCTTCATGCCGGCGGGGCAGGGTGCGGTGAACTGGCCGATGGACTCCGTGTCCTCGACGGCGCTGATCTTCGACGAGGAACTGCCGCTGCCGGACAGTTCGATCGACCGCGTGCTGATGGTGCACTCGCTGGAATTCGCCGAGAGCCCGCGCGAGACGCTGAAGGAGCTTTGGCGGGTGCTGGCACCCGGCGGCCGGCTGGTCATCGTCGTGCCGAACCGCAGGGGTGTCTGGGCGCGCATGGAGCACACGCCCTTCGGCTCCGGCCGGCCCTATTCGCGCGGCCAGCTCACCTCGCTGCTGCGCGAGACCAATTTCACGCCGGGGGCGACCGCCGAGGCGCTTCTCTTCCCGCCTTCGAAGCTGCGCACGGTCCTCAGCCTCAGACGCGCCTTCGAGCGGGTGGGGCGCACGCTTTGGCCGGCCTTCTCCGGCGTCATCATCGTCGAGGCGCAGAAGCGGCTCTATCAGGGGCTGCCGGTCGCCGTCCGCGCCTCGCGTCGGGTCTTCGTGCCGGTGCTGGCGCCGCGCGGCATACCGACGACGCGCGACGGCATGTGACGCCACCCGCCGCCTCGCCGACACTCGACAAATTCGTCAATCCGCTTTAATGCGACGGGGTGTTTAAAGCCGGAGCTTTCCGGCCCTTCCCAAGGTCGATCCCATGAGCATGGAAATGAGCAAGCCCGTCCCGCGCCCCGGCATTCTCGATATCGCCGCCTATGTGCCGGGCAAGGAGCATGCGCCGGGCGTGGCGCGGGTGTTCAAGCTCTCCTCGAACGAGACGCCGTTTGGCGCGAGCCCCAAGGCCATGGAAGCCTTTCGTGGCGCCGCCGAACATCTGGAGCGCTATCCGGACGGGCAGGCCAAGGAACTGCGTCAGGCGATCGCCGATGTACACGGGCTGAATACGGCCAATATTCTGTGCGGCAACGGTTCCGATGAACTGCTTGCCTTGCTCTGCCACGTCTATCTCGGCGCCGGCGACGAAGGTATCATTACCGAGCATGGCTTCCTGATCTACAAGATCCAGATCCTCGCGGCGGGCGCGACGCCGGTCACGGTGAAGGAAAAGGACTGCACGGTCGATGTCGATGCTATCCTCGCCGCCGTCACCGAGAAGACCAAGATGGTGTTCATCGCCAATCCGGGCAATCCGACCGGTACCTATGTCCCGGTCAGCGAGATCCGCCGCCTGCAGGCGAACTTGCCGAAGCATGTCATTCTCGTGCTCGACGCCGCCTATGCCGAATATGTCCGCCGCAACGATTACGAGGCGGGCCTCGAGCTCGTTTCCGCCAACCCCAATGTCGTCATGACCCGCACCTTCTCGAAGATCTATGGTCTGGCGGCCCTGCGCGTCGGCTGGATGTATGGACCGGCCGAGGTGGTGGATGCGTTGAACCGCGTGCGCAGCCCGTTCAACATGAACGGCGCGGCCATTGCCGCGGGCGCTGCCGCCATCCGCGACCAGGCCTTCACCGAAAAGGCCGTGGCGCACAATACGCTTTGGATCGAGAAGGAAACGAAGGCGCTCGAAGCGATCGGTCTCAAGGTGACGCCGTCGGTCGCCAACTTCATTCTCGTTCACTTCCCAGATATCGATGGCAAGCGGGCTGCCGAAGCTGACGATTTTCTGACCAGCCGCGGCTTTATCGTGCGCGCGGTGCGTGCCTACGGCTTCCCGAATTCGCTGCGCATCAGCATCGGCACGGAAGAGGCCAATCTCGGCGTCATCGAGACACTGACCGAATTCATGGGGCGCAAGGCATGAGCGGCGTCCAGTTCGACCGCATCGCGCTGATCGGCATCGGCCTGATCGGCTCGTCGATCGCCCATGACATCAAGCGGCTGGGTCTTGCCAAGGAAGTGGTGATCTCGACGCGCAGCGCGGAAACGTTGAAGCGTGCGGAGGAGCTTCAGCTCGGCGACCGCTATACGCCGTCGTCTGCCGAAGCGGTCAAGGATGCCGACCTCGTCATCGTCTCCGTGCCGGTCGGTGCCTCGGAGAGCGTCGCCAAGGAGATTGCCGCGTATCTGAAGCCCGGCGCCATCGTCACCGATGTCGGCTCGACCAAGGCGTCCGTCATCGCGCAGATGCAGCCGCATATGCCGGCCAACGTGCATTTCATTCCAGGCCACCCGCTGGCGGGCACGGAAAAGTCCGGACCGGACGCGGGCTTTGCCGGCCTGTTCGAGGGCCGCTGGTGCATCTTCACGCCGATTTCGGGCACGGACGAGGCGGCCATCAAGAAACTCCGGCATTTCTGGGAGGCTCTTGGTTCCCGCGTGGACGAAATGGATCCGGAGCATCACGACAAGGTGCTGGCGATCGTCTCGCACCTGCCGCATCTGATCGCCTACAACATTGTCGGCACGGCCGACGATCTGGAAACGGTGACGGAATCGGAAGTGATCAAATATTCCGCCTCCGGATTCCGCGACTTCACGCGATTGGCTGCCTCCGATCCGACCATGTGGCGCGATGTCTGCCTGCACAATCGCGATGCCATTCTGGAAATGCTGTCGCGCTTCTCGGAAGATCTCGCCTCCCTGCAGCGGGCGATCCGCTGGGGCGAGGGTGACAAGATCTTCGAACTTTTCAGCCGCACCCGCGCCATCCGCCGTTCGATCGTCGAGGCTGGCCAGGACGTCGACACCCCGGACTTCGGCCGCCACGTGCTGGATGCGAAGAAGTAGGTTCCTTTGCCTTCTCCCCGTTGGGGCGAAGGTGCTGATCCTCAAATCGGCGGAATTTTCCCGAGCGGGATGAAGCCGCTGAGGGAGAGGCGGCCGTGATCGGCGGTGAGGTCGACGGAGACCTTGTCGCCGCCGTTGGCGAGCGCCTTCAGCAGCTTGGTGGCGGTGTTGACGATATTCTTGGCGGCCGGGATCGTCGCCTTCAGGCTGTCGCCCCAGGGACCGATCTGATCGATCTCCAGCTTGAACTGGCCGGACAGCAAGCCTTGATCGTCGAAGTTGAAAGGCCCGGATAGGGTCATGACGCGGCCGTCGCCGATATCGATGACAGCCTGATGCAGCACGCCGGCAGTACCTTGGAGACCGCTCCCGTCGCTGCCGTCGAGCATGCCGGCCTTGCCGGTGAGCGTGATATTGGCGCTTGTCGAGGCCGTCGGCAGCACCTGCGGGAAATCCTTGATGGTGGCGTTGGCGTTTTCGATGCCGATCGCCAGTTCCAGATCGTCGCCGTTCTGGCGCGCATGCAGCTCGGTATGAGCGGCGGTCACGTCGGCGCTCTGGCCGGTGAAGGAGGAGACGATGCCGGCCTTCAGCCCGTCGATGACGGTCTGGCTCTGCTCGATGCCCCGGCCCTTGGCGACGAGGTTCGATTGCAGATCGGTCCATTCGGCCGAGACGGTCAGGCCTTGCGCGGTGCGCAATTCCGCCGGCGATTTCAGCGTCCAGCCGATATGGTTCGGCTGATAGACCGGCGCCGAGGCCTGGAGATTGTCGAAGGCGGCGGAAATGCCCTTTTCCTGGTTATCGACACTCACCTTGGCGCAGGAGAGGCCGATCGAGAAGGGGAAGCCGCTGAAGGCCATGTCCGTGCATTCGCCCGAGAGGCCGGCGGTATTCTGCTGGCCGAGCGCCTTCAGCACGTTCGCCTTCACCATCGTCGTCGCGTAGTACCAGCCGCCGGCATAAAGGCCGGCGAGGATCACGATCAGCCCCAGCCCGACAAACCATATGCGTTTGCCTGTGCCGGATGTGACGCTCTGGCTTGACGCTGCCATGTTGTTCTCCAATGGTTGAACTGATGTGGTCACAATGATTTGGCGTTGGATATGGACGAATTTTGGGTATTTGGCTACGGATCGCTCATGTGGAATCCGGGGTTTAGCCATGTTGAGAAATCAGAGGCGCTGATTTTCGGCTATCGACGTTCCCTTTGCGTCCATTCCTGGGTCCATCGCGGCACAGAGACGAGCCCCGGCCTGGTGCTCGGCCTCGATCGCGGTGGTTCCTGCCGAGGCATGGCGTTTCGCGTGGCCGCCACCGAATGGGACGAGGTGATGGTCTATCTGCGCGAGCGCGAGCTGGTCACCCATGTCTATCTGGAAAAGACGCTGCCGATCCGCCTTGCCGATGGCCGCCGGGTGACCGCCGTCGCCTATATTGTCGACCGCGCCCACAGGCAATATGCCGGTGCGCTGGACGCCATCGATGCGGCCCATATCGTCGAATCGGCGATCGGCCAATCCGGACCGAACGATGCCTATGTCTTCAACACGCTCGCGCATCTGCGCGAGATGGGCATTCGCGACCAGTGGCTGGAACAGGTGGCCGGAGAGATCGAGCGGATGCGGGAAGCGTCCTGATCCACCTTCTCCCCGCTGGGGGGACGCTGTCCAGTTTAAACCGCCGCGGCGGCCACCTTGGCCTTGCTGATTTCCGCCAGGCGATGCGCGGCGGTCGGGGGCACGGGCAGATGCGGGTTGCCGGCGATGGTTTCCACCAGCAGCTCGTCGCTTGCCTTCTCGATTTCCTGGACCAACCGTTCGAAGAAGGCGTCGGGATCCATGCCCGGCTGGATCGGCGGCAGGATGCGGACCTTGAAGTGGCCCGGATATTTGCGGAAGGTGCGGCGCGGCCAGAACAGGCCGGGATGCATGGCGACCGCGACGACCGGAATGTTCAGGTCGCGATACATGCGGGCGATGCCGTATTTGTAGACCGGTTCGGCGCCGGGCGGGCGGCGGGTTCCCTCGGGATAGATGATGAGCTGGCGGCCGGTGGAGAGTTCCTCCCGCGTGCGCTTCAGGACATCGAACATAACCTTGCCGCGGGCGCTGCGGTCGACGGGGATCATGCGCTGCTTCTTCGCATACCAGCCGAATAGCGGAATCCACATCAGCTCGCGCTTCAGGATATAGACCGGATCGTCGAGATAGGGCAGCAGCGCGAAAGTATCCCAGAAGGACTGATGCTTCGGCGCGAAGATGAAGCTGCCCTTGGGGATGTTCTCCAGGCCTTCGATCTCGAAAGTGGTGCCGACGATCTTTTCCATCAGCCAGACGCTGGATTTTGCCCAGGCCTTGGGGATCGCATAGGCGGCCTTGCGCGGCATGAAGAAATAGATCGGCGTGAGCACGATCATGCGAATGATCAGGTTGGCATAGAAGACGGTATTGAACAGGATCGAACGCAGGGTGATCATCAAGGCTTTCCCAATACGCCGGCTTCCACCGGCATCCGAAGCCTTGCCTACACGATTACGCTGTCAATAAAAAGTCGGCCCGCGCGCCGCCGGATATCTCAGTCCGGATCGTCGTTCTGTTCCTGCGAGCGCAGGCCGAGCGGACGCCCCAGGCCCGTGAGATTGCGGACGCCGGCGAGAAGAACCTTGGCATATTCATAGATCATGGTGCGCAGCGCATTGGGGTCTGTGAACCAGTTCTTGGTCTTGAGGTCGGAATTGACCACCGGATAGGGAATGAAGTCCGTGCCCGGATCGACATATTTCAGCTCAGCCAGGCTGCGCGGCATATGATAGTTGTTGGTCACCACCAATATGCTCTTGTAACCCCTGGCGTGGATCCATTTCGCGGCCTCGCGGGCATTGCCGATGGTGTCGATGGCGTCATAGCCGATATCGACGCAGCAATTGAAGAGGCTGACGGGGCTCTGCGTCAGCTTGCGGATTTGCGACGGCGTGGTCGTCGGATGCGCGCCGGAGATCAGGAGCCGGTTGCCGGCGCCGGTGCGCAGCAACTCCACGGCCTGGTCGATGCGCTGGTAGCCGCCGGTCAGGACGATGATCGCATCCGCCTTCGGCTCCAGCGGCGGCTTCAGCGTGGTGATCGAATCGGCAAAATGCAGGAATCCGCCGAAAACGATGGCGACGAAGAACACAAAGGCGAAGCCGCCCCAGCGCAGAAAGCGGCGGAAAAAGCTGCGCCGCACCGGCCTGTCGCTGTGGAAGCGCTCCCACAACGATTGAGAACTCACAGCCTTGCGAGTCGTCAGGTCCATGCTCATGATTCGTTACTATACGCGAAATGCGGCAAGGAACGGGCCATCGAACCGTAAAAAATAGTCATCGAAGCGTCAATTTTGTACATTTTCGGTCCTTCCGGGGTCGGAGCGAACCAAATCGATCTCGTCAATCGTGCGCATGACGGTGAAGCGCGCCGTGACCGTGGTGAGCAAGGCGATGATGATCATGGTCGCAAGAATGCCGAGATAGCCGAGAGTGCCTACAGAGAAAGTGCCGAAGAGGGCAGTCGCCTGGTCGGTCTGCGGCGTGGCGATCGTGCTTCTTTGCAGAAGGCCGGCAATGGCGAAGAACAGGGCGGCAAGCGCGCTGCCGGCGGCCGAGCCCTTCAGGCTGATCTTCAGGAAATGCTTCTGGAACTCGGTGGCGACGAAGGTGCTCTCCGCGCCGACGAAGTGCAGAACCTCGACGATGTGGCGGTTGCCCGAGAGCGCGCCGCGGGTGGCGAAGACCACGGTCAGCACCATGGCGGTGAAGACCAGCAGCAGGACGCCGGTGCCGATGAGGACGGTTGTGTGCGCCATCGAGACCAGCCGGTCGACCCAGGTGCGATGGTCATCCAGCGTCGCCTGCGGAATCTCGCCCTTGAGGAGGCTGCGCATAGCCTCGAAATCCGGCGGGTGCGTCTCGTCGATGGTGATGATCACCAGGCGCGGAACGGGCAGTTCCTTGAGGTCGAGGCCGGAGCCGAGCCAGGGTTCGAGCAGGCGGGCGGTTGCCGCCTCGTCGACGATCTGGCCGCTCTTCGTGCCGACGAAACCAAGCGCGATATCGCGGGCGCTAACAAGCGCCTTCTCCATGTCGAGATTGTCGTCCGGCTTGATCTGAATGGTGATCTCGCGGGCAATCTGGCTCTCCCAGCTTGCCGCCGTCGAGCGCACCATGCTGACGGCGCCGAGCGTCAGGCAGGCGAGGAAAGCCATGATGGCGATGACGACGATCAGCGCATTGCCCTGGATATTGGAAGACGGCACGATCGGCCCCGTCGGGCGCACGCGCATCTCCGGCCGTCTCTTCTCGGGCGGCGTTGCAGGGGGTCTTTCCTTGTTGCCGGCAGCCCTTGTGTCGGTGGGGCGCCTGCGGGGGGCGGGCTCAGTCATAGATATCGAGATGCCCTCCCGACAAGATCATGCGCCGGGCCTCGACCTGATCCATCAAGGCAAGGTCGTGCGTGGCGATGACGACGGCCGTGCCGAGGCGATTGAGTTCGAGGAACAGATTGAGCAGCCGCCGCGCCATCGGCGGATCGACGTTGCCGGTCGGCTCGTCGGCCAGCAGTATCTCGGGACGGTCGATCAGCGCGCGGGCGATGGCGGCGCGTTGTTTTTCGCCGCCCGACAGCACCGGCGGCAGCACGTTGATGCGCTCGCCGAGGCCGACCCATTTCAACAATTCCAGCACGTCGGTGCGGTAGGAGCCTTCGTCCTTGCCGCGCACGCGCAGGGGGAGGGCGACGTTCTCATAGGTCGTCAGATGGTCGAGCAGGCGGAAATCCTGAAAGACGATGCCGACGCGGCGGCGCAGCAGCGGCAACTCGTTGCGCGGGATCGAGGATATCTCGCGGTCGAACATGCGGATCAGCCCGCGGGTCGGCTGCAGCGACATGAAGAGCAGGCGCAGCAAGGTCGTCTTGCCGGCGCCGGAGGGGCCCGTCAGGAACTGGAACGATTTCTTCGGAATGTCGAAGCTCAGGTCGCGGAGGATTTCCGGACCCATGCCATAGCGCAAACCGACGTTCTCAAAATGGATCAACGGGCAGTCCAGTCTTCCGTAGCGTTCAATCAGGCGACTTGTTAACCAATAGCGTTAACGGACGGTAAATTTTGCTGGAAAGGCGGCCCATTCATGGCGGTCTTTGCGAAGCATTAACCATTAAAATTTACGACTGGGCAGGATTCGTTTCAATGCCCAGAATTCAGATGGGCGTGGAAACCATGTGGATCACCGGAAAGGGAGGTCGTCATGGGCGCTTTTCGCCACCGTCGGCAGCAGGCGGGGCTGGTCTACGACCTGCTTCCGCCCGAGCGCGGATCGGTTTTACAGCCGGCGCATCGCTTCGGGCCGAAGCCGGATATTGTCGACGCCGAGTTCGTGACGGTTATTCCCGGCCGCGCCAATAGCAATTACGAGAAGGGCGCCCGCGCGAGGCCGCAGCTGCGGCCGGCTCCGGGCGGTATTCTCGTTCATGTGACCGCCGGCCTGCACCTTGCCGAGGGTTGGCTGCAGCGGGCGTCGCGGCGCAGCTTCGTGGCGCTGATCGCGGCACTGGCCCTCCTGGTTTTCGGCCTTGCCGGCGGCTTCTCCGGATTGTCCGGCACGCCGGCGCAGGCAACCTCCGAGCCGCTGCAATTTACCCATGTGACTCTGACGCCGCGCGACGAGAACGGCATGCGGGTGCTCACCGTCAACGGCATCATCGAGAATGAGACCGGCGCCACGCTCACGGTGCCGCCGGTGCGCGCCGATATCTTCTCCGGCGCTCAGTTGCTGACGAGCGTCGTGGTGAACTCGCCCGTGGACCGGATCGGACCGCATGAGAGCCGCGGTTTTTCCACGCGATTGCAGCATCCCGGTGGAAAAACGCCGGATGTTCGGCTTTCCTTCATGCCTTAGGGGGTGTGTCGGCCTCCGTGATTGTGCTACGGGCTAGAGCTTGATCAGCGGACAAGCGCCGCAGCACAGCCATGGAGCATGCCAATCAATGCCTGTCGTACGCGGGAAGAATATCGAGCCGCTTTTCACCGCCGAGCAAATCGCCGAGCGTAACAAGGCGTTGGCACAGCAGATCGCCAGCGGGCCGACGAAAGATCTCCTTGTCATCGCCGTTCTCAAGGGCTCGTTCATCTTCGCCGCCGACCTGCTGCGTGCGCTGCATGAGACGGGGCTCGCACCGGAGGTCGAATTCATCACGCTCTCGAGCTACGGCGCGGGCACGGTGTCCCAGGGCGTTCGCATCGTCAAGGACATCGACAGCGACGTCAGGGATCGCGACGTGCTGCTGGTCGACGATATCCTGGAATCCGGCCGGACCCTGCGTTTCGCCAAGGAACTGCTCTATGAGCGCGGCGCCCGCAACGTCTCGCTTGCCGTGCTGCTCGACAAGAGCGTGAAGCGCCAGGAAGAGCTGGAGGCCGATTATGTCGGTTTCGAATGCCCGGATTATTTCGTCGTCGGCTATGGCATGGACGTTGCCTATGCCTTCCGCGAACTGCCCTTCGTGGGGGTTGTTACCGGCGACGCCGACGAATAATTTCGCGCATCAGGCGCCGATTCCAGGCTAATCCGGCGCTCCGCCAAGCTGTCCCAATATGCTCCAGCGATGACGAACCGTTAACCACGGGGCAGGATCGCACTACCGTCGTTTACCGATCGCAAACGGAATTCTGGTGATTTCGGTCGCGGAACATGACGGACCACGGAGCATAGACCATGGCAAGAATTCTGATCACGGAAGACGAGGACTCTCTTCGCACCTTTGTCGCCCGGGCCCTGCGCCTGGATGGCCACGAGACCGAAGAGGCGGCCGACGGCGCCGAAGGTCTGGAAAAACTGAAGCAGGGCGGCTACGACCTGCTGCTCTCCGATATCCGCATGCCGGTGATGGACGGCATCGAGCTGGCGCACCAGGCGGCCTCGGCTTGCCCCGGCATGAAGATCCTGCTGATGACCGGCTATGCCGAGCAGCGCGAACGCGCCGACGACCTCATGGAAAAGATCGTCGATGTCGTTTCAAAACCCTTCGCCCTGCCTGATATCCGCAAGGCGGTCGCCCGCGCCCTGGCGGCTTGATCGATCTTGTCCAAGGAGGACCTTCGCCCATGATGGCGAAGGCGGCGCGAGCCTACTGCCTCATATCGAGCAGGCGCTCCAGATAATTCCGTTCGTCGGACAGTGACGGATTGTTGCTCAGGCGCTCGCGGATGGCGTCGAGAATTTCACGGGCGCGCTGCGCGTCGATGATCTTCGGTATTTTGTTCTCGTTCGTATCGTTAAACTGGTTAGGGCCATCACGCAGACGGCCGAGCGGATCGCGGCCGTTCTGGTTGCCCTGGCCGACCTGGCCCTGCTGCTGGCCCTGGCCTTGTCCCTGCTGCTGTTGCATCTGCGCCATCAACTGGTTCATCATGTCGCGCGTGCCCTTGCGCAGCGCGTCGAGCGCACGGCCCTGGCCTTGCACGGCGGTCTCGCCATTGCCCTGGCCGAGCTCGCCGGCCGCACCCTTCATCTCTTGCTGCGCCTTGCCGTAATTCTGGTTCGGCTTCATGCCCATGGAGCCGAGTTCCTTTTGCAGCTCACCGAGCTGTTTTCCGAGATCATCCTGCTGCTGGCGCAATTGCTTCAGCGCATCGCGCAACTGGTCGGCGGTCATGCCGTCCGTCTGGTTGTCGCCCTGCTTCTGGCCCGGTTGCTGGCCTTGCTGATTCTGACCCTGTTGCTGGTTCTGCTGGCCCTGATCCTGCTGCCCCATATTCGGCTGCTGCGGATCGTCCAGACCCGGCATGGGCTGGTTCAGCGCGTCGTCGCCGTCTTCGTTGGAATCGCCGCGCTGCATGCGGTCGCGCATGGCCTGATCGAGCTTGAAGGTCTGATCCATCAGCTTCTGCTGGTCGCGCAGGATGCGGCCGAGCTTGTCCATCTGCTGGCGCATCTTGTCGTTTGCTTCGCCCTGCTGTTGGTTCTGGTCGCGCTGCGGGCGGCCTGCCTGCAGGCTGTTCATCATCTGCTGCAGCTCGGACAGCATCTGCTGCGCCGCCTGGCGGTTGCCGGAGCGGGCGAGATTTTCGATCTGGTCCATCATCCGCTGCAGATCCTGCTGGCGAAGGATATTGGCTGACTTCTGGTTGGGCTGCGCCGGCATGTTCTTCATGCGCTCGGCGAGCTCCTTCATATAATCGTTCATCGCCTTGCGCAGTTCGTCCATCAGCTTCTTGATTTCCGCGTCGGGCGCATTGCGCTGCAGGGCTTCGGAGAGCTTCTGCTGTGCGTCGCGGAGCGCCTTCTCCGCGTCGGTGAGCTGCGAATCTTCCATACCGAGCGCGATCTGCCAGAGATAGTCGGCGGTATCCTTCAGCGCGGCATCGCCGCTGGCAAGCTTCATGCGCGCCAGCGCCGATTTGATCACCAGGTAATTGCCGAGATCGGGGATCGTTTCGTCCGGCCGGATCGTCAGCGATTTGTTAAGCTCGATCGCCTCCGGCATCTTGCGGGTATCGAGCGCGAAAACCTGGCGTTCCTCGACGACAGCGGCGGCAAGCGGCTGGTTGAAATTGCGCGAGGGCAGCGTCATCTCATAGGGTGCGCTGCGACCGGTCTGGCCGGCGCCGTCGCGCGCGACGAGGGTGATGCGTACCTGCTTGCCGGCAAGCGGGTCCTGCGTCAGATCGTGGTTCGCCAGCCCCTTGCCGTCACGGCGGTCGCGCCGCGGGATTTCCAGCTTGTATTCCGGCAGGCCATAGAGCGGCGTGGCCTGCGGATCGGCATCGACGGGCGCGATCTCGGCGTGGGCTTCCTCGACGCCATAATCGTCCTTCACCTTGAAGCCGATTTCGAGCGCGCCGTTGGAGGTGGCGTGCGGTATGCCGTCAAAGGTGATTTCCGGCGGCCTGTCGGCGACCACATTGAAAGACCAGGACTTGCCGTTGACCGTCAGCTTGCCGCCTTTTTCGAGCTTCAGCACATGGGTGCGTGCAACCATCGCCTCCGCGCCGGCCGCGGGCGGCGAGGCGGTATCGGAGACGGGCAGGGCGGCGGGGACGGGCGCGTTGCCGTTTGCCGGCCCCTGCCTGCCGGCGTCCGCGACCTGTTCGGGGATCGCGGCGCGCGTGTCGCTGCCGGCGGCCTGGAACAGCACTTTCTCATCCGTGGAGGCGCCGGTGACGCGCACGGTGAGCTCGGAGAATTGCGGGACGTTGACGCTGTCGCCGGTGTTGGCGGCATTGCCGGTCAGATAGACCGGCGCTTCGCCGGTGTAATAGGGCGGCGTCACCCAGGCATCGACGCGGACATCCGGATTGTTCGACGTGACGGCCGGGGCGATGAAGGCATCGCTCAACGAGCCGCCGCTATTGGACATGGAGAAGCTGAAGGCAGTCACCAGCAGCAGCGCCGGAATGGTGCGCAGCGCGAAGCGGTCGTACCGGGCGATATCCGGCCGCGGCAGGCCGGCGTCCAGGGCGGCGATGCGCGCCGCCATGCGGGTCTGGTGCTCCCGCCACAGCGCCCGGGCAAAGGGCGTGTCGAAAGCCGGCTCGTCTTCCTGCACGGCGACCGGCTGATGGGGAAGGCCGTTGCGTTCCTCCAGCATCCGGTCGGCCTCGCCGACCGTTGGCCAGCGCAATCGACGGAAGGGGAAGCAGGCGGCGGCGAAGGCGATCGCGAAAGCAGCCAGCAGAACAAGGCGCAGCATATCCGGCGCGATACGGAAAATGCCGAACCAGGCTGCCGAGACGAAAAGGGCAAGGATCGACAGCGGCAGCAGCACTAGGGGCAGGATCTGCTCGGAGACCAATACAAGCCGCGCGAAGAGACGTTTGACCGCAACCATCCGCGCCAGCGCCGGACGGCTGGCGAAAGCGCCCTTCTTCGGGTTGCTGGGGCTGGTCATCGGTCCGGTTTTCTCCCCGATCTGACGTTGATGGCTATCTGCCCATTGGAAATGGTGGGGCGTCTCACACGCCCAAGCTTGGGGCGCCCGGCGCAGCGCCCTTCAAGGAAAGATAACATTCTTTGTGGCGAAGACGAGGGCAAGCGGCGGGAAAGGCCACTTTTTCATCGGATTTCGCTTAAACGTGATCAAGTCGTTCGGTTAAGCCGGCGGATAATCCTATCGGAAAATCGATTCCGATTTTCGGGGTTATGCGCTGAGCCAGGCCGGAATCGAATCGAGGCCGATCAGCTCTTCATAGGTGCGGCGCGGACGAATGACGTGGAAATCGCCGCCCTTGACCAGCACTTCGGGCACCAGAAGCCGGCTGTTATAGGTGCCGGCCTGGACCGCGCCATAGGCTCCGCCGGAGTTGACGGCAAGCAGATCGCCGGGCTTCGGCATCGCCATTTCACGGTCGAGCGCCAGATAATCGCCGGTTTCGCAGACCGGGCCGACGACATCGGCCTTGATGCGCGGCGCATTGGCGGCGGTGATCTCGACAGGACGGATCTCGTGATAGGCCTCGTAGAGCGTCGGGCGGATCAGGTCGTTCATGGCGGCATCGACAATGACGAAGCTCTTGTTGCCGCCGTCCTTCACATAGATGACTTCCGTCACCAGGATGCCGGCATTGCCGACGATCAGACGGCCGGGCTCGGTGACGATCTTGCAGTTCAGGCCACGAAGCTGGTCCTTGACGATATGGGCATAGGCGTCCGGCAGCGGCGGCGGCGTGTTGTCGTCGCGGTAGGGGATGCCGAGGCCGCCGCCGATATCGACATGATGGATGTCATGGCCGTCGCCGCGCAGTGTCTCGACGAGTTCGCGCAGCAGCTTGAAGGCATCCTCGAAGGGCTGCAACTCGGTGATCTGGCTGCCGATATGCATGTCGATGCCGGTGGCGTCGATACCGGGCAGAGTGGCGGCGCGGGCATAGACGGCGCGGGCGCGCTCCCAGGAAATGCCGAACTTGTTTTCCTTCTTGCCGGTCGAGATCTTCGCATGGGTGCGGGCGTCGACGTCGGGATTGATGCGGAAGGACACGGGGGCGATCTTGCCGGCGCGGACGGCGCGCTGGTTCAGCACTTCCAGTTCCGGTTCGGATTCGACGTTGAAGCAGTAGATGCCGGCTTCGAGCGCGACATCCATTTCCTGCGCGGTCTTGCCGACGCCGGAGAACATGATGCGGTTCGCCGGGATGCCGGCGGCCAGGGCGCGATGCAGCTCGCCGACGGATACGACATCGACGCCGGCGCCGAGACTGCCGAGCGTCTTCAGCACCGCCTGGTTGGAATTGGCCTTCATCGCGTAGCAGACCATGGCGTCGACATCGCTGAAGGCTTCGGAAAAGACGCGGTAGTGCCGCTCGAGCGTCGCTGTCGAATAGACGTAGAAAGGCGTTCCGACCGCCTTGGCGATCTCGGGAACGGGAACGTCCTCGGCGTAAAGAATGCCGTCGCGGTACTGAAAATGGTTCACGGTCGCGGCCTGCTTAGAGAAGCGGATCGAGGAGGAACTTCTTGTCCTCGGTGCCCGGCTGTTTCGTCGGCTTGGAGACGTCGCCGCCCTTGGTCGCCGCAGCGCTCGGCGGATCGAGATCGCCCTTGCGGCCACATCCGACGACGGCAAGGCCGATGACCGAAAGGACGACGGTCAGGCGGATGATATGCGGCATGTTGATCTGCATCGAAATCCTCTTGGGCGGCAAACGCGAAAGCAATCCTTCATAGCGAAGTTTCCGCGCCTTGTGCACCCTGATTGTTAGAATGTGGTTTTCGGCGATTGTCTCAGTTGCGGGCACGCCAGAAGGCGATCTGCTTGCGCACTTCCGACGGCGCCGTGCCGCCGAAGCTCTTGCGGCTGGCGACCGAGGCCTCGACGGTCAGAACGTCGAAGATCTTCGCGGTGATCGCCGGGTGGATCGCCTGCAATTCTTCCAGCGACAGTTCGGCGAGATCGCAGGACTTGCTCTCGGCGAGCGCCACGGCGCGGCCGGTGACGTGATGGGCGTCGCGGAAGGGCAGGCCCGCCTCGCGCACCAGCCAGTCGGCAAGGTCGGTCGCGGTCGAATAGCCGGAGCCGGCGGCGGCCTTCATGCGGGCGGCGTTGATCGTCATGTCGCGCACCATGCCGGTCATGGCGGCAATCGCCAGTTCCAGGCTTTCGGCGGCGTCGAAGACCTGTTCCTTGTCTTCCTGCATGTCCTTGGAATAGGCGAGCGGCAGGCCCTTCATGATGGTCAGCAGGGCGACCAGCGAGCCGTTGATGCGGCCGGTCTTGGCGCGCACCAGTTCGGCCGCATCCGGGTTCTTCTTCTGCGGCATGATCGAGGAGCCGGTGGAGAAGGCGTCGGACAGGCGCACGAAGCCGAATTGCGGCGTCGACCAGATGACGATTTCCTCGGCAAGCCGCGACAGGTGCATGCCGGCGATGGCGGCGATCGACAGGAATTCGATGGCGAAGTCACGGTCGGAGACGGTGTCGATCGAATTGCGGGTCGGCTCGCGGAAGCCGAGCGCCTTGGCCGTCATGTGACGGTCGATCGGGAAGCCTGTGCCGGCAAGGGCGGCGGCGCCGATCGGCGATTCGTCCATGTGCTCGATGGCATGGCGCACGCGCGAACGGTCGCGGCCGAACATCTCGACATAGGCCATGCAATGATGGCCGAAGGTGACCGGCTGCGCCGTCTGCAGATGGGTGAAGCCGGGCATGACTGTGTCGGCGTGCTCTTCGGCGCGGTCGAGGAAGGCGGCGATCAGGCCGGTCAGCGCCTGCTCGCATTTCTGCAGCTCTTCCTTGACCCAGAGGCGGAAATCGAGCGCCACCTGGTCGTTGCGCGAACGGGCCGTGTGCAGCCGTCCGGCGGCGGGGCCGATCAGGGCCGCGAGCCGTGCCTCGACGTTCATATGGATGTCTTCGAGGCGGCGGGAGAATTCGAAATTGCCGGCTTCGATCTCTGACAGGATCGTGTTCAGCCCGTGAACGATCTTGTCTTTATCCTCGGTTGAAATGATGCCCTGATGGGCAAGCATGGTGGCATGGGCGATGGAGCCGCGGATATCCTGCGCAAACAGCTTCTTGTCGAAACCGATCGATGCATTTATCTCCTCCATGATTGCCGCGGGGCCGGAGGCGAAACGTCCGCCCCACATCTGGTTGGAGGATTTGGTGTCCGTGCCGTCAGCCATGAGATGCCTACCTGGAGAATGTAATGACAGCGAAGAAGCCGTTTGGTCTGCCGTCCGTGAAACTTGTCCTATTTGCCGCCGTCGCCGGGGTCGTCGCCGGTGCGGCAGCGGTATACGTGAAGGAGGCGGGGTATGGCAATGGTATTGGTGAAACGGCCTCCTCCGGGCAATGCGAAGCGGCCAAGGATCGCGCCGCGGCCTTGACGCCCTTCACCAAGGGACAAGTCGCCGCCATGGCCGCGCCGCAGACGCCGATCTCGTTGCAGAGCGTTGCCTTCAAGGGGCCGGACGGCCAGCCGCTGTCGATCGGCAATTTCTCCGGCAAGACGCTGCTGCTCAATGTCTGGGCGACCTGGTGCGTGCCCTGCCGCGAGGAAATGCCGGCCTTGAACGCGCTGGAGAAGAGCATGGGCAACGACAAGTTCGAGGTCGTCGCCGTCAATATCGACACCGGCGACGATGAGAAGCCGAAAGCGTTCCGCACCGATTACGGGATAGACACGCTCGGCTACTATCGCGACAGCACCATGGGTGTCTTCAACACGCTGAAGAAACAGGGATTGGCCTTCGGCCTGCCGGTGACGCTGCTGATCGACGGCAAGGGTTGCCTCGTTTCGGCCATGAACGGCCCGGCGGCCTGGGACAGCGATGATGCGAAGAAGCTGATCAAGGCTGCGGTGGGGATTTGAGCGGTCTGGTTGCTCGATCGTCCGCCCTCGCCCTTCGAGGGTCGCTGCGCTCCCACCTCAGGGTGAGGGCTAACCTATTACGCTTGATGAAATTTCCGCCATTTTCAACACCATCCGTTCGGTTGGCGGATGGCTTTGTCCCGCCCTCATGGTGAGGTGCGCTGGCGCCAGAGCGTAGCGGCGGCGGTAGGGCCTCGAACCAGGAGGGTCGGCTCGGAGGTCACCGCAAAAGTTACCGTGTCGGAACCGGCACTTCGCCGCGATAGTCATAGAAGCCGCGGCCGGACTTGCGGCCGAGCCAGCCGGCTTCGACATATTTCACCAGCAGCGGGCAGGGGCGGTATTTCGAATCCGCCAGGCCGTCATGCAGCACCTGCATGATCGACAGGCAGGTGTCGAGGCCGATGAAATCGGCAAGCTGCAGCGGGCCCATCGGGTGATTGGCGCCGAGCTTCATGGCGGTGTCGATGGCATCGACGGTGCCGACGCCTTCGTAAAGCGTGTAGATCGCCTCGTTGATCATCGGCAGCAGGATGCGGTTGACGATGAAGGCCGGGAAGTCTTCGGCCACCGTGATCGTCTTTTCCAGCGAGCTGACATATTCCTTGGCGGCGGAGAAGGTCGATTCCTCGGTGGCGATGCCGCGCACCAGTTCGACCAGCTTCATCACCGGCACCGGGTTCATGAAGTGAATGCCCATGAAGCGTTCCGGCCGGTCGGTCGCGGAGGCGAGGCGGGTGATCGATAGCGACGACGTGTTGGTGGCGAGGATCGCCTCGGGCTTCAGGATCGGACAAATCTGGGCATAGATCTTGCGCTTGACGCTTTCGTCCTCGGTTGCGGCCTCGATGGCGAGGTCGACCTGGGCGAGATCGTTGAGGTCGGAGGAGCCCGATATCAGCGACAGCGCCGCCTTGCGCTCCTCGTCGGTCATCTTGCCGGAGGAGACCTGGCGGGCAAGGTTGCCGTTGATGGTGGCAAGGCCGCTCTCGATGCGATCCTGCGACAGATCGTAGATGTGCACCTTATAACCGGCCACGGCGGATACGTGGGCAATGCCGCAGCCCATCTGGCCCGCTCCGATAATACCGATCGTCTTCAGCGAACTCATTGCCAACTCCCCCGGCGGCGCGTTCTTGGCGGCGCGCCATGCTATTCGTCATAAATTTGCCGGACTATTTCTAGCCCGGCAAGATTGATAGACCCATAAAGGACAATTTTCCAGTCTTTCGCAACTGCGAAAGAGACCAAGACGCGCGATCAGAGCGCCTTTTCGAGTTCCGGCAGGGCCTCGAAGAGATCGGCGACGAGGCCATAGTCGGCGATCTGGAAGATCGGTGCCTCCTCGTCCTTGTTGATGGCGACGATGACCTTCGAATCCTTCATGCCGGCGAGATGCTGGATGGCGCCGGAAATGCCGCAGGCGATGTAGAGTTGCGGAGCGACCACCTTGCCGGTCTGACCGACCTGCCAGTCGTTCGGCGCGTAGCCGGCGTCGACGGCCGCGCGCGATGCGCCGACGGCGGCACCGAGCTTGTCGGCGACGGGAAGGATGACTTCGCGGAACTTCTCCGCCGAGCCGAGCGCACGGCCACCGGAGATGATGATCTTCGCGGATGTCAGTTCCGGACGGTCGGATGAGGACAGCGCATCACTGACGAAGCTGGAAAGGCCGGGATTGGCAACGGCCGCGATCGCCTCGACGGCAGCGGAGCCGCCTTCCGGGGCGGACGCGAAGGACGCCGTGCGAACGGTGATCACCTTCTTCGCATCGCTCGACTGCACCGTCTGGATGGCGTTGCCGGCATAGATCGGGCGCTTGAAGGTGTCGGACGAGACGACGTCGATGATTTCCGAGATCTGGGCGACGTCGAGCAGGGCCGCAACACGCGGCAGCACGTTCTTGCCGACCGAGGTGGCGGCCGTGATGATGGTGTCGTAGCCGGCGGCCAGCGACACGATCAGATCGGCCAGCGGTTCGGCGAGATTGTTGGCCAGCTCGTCGCTTTCGGCAAGCAGCACCTTGGAGACGCCGGCGAGCTTGGCAGCGGCATCGGCAGCAGCCTTGGCGCCCTTGCCGGCGACGAGGATATGCACGTCGCCACCAATCTTGGCGGCAGCCGTCAGCGTCTTGGCGGTCTGGTCGGAAAGGCTGGTATTGTCGTGGTCAGCCAGAAGAAGAATGGCCATAGGTGTTATCCTTTCCTGTCCTTAAAGCACGCCGGCTTCTGTCTTCAGCTTCTCGACGAGTTCGGCGACCGAACCCACCTTGACGCCCGCCTTGCGGCCGGACGGCTCTTCCGTCTTCAGCACCTTCAGGCGCGGCGCGGTCGAGACGCTGAAGTCGGCCGGCGACTTCTTGTCGAGCGGCTTCTTCTTCGCCTTCATGATGTTCGGCAGCGAGGCATAGCGCGGCTCGTTGAGGCGCAGATCCGTGGTGACAACCGCCGGAAGCTTGATCTGGATGGTCTGCAGGCCGCCGTCGACTTCGCGGGTCACGGTTGCCTTGCCGTCACCGATCTCGATCTTCGAGGCGAAGGTCGCCTGTGCCGAGCCGAGCAGGGCTGCCAGCATCTGGCCGGTCTGGTTGCTGTCGTCATCGATCGCCTGCTTGCCGACGATGATCAGGCCGGGCTGTTCGGCATCCGCCACACCCTTGAGGATCTTGGCGACGGCAAGCGGTTCGACGGCATCGTCGGTCTCGACCAGGATCGCCCGGTCGGCGCCCATGGCGAGCGCGGTGCGCAGTGTCTCTTCAGCCTTGGCAGGCCCGATCGATACGACCACGACTTCCTCGGCCTTGCCGGCTTCCTTCAGCCGCAGTGCTTCCTCAACCGATATCTCGTCGAACGGGTTCATCGACATCTTGACGTTGGTGAGCTCGACGCCCGTACCATCCGGCTTCACGCGGATCTTCACGTTGTAATCAACTACCCGCTTCACGGGGACGAGAATCTTCATGGGGTCCTTCCTTCAACACTGCGCTCCAGAACATGACCTGTTCAGCGCCGCTCCGTTTGTCGAATGGCGACATGGATACGCGTTTTTTTCCCAATTACAACGCTTCCATGCCGCAGACAGGTAAATTGCTTCAGGGTGTAAATAACGTTTACGTTAACGTCAATACAATCGGCTGTCGCCGGACATAATTTGTCTCGCTACCGATTCTTGCCGGGAACCCAGAGCACATCGGCGCGCCCGCGATCATTGGCATGGCGCGCGGCGACAAACAGGAAGTCCGAGAGGCGGTTGACGTATTTCAACGCAGCCGGGCTGACGCGTTCGCCCTCGGTGCGCGACAGGGCCACCATCAGCCGCTCGGCGCGCCGCGCGATGGTGCGGGCGAGGTGGAGATGGGCGGAGGCGGGGCTGCCGGCGGGCAGGACGAAGGAATTCAGCGGTTGGAGACCGGCATTGAGAGCATCGATATCATGTTCGATGCGCGACACCTGATTGTCGATGATGCGCAGCGGCTCATAGGCAAGCGGCTCATCCGTTTCCGGCGCCGAGAGGTCGGCGCCGAGATCGAACAGGTCGTTCTGGATACGCATCAGCATGGCGTCGAGATCGGGCATATCGGCGGTATGAAGCCGGGCGACGCCGATCGCGGAGTTGGTTTCGTCGATCGTGCCGTAGGATTCGACGCGCAGATCGTGCTTTAGCCGGCGCGGCCCGGCGACGAGGCCGGTGGTGCCGTCATCACCGGTCTTGGTGTAGATCTTGTTGAGTTTGACCATCTTGATCCCGCAATCAGGCAGGCCGGCCGCCGCCGGTCAGCCACAGCGTCAGCATGATCAGGATGACGGCGACCGCCTGCAACAGCACGCGAAGCTGCATCAGCCGGTTGGAGAGATTGGGGTTGTCACCCTTCATCATGTTGAACAGGCCGCGGACAAGAACGATCACGACGAGGCCCATGACGATGATGGCGGCGATATAGGTAAATGTGGACATGGCTCCTCCGTCCCCGTCTTCAATCCAGCCGGCGCATCAAACGATAGAAAAGGTTAGCCGGCAACAGCCTTTTCAGAAGAACGCCCTGCTTGGCAGGGGTGGTCACGAGATAGTGCGGACGCGGATTTTTCGCATTCAAGGCGGATTTTAACACGTCATAGACGGCTTCGGGTTCCAATTTGTGCTTGTTGACCGGGCCTGTGCCATTCAGCCGCGCCAGTTGCCGCCGGTATTCGACGGCATGGGCCGAATGTTCGAGATCGATATGTTCCTCGATCTTGGCGAGTGCATTGGCGGTGAAGCGCGTGGCGATCGGGCCGGGCTCGATCAGGCTGACATGGATGCCGCTATCCTGCAGCTCCATCCTGAGCGTGATCGTCAGGCCCTCCAGTGCGAATTTCGAGGCCGTGTAGGCGCCACGGAAGCGATAGGGGATGAGGCCGAGGATGGAAGAGCAATTGACGATGCGGCCCTGACCTCGGGCGCGCATCAGCGGGATCACCTGCCGCGTCAGTTCGTGCCAGCCAAAGAAATTGGCTTCGAACTGTTCGCGCAGCACATCCGTGGAAAGGTCCTCGACCGCGCCCGGCTGGCCGTAGGCGCCGTTGTTGAACAGGGCGTCGATGCGGCCACCGGTCCGTTCGCGCACGGTCGCGACCAGGGCCGAGATGGTCTCCGGGCGGGAGTAGTCCATCAGCAGCGTTTCGATGCCGTCGGCTTCGAGCGGGCCGAGGTCCGCCTCCTTGCGCACGGTCGCGAAAACACGCCAGCCATCGGCCTTCAGCGTCCTGGCGCAGTAAGCGCCGATGCCGGAAGAGCAACCCGTCACGATGATGGTGCGTTGATCTGCCATGGAGAATGATTCCTGTACAAAGTCGGAGTCGTTTCCCATATTCAGGGCCCCGACACAATCGACAACCGGTGGATGAGGACCGGGTTCAAGCGGAGATGGAATGCCGACATTCGTTCGTGCGCTTTACAAGGTCGTCTACGATGCAGTGTTCCATTTCGTCGAGGACGACGGGTTCGCCATGGCAAGCCATGTCGCGCTTTCGACGCTGCTGGCGGTTTTCCCGTTCCTGATCTTCGGCACCGCGCTCGCGAGCTTCCTCGGCGCCAGCCAGTTCTCCTCGACCGCGGTGCATCTGATCTTCGACACCTGGCCGGAAGCGATCGCCAAGCCGTTGGCCGATCAGGTCGTGCAGGTGCTGACCATTCCGCGCGGCGGGCTGCTGACGATCTCGGTGCTGGCGGCGGCCTACTTCGCCTCCAATGGTGTCGAGGCGCTGCGCATCTCGCTCAACCGCGCCTATCGCGTGCCGGAAACGCGGCCGTGGTATTTCAATCGCCTTGCCAGCCTCGGTTATGTGCTGATCGCGGTTCTGATCTTCGCGCTGCTGAGCATCCTGCTGGTCGCCGTGCCGCTGGCGTTGAATTATACCCGGCAATGGCTGCCGGGGCTTGCCGATATCCTCGATGTCGTTTTCAGCTGGCGGATCTACGGAACCATCTTCCTGCTGGTGGCGGGGCTGTTGATCCTGCATCTGTGGCTGGCGGCCGGTCGGCGGCGGTTTTTCGACGTTATCCCCGGCGTGTTCCTGACCCTGGTCTTCTGGTCGGTCGGCGCGCTGCTGTTTGCCTATTATCTCTCGACCTTCGCCAACTACACCGCCACCTATGCGGGCCTTGCCTCGGTGATGATCGTGCTCATCTTCCTCTATATGCTCGCGGTGATCTTCATCATGGGCGCGGAGATCAATGCGGCGCTGATGAAGTTCAAGGTGCGGCGACTGCTTTTCGGCAAGGCGGCCAGTCCGCGAGCCGACAGCGAAGAAGCCGCCAAGCAGCAATCAGAGGCCGATGCGGCCGCGAAGCTGCGCAGGTGACAAGCCCTGCCGGCGCCAATCGGCAATGCCGGTGTCGCCCTGGCTCTTCGACAGCTTGCGGCCGTCATCGCCGGAAATCAGCCGGTGATGGTGGTAGAGCGGCTGCGGCAGGCCGAGCAGGCTTTGCAACAGGCGATGGATCGAGGTGGCGTGGAAGAGGTCGAGGCCGCGCACGACATGGGTGATGCCCTGTGCCGCGTCGTCGACGACCACGGACAGATGATAGCTCGACGGCGCATCGGAGCGCGACAGCACGACGTCGCCCCAGGCGGCGGGATCGGCAAGGATGTCGCCCGTCTCGCCATCGCCGCTTTCGTGCCAATGGAGCGGCAGGCCGAACTCGGCGATGGCCTTTTCCATGTCGAGCCGCCAGGCGTGCTTGAGGTCGGCATCCAGCAATCGCTGCCGCTCCTCCGGGCTGCGCTTACGGTCGTCGGGCGGATAGAGCGGCGTGCCGTCCGGATCGCGCGGCCAGGGCTTGCCGCTTGCCTCACCCGCCGCGACCCGCGCCTTCACCTCGCCGCGCGTCAGGAAAGCAGGGTAGACGAGGCCGCGGTCGATCAGCGACTGCAGGGCGTTCTGGTAGGCCGGGAAATGCTCGGACTGCCGGCGCACCGGTTCTTCCCAGGCAAGTCCGAGCCAGGTGAGGTCGGCAAAAATCCCCGCTTCGAAATCGGGTGTACAGCGGGCCTGATCTATGTCCTCGATGCGCAGGAGAAAATCGCCGCCGGCCTTGATCGCCATGTCGTGGTTGAGGATCGCGGACAGCGCATGGCCGAGATGCAGCGGACCATTCGGGCTCGGCGCGAAGCGGAATCTCGGCTTTTGACGGGGAATCGCGATCATGCTTTCTTCTGCCACGAATTTTAATCCCGGACCATGAGCCGCCATGCACATCATTCGCGATGAAGACGATATCAGGCAAGGACTGGCGGCACTGGTCGAGCTCGACCCGCGCCTCCGGCAGATTATCTTCGAAGCCGGCCCGGTGCCGCTGCGTCTGCGCGAACCGGGCTTCGAGGGGCTGGCCCATATCATCGTCTCGCAGGTTGTATCGCGGGCAAGCGCCGACGCGATCTGGGGACGGATGATGGCGAGGCTCGGCCGGGTGACGGCCGAGGCCTATGCCGGGCTGGAGCCGGATGCCTGGCGGGTTTTCGGCCTGTCGCGAATCAAGGCGGATACGCTGGCGCGTGTTGCCGATGCCGTGGTCGAAGGCCGAATCGATCTGCATTCGTTGAGCACCAATCGCCCGGAAAAGGCGCTGTCCGAACTGACGTCGATCAAGGGGATAGGGCCGTGGACGGCCGAGGTCTACCTGATGTTCTGCGGCGGTCACGCAGATGTGTTCCCGGTCGGGGATGTCGCCCTGCAGGCGGCCGTCGGAATGGCGTTCGGCCATGAGATCAGGCCCTTGCCGAAGTTCTTAGCTAGGGAAGCGGCGGTCTGGGCGCCCTGGCGTTCGGTCGCGGCCCGTCTTTTTTGGGCTTACTATGCCGCGAAAACCCGGCGAGAAGCGCTGCCTATAGTTTAATCGGCGAATTCCTTGGATTCGCCTCTTTGCACTGAATTTATTGGACTTCACAATCCTGTAACAACCGGCCTAATATACAGGTGCAGATGCCGAATCGATCAGGAGGGTTCCTTGACGATTGCAGTCTCCCCGCAGTCCCTGCCAGCGCTCGTTCTGAACGCTGACTACAGACCGCTGAGTTATTACCCCTTGTCGCTTTGGTCCTGGCAGGACGCGATCAAGGCGGTTTTCCTTGACCGTGTGAATATCATCGCCGAATACGATCAGTGCGTATCGTCGCCGAGCTTCTCGATGCGGCTGCCGAGCGTTGTCTGCCTCAAGACTTACGTTCAGCCGTCCCGCAATCCGGCCTTTACCCGGTTCAACGTCTTCCTGCGCGACCGGTTCGAGTGCCAGTATTGCGGCACCCATGACGACCTGACCTTCGACCATGTCATCCCGCGCGCCCATGGCGGCGAGACGACCTGGGAAAACGTCGTGGCGGCCTGCTCGCCGTGCAACCTGCGCAAGGGCAGCAAGCTGCCGAAGCAGGCGGGCATGTTCCCGGCGCAGAAACCCTATCAGCCGACCGTGCAGGACCTGCACAATAACGGCCGCCTGTTCCCGCCGAACTATCTGCACGATAGTTGGCTCGACTATCTCTACTGGGATACGGAGCTGCAGCCGTAATGGATGGACCGTCTCATCGGCGATCGAGTTCGTAGAGAGTGCGGCACCCCCCTCTGTCACTAACGTGACATCTCCCCCACAAGGGGGGAGATCGTTGGGAGGACGCCGTTTGTCGTCCGTAAAACAATAAACCTCAATTTCAGCAGGTTCGATGTTGGCTTGAGGCACGAGAGTACTATGGGTTACCCATCTCCCTCCTTGTGGGGGAGATGTCAGCGTAGCTGACAGAGGGGGATATCAGAGGCGCGGCATATGAGAGATTGCGGCCTCTGCCCGAGATCATCCAGCCTTTTTCACACCAACGAAAGCAATCGCCGCGAGAATCACGCTGGCGACCACGTTCCAGCCCGCCATCGAGATGCCGAGGACGCGCAGCGCCGCTTCCGTGCAGGAGGGGCCCTTGATGGTGCTGAGTTCGTTCAAGAGGTCGCCGGCATTCTGTGTCATACTGCTGGCCGAGGTGGAGCAGGTCGTGGGACCTGCCCAGAAGTGCCATTCGACGCCGGCATGGTAGACGCCGATGCCGCCGCCGACCACCATCATGAGGCCGGCGATGGCCAGCAGCGTGCGGGTGATCCAGGAAGGCATGCGGGCGGCGGCCGTCAATGCCGCGACGATCGCGACGGGAATGCCGTAATAATAGGGCTGGCGCTGCTCCAGGCAGAGCGCGCAGGGGATATAGCCGCCGATATGCTGGAAGCCGAGCGCCGAGCCGATGACGATGATCATGCCGATCGCAAGCAGCACGGAATAGCCGAGGCCGGCGCGAGAGGTCAAAGTCTGGGACATGCGGGGGGCTCCGTGGTCAGTGTGCCAGGGCATAATGGAAGATGATGTAGAGGACAATGAGGACGGCGGCGGCTGCCATGGTGATCTGACCGAGGCGCTTCTCGATGAAATGCCGGATCGATTCGCCGTAGCGGCGCAGCAGAAAGGCCAGGAAAAAGAAGCGCGCGCCGCGCGCGACGATCGCCGAGATGATGAACAGGCCGAGATCGATATGGGCAACGCCGGAGAGGATCGTCACCACCTTGATCGGCGGCAGATGCGCGAGGCCCGATGTGACCAGCAGCAGAACGATCCATTCGTAGGTGACGCCCGCGCTCATCTGGTTGAAGGCATCGAGCTTGCCGTAGAATTCCAGGATCGGCTTGGCGATCGCCTCGAAGGCATAATAGCCGAGCGCCCAGCCCGCGATGCCGCCGAGCACGGAAGCGACCGTTGCCGTCAGCGCATAACGCCAGGCGCGCTCGGGCTTTGCCAGTGACATCGGCAGGAACAGGACATCGGCGGGTACGAGGAAGACCGAGCTTTCAACAAAGGCGATGACTGCCAACCAGATTTCCGCCGATTTGCGGCCGGCCAGCGACATGGTCCAGTCGTAAAGTCTACGAAGCATAGTACCCCCTTTTGCTGCGTTGCACACCTTTAGGGACCAGGATTATGGCTGTAAATGGCCGCAGGCTTAGGCAGGCAGCACAAAATCAAAATTTTTCGTGAAACGGGGGTGATCGGTGGCCATACGTTTTTTGGTGTTCTCTTATGTTTCTGGTCCTGAGTGCTATGGCGATGAAGGTTTTCCTCCGTGTCCAGTCGATATTCGTATACGTGAAGAATTATTCAAAAAATTAAATATTTCTGAGTAATCCATGTTACATTGAACCAATAATTAAAATAATCAGGCAAGGAGAATTCGGATGAGACGGTTTAATTTATTTTTCACCGGACGGCAGTACGCGATTTTCTTCATCGAGACATCGGTTCTGTCGGCTGGAATTGCCCTCATGCTCATCGCTAATCTTCCAGTGATTCATTGATTTCTGCCAGCACGCCCGGATGGGCGGCGCCGCTACGTAGTTGATATCCCTTCCCACATGCACTTTTTCGCGCCCTGGAACCTTTGTTGCAGCCAGGGGTTTATGATGTGGAGGAGTATCGCTATGAGCAACGATCTTAATAGACCAACCCCGGACCTTGGAACCACACGGCTTGCACGCCGCCCTCCCTGGGCATCCTGGGCTGTTATCTTGGCAGCTGCCATCGTAGCCGCATTGGCGTGGAACTTCTGGCCTCACACAAGCTCGACGGAAGCAACAGTTCCGGCGGCTCAGACCACAACGACACAGCCACCGGCAACCTCAACGCCGCCTGCGACTGCACCTGCTCAGCAGTAGAGAAAGCCCGCCAGCAATGGCGGGTTTTCCATCCTGAAGATCACGCCCACGCCTTGAGGGAGCGTTTCGTTCCCCATCTCCTGAAGCAGGCGCCCTTTTGATGGATGGCGGGTTCTTGCATGTATGTTCAATGAGTTGCGCTGATATAAAAGTTAATATGAAATTAAAGTAAAATATTTCCGCTGATCTATGTTATGATCGCTTTCATAGGAAAAGGTTTCCGCGCTCAGCGCAGAAATGAAATCGTCCTCTTCCCTTCTTGGCAGGCAACGATACGTGAGAGACATCAGCGATGATGGCAGGTGCGGTCATGATGCTAGCTGTGAAAGCCCTTGCTCAACTGATTAGCAACTCAAACGGAGGATGCAGATAATGCCAGTCCATATTGCTCCAAGCTTAAAAACCCGCAAGGGATTCACGTGCAAGATCAGCGAAAAGACCGACACGGTATTTCGCGAGATCACCACAGGCAAAGTCAACCAACGGCTGGAGAAGGCGGCGCTTCTTAAAGCTCTGCGTATAGAGCGGGAACGGCCGACACGCCCGCAGCGCCCGGCTTGATGACACCTTGGGCGGCGACCCGAAAGATATGTTCAGCCAATTGAACGTTCGAATCGGAAAGCCCGCTGCAAGCGGGTTTTTTGTTGGGTGAAATATGGCTGTTCGGCCGGATGGTGGTGCCCCATGCCGGAGTCGAACCAGCACTTCTTTCGAAACTCGATTTTGAGTCGAGCGCGTCTACCAATTCCGCCAATGGGGCAACGGATCCTGACGAGGCGGGTGTCTAGCATGTGATCGCCCGGACGCGCAAGACGGCGGGCGAAGGAATGCGGGTGTTTTCCGGCACTCGGGATATGGCCCATGGCGACAGAGCGACGCCATGGGCTTTTTCCTGTTTGTCTCAGTGGGCCATCGCCGGGACCTTGTCCGTCGAGCCGGACTTGCTGATCGTCAGCGCCAGGATCGCGGCGAGCACGCAGAAGGCGCCGGCGACGAAGAAGGCGGGGAGGTAGGTGTTGAGCTCGGTGCGGGTCAGGCCGGCGCCGAAGGCGGCGGTGGCGGCGCCCAGCTGGTGGGCGGCAAAGACCCAGCCGAAGACGAGGCCGGCCTTTTCGCGACCGAAGCGGTCGGCGGCGATCTTGACTGTCGGCGGCACGGTGGCGATCCAGTCGAGGCCGTAGAAGACGGCGAAGATCGACAGGCCGTAGAAGGTGAAATTGCTGAAGGGCAGGTAGACCAGCGACAGGCCGCGCAAGCCGTAATACCAGAAGAGCAGCCAGCGATTGTCGAAGCGGTCGGAGAGCCAGCCCGAGCCGATCGTGCCGAAGAAATCGAAGATGCCCATGACGGCAAGCACGCTGGCGGCGGCCACCGGCACGATGCCGAAATCACCGCAGAGCGTGACGAAATGAGTCTGGATCAAGCCGTTGGTGGACAGCCCGCAGATGAAGAAGGTGGCGGCCAGGACCCAGAAGGTCGAGCTTGTGGACGCTTCCTTCAGGATGACGATCGGCGAGGCGAGCGCCGCCTTGAGGTTCCTCGTGGCGGGCGGCGGCGGTGTGATGTGAAGCTCGCCGACGAGCGGCAGGTTGATGTCCGATGGCCGGTCGCGCATCAACAGCAGCACGATGAGGGCGGCAACGACGATCATGCCGCAGACGAAGAGCACGGTGGCGCGCCAGCCGTAGCGCGTCGTCAGCTCGGCCATCAGCGGCAGGAAGACGAGCTGGCCGGTTGCCGAGCTTGCCGAGAGCATGCCGACGACGAGGCCGCGATGCTTGGTGAACCAGCGCGTCGACACGGTGGCGGCAAGAACCATCGCGGTCAGGCCGGTGCCGAAGCCGACGATGATGCCCCAGCAGAGCAGCAACTGCCAGACCTCAGTCATGAACAACGAGCCGATGAAGCCGACGCCGATGGTGGCCAGCGCAAAGACGATGACCTTGCGGACGCCGAAATAGTTCATGAAAGCGGCGGCGAAGGGACCCATCAGACCGAACAGCACGAGGCGGACGGCGAGCGCCGAGGAGATGGAGGACGTGCTCCAGCCGAACTCGTCTTCCAGCGGCTTGATGAGCACGCCGGGGGCGCCCATGGCGCCGGCGGTGACGAGCATGGTGAGGAAGGTGGCGCCGACGACGACCCATCCGTAATGGATGTTGCGGCGGGCCAGCGTCGAAGCAAGAGCTGTGGAGACCATGGGATGCGTTCCGGTGGGGTTTCGTGTTTCGGCATCAGGGCCGGGAAGGGCGGGCGCCTACCTGAAAAGGCATGGCGATATCATATTCGTTTGTATCGCAATGCCCTTCTCCCGGCTTGAACGATTGTGTAAAGGCATTTAGATGATCACGATCATATTTGTTGCATATTGATGATGGTCATCATATAAATTGTCAATCAAGATTTATTGAAACTCTGATGGAGTTTTTTGATGAGAGTGAGCCGGGAGAAATTCGCCGAGAATCGCGAGAAGATTCTTGCGGTGGCGGGCGATCTTTTTCGTGAAAAGGGTTTCGACGGCATTGGCGTCGCCGACATCATGAAGGCGGCCGGGCTGACGCATGGCGGTTTCTACGGCCATTTCGAATCCAAGGACGAGCTGGCCTGCGAGGCCAGCAAGGCTCTGGTGTCGCGCTCGCTGGAGCGCTGGAAGCAGGTGGTCGACGGTGCGCCGGGCGAGCCGCTGGAAGCGTTGCTCGCACATTACCTTTCGCATCGCAATGTCGTGGAGCATGCCACCGGCTGCGTTTTCGCGGCATTGACGCAGGAGGTCAGCCGTCACGGTCCGGAAATGCAGTCGACCTTTACCGGCGGCCTGATGGGCATGGCGGCGATCCTCGAGGACATCACGCCCGGCGAAACGCCGGAAGAGCGCCGCCGCAAGGCGCTCGTCAGCCTCTCGGCCATGGTCGGCGCGGTCATCCTGGCGCGGGCGATGGACAATCCGGAACTATCGCAGGAATTCCTTGCCGCCACCCGGCAGGAGCTGACGCCCACGCCGGATGGCGGCAAGGAATGATGATGGTTTAGTCGCGGAAGGCGAGCAGCCCGTTGGCTTCGACGATCTCCGTGATCTTGCCGTCGGGGGCGACTTCCAGCAGTTCGGCCCGGAGCGCGGCCTCGAAATCCGCCAGCTTGTCGCCGAGCGCCTGCGGCGAGGTGGAGGACATCGAGAAGACGCGGCCGACGATATCCTCGATGTCCAGCACATATTGCTTGACGACGCCGATGCGCTCGAGGTTGCGGAAAGGTGAGGCGAGCAGCATGGCCTCATGCGGCGCCCAGGCCTTGCCCTTGCGCAGCAGGCGCTCCTCGTGGCGCTCCGGCGAAAAAGTCTCCGCCAGCTTTTCGACGATGCCGCGCCAATCCGGGCTCGCCAATATCGTCTTGTCATGAAACAGCGCGACCGCGCCGCCCGGCTCGATCAATTGATCGAGCGCTGCGAGCGTAGCCGGGCGGTCCATCCAATGGAACGAGCGGCCCATGATGCAGAGATGCAGCTTACCGATATCCGGCCCGAGGTCATAGGAAGACCCCTGGCGGACAGCGATCTCGACGCCGGCATCGCTTGCGCCGGCCTCAGCGGCGGCGAGCATTTCCGGTTCCGGGTCCATGGCGGTCACCGTCGCGCCCTCAAGCCGCGCAAAGGCGATGCCGAGCTGGCCGGGGCCGCAGCCGAGGTCAAGCACATGATCGCCGGCCTTCAGGCCGCTGCGCTCGGCAACGCGGGCGATCAGGGTGTCCGGATAGGGGATGCGATAGCGCAGGTAATAAGCCGCGGTGGATTGAAAACGCCGCGCTTCGAAGGGCATGGTGGTCATGGGCTGGGTCCTCGGGGGTAGGGAGGCTTAACCTGTTATGGCTCAACTGTGACCGAGGCGTGAAATAACGTTTGCGCGATTTGTCGCGGGCTCAATTGGCTAGGGTGAGGGGCCAGGCACATAGATGCGACATCACTGCCTTTGCCTGACCGGCTCCAAAATCGTCACTTGAACCCGGCAATGCCATGCGGAACATAAGGCGATTCCAGCGTCTCGATCTCTTCCGGCGTCAGTTTGACCGACAGCGAAGCGACGGCGTCGGCGATGTGGCCGGGTTTGGAGGCGCCGACGATCGGGGCGGTGACGGCGCTCTTCTGCAGGATCCAGGCGGTGGCGACCTGGGCGCGGGCAATGCCGCGGGCCTTGGCGAGCGCACCGACGGCCTCGACGACCTTGCGGTCGGCTTCGAGCGCCTGGGTGTAGAGCGTCTTGCCGAATTCGTCTGTTTCCGTGCGTGCCGTCGCCTCGTCCCAGTCGCGGGTGAGGCGGCCGCGGGCCAGCGGGCTCCAGGGGATCACGGCGATCTTCTGGTCTTCGCAGAAGGGCAGCATCTCGCGCTCTTCCTCGCGATAGAGCAGGTTCAGGTGATCCTGCATGCTGACAAATTCGGTCCAGCCGTTGAGGCGCGAGGTATAGATCGCCTTGGCGAACTGCCAAGCATACATCGAGGAGGCGCCGATATAGCGGGCCTTGCCGGCCTTGACGACATCGTGCAGCGCTTCCAGCGTTTCCTCGATCGGCGTCGTATAATCCCAGCGGTGGATCTGGTAGAGGTCGACATAGTCGGTGCCGAGGCGGCGCAGGCTGTTGTCGATCTCGTCGAAGATCGCCTTGCGCGACAGGCCGGCGCCGTTCGGGCCGGGACGCATGCGGTTGAACACCTTCGTTGCGAGCACGATGTCTTCGCGGCGGGAGAAATCCTTGATCGCGCGGCCGACGATTTCCTCCGAGGAGCCGTTGGAATAGGTGTTCGCCGTATCGAGAAAGTTGATGCCGGCCTCGATCGCCTGCCGCAGCAGCGGACGGCTGTCCTCCTCCTTCAGCGACCAGGCATGCGTGCCCTTGTTGGGATCGCCATAGGTCATGCAGCCCAGGCAGATGCGGGACACTTCAAGACCGGTCTTGCCAAGCTTTACATATTCCATCGATCGTCTCCACCCTGTTCTGGATATCCGACAGGCAAATGCTCCGCCGCCGGATGATTGGTGGCAGAGTGGATGTGCTGTCAAAAGCAGACTAACCGAGCAGAGCTTTGCCGATTAGCGCGATAATCCGCAATAGGCTTTGAAGCAGAACTAAACAAAGATGACGCGTTTGTGGGGATTGTCATGCCAGGGCATTCAAACGCAGACATGGGTTATGTAACGATAGCGGCGTGAGCAACCGGAGAATCCTCATGCGTTTTTTCCGAGACCGCCGTCCTCTTGCCGTCCTCATCATCGGCCTGCTTCTGGGACCCGCCATCGTCATGGCCTATCTCGGCAAGGGACGCATGGCCGTTGTCTATCTCCTGCTCGCCAATCTGGCGGTCTTTTTTGCAATATTCGCGATGCCGCAGTTTTCGCCGGGGGTGGCCGCGGGGATTACGGTGCTGTGCTTCCATCTGCTCGGCTGCATCCACGGCTATTTGCTGGCGCGGGGAGGGACCTTCGATTGGCAATATCGCCGGTTCTCCCGCTGGTACAATATCGTCTTGTTTTTCTGGCTGCTGCCGATCGTCGTGGTGCTCCTCATCCGCACATTTGTCGCCCAGCCTTTTACGATCCCTTCCGGCTCGATGATGCCGACGCTGATGCCGGGCGACTACGCCTTCGTGACGAAATTCAATTATGGCTACGGCCGCTATTCCTTCCCGTACCGGGCCGATTGGATACCGCTGAAAATGTTCGGCGCGAAGCCTGAGCGGGGAGATGTCGTCCTGCTGGCGTATCCGCCGACGCCGGAGGTGGACTACGTGAAACGCGTCATCGGACTGCCAGGCGATCATATCCAGATGAAGGACGGATCTGTCTTCATCAACGGAAATGCAGTGCCGCGCGATGCCGAAGGCACGGTCGTTTCGACTTACAATCTGGAATCGGGCGAGTTCGCCGTATTCGGCGAAGTCCTGGACAATGGCGCCCGCTACCGGACGCTCGACATCTCGAATTCGCGGGGCGACAATACCGGGGAGTACGTCGTGCCCGAGCGACATTATTTCGTCATGGGCGACAATCGCGACAATTCCAACGATAGCCGCTTCGATGTCGGTTTCGTGCCGGAGGCGAATATCTACGGGAAGTTCTGGCTGCTGTTTCGTCGCGACGGGACGAAGACCGGCTGGTCGGTCGTGCACTAGACTGCCCGTGGCCGCCGGATGAACGGTCGTTGCAATATCAATTGTTTCCTTGAACACCCCGCTCCGGAGGTGTTAGCTGCGCTGCAATATTTTTCCGGAATTCCGCATGAAACTGCCCCCGCGCGATACTTATGAAGCTCTTTATCGTGATTTTCGCTGGGAGATTCCGGCGAAATTCAACATCGGGCGCGCGGTCTGCGACGATTGGGCCGAGCGCGAGCCGGACCGGATCTGCCTCGAGTATTTCAGCCCCGATGGCCATCATCTCAGCCTGAGCTATGGCGAATTGCGCGATCGGTCCGCCGCCTTCGCCAATGCCTTGACGGCGCTTGGTGTTCAGCGGGGCGATCGGGTGGCGCTGCTCTTGCCGCAGAGCTTCGAAACGGTCGTAGCGCATGTGGCGATCTACAAGATGGGCGCGATCGCCCTGCCGCTGGCGCTGCTCTTCGGTGCGGAGGCGCTGGAATATCGGCTGAAGGTTTCGGGGGCCTCGGTGATCGTCACCAACCGGTTCGGTCTGGAGCGATTGCGGCCGATCCGCGACCGCCTCCCGGAACTGAGCCATGTGATCAGCATCGATGGCGGCGAAGAGGGCGTGGCCGGTTTTGCAGAGCTCGTCGCAGCCCATCCGCCGCGCTTCGAAGTGGCCGATACCGGGCCGGACGATCCGGCCTTGATGATCTTCACCTCGGGCACGACCGGGCCGCCGAAGGGGGCGCTGCATGGCCATGGTGTTTTGCCGGGCCATATTCCCGGCATGCAGTTTGCCCATGAGGGCTTTCCGCGGGCGGGCGACAGGCTGTGGACGCCATCGGACTGGGCCTGGGCGGGCGGCTTGCTGAACGCGCTGCTGCCGAGCCTGATGCTCGGCGTGCCCGTCGTCTCCTCGCCGGCGCAGAAATTCGATGCTCATACGGCTTTCCGCATCATGACCGAGATGGGCGTGCGCAATGCCTTCATTCCGCCGACGGCGCTGCGGCTGTTGAAATCGGTCGACAGTCCCCGAGCGCTCTACGATCTCAAGCTGCGCACCATCGGTTCGGCCGGCGAGGCGCTCGGACGAGAGACCTATGAATGGGCACGGTCGGCCCTCGGGGTCACCGTCAACGAGTTCTTCGGCCAGACCGAGTGCAATTTCGTGCTGTCCTCCAGCGCCGCTTTCGGCATCAGCCGTGGCGGGGAGACCGGCAAGCCGGTGCCCGGCCATCGTGTCGCGATCGTCGATGCCGGGGGCAAGGAGATGCCTGTGGGCGAGAGCGGACAGATCGCCATCCAGCGGCCCGATCCGGTGATGTTCCTCGGCTATTGGCAGGACGAGAAGGCGACGGCGGCGAAATTTGCCGGCGACTGGATGCTGACCGGCGATCTCGGTCGGCTGGATGCGGAGGGCTATATCTCCTTCATGGGCCGCGACGACGACGTCATCACCTCCTCGGGCTATCGCATCGGCCCGAGCGAGATCGAGGATTGCCTCGGCGGCCATCCGGCCGTGCAACTGGCGGCCGCCGTCGGCAAGCCGGATGCCGTGCGCACGGAGATCGTCAAGGCCTATGTGGTGCTGGTGCCGGGTCGCGAGCCGAGCGAAGCGCTGGCCACGGAAATCCGCGACTGGGTGAAGACCCGGCTTTCCATGCATGAATATCCGCGCGAGATCGAATTCGTCGACGAACTGCCGCTGACGACCTCGGGCAAGGTGATCCGCCGGTTGCTGCGCGACCGTGCCGCCGCCGAGCCCCTGTCTTCGAAAGACTAGCGCTTCGTCAGCGACAAGATCTTCTGGCGCAGCAGCTTCGCTATGTTGCGGGTGCTGCGGTACATATGCAGTTGCGCCGCCACCTGCCGGACATCGCGGTCGCCGTTCTGCGTCAGGCCGATGATCAGCGTGCCCATGTCCTCGCGCTCCTGCCAGAAGCGGCTCATGACGGGATGGTCGGGCACGGCGCAGGAATCGGAGCGGACGATGTTGGTGTCGTCGAGATGCCATTCCGTCAGCTCACCCAGCAACAGCTTTCCCGGCGAATAGCGGGCGTAATCCTCGTTAAAGGCGGTCTTCCAGGTATAGGCTTCGCCGCCCATCATCAGCACGATCATCGAGGCGATTGCCCGGCCGTTGAGGTCGACGGTGTGAATGCGCACGGCGTCGACGGCGGCGAGATTGGAGACGGCTTCGCGGGCAAAGGCTGCATGATGACGGTCGGTGACGAGCGCGCTGCGCTTCTTGCCCTTCCAGCCGCTCGCCTCCAGCGCCAGGAATTCCTCCATGCGCCGGTGAGTGTCGCGAGGCTGGCGGGCGACGGAGTAGACGACCTCGCCATGGCTTTCCAGCAGGCGCCATTGGCGGCGCATTTCGCGCAGGTGTGCGTTCGAGATCGTCCGCTTGAGATAGGCGAGCGCATCGTCGCTGCTGTGGAGCATTGGCCGCCGATAGGGATTGGCGACGGTCAGCGGCAGGTTGCGGCCGATAGCGACGGCCTTTGCCATCTGCACGAAACGGCCGTTCAGCCGGACATCCGGCAGCACCAGCGTCGTCGGCAGTTGCAGCTCGTGCTGGGCCAACGCCTCGAAGAGGTTGTCGAGCGTCTCGCCGGCCTCCTCCGCGTCCACCAGCGGCGTACCGAGGGGGCCGAAGGAATTCGACCAGACGCGGATGATCGAGGGGCCGATGGCGAAACCCGGCTTGTCGATGGTAAAGGGCATCAGCAGACGCATGCGGCTGCGGGCGCCGTTCTGGTCACGCATCAGCGCGAGGTGGATGTGCCGGTCCTCAAGGCGCGGCATGGCCGGCGCCAGGAAGCGGCCGGAGAAGAAGACATTCGGCTCCATCGCGCGGTTGGATAGGAAATCCAGCTCGTCCTGCAGCTCATAGCCGAGCTTGCCGGGATAGAGGCAGAGTTCGCGGCCGGTCCGGCCGACCTCCACGCGGGCCTCGGCCTTGGGCGGCTCGAAATGCAGCGCCGCGAGCGTATGCGTGAGCGCATTCACTTGGCTGTCGGTGCTTTCGGTGAAGGGAGGGCGCGCCATGGTCAAAGTGCCCCGCTGATTGCTGGTGCCGCCGGTCGGCGGATAAGGGCGAAAAGCACGATGCCGAGCGTGCGGCGCACGGCGATGTGCAGCAGCACGGCCTCGACCGTCATGGCGCTGGCCGTGGCGATGGCCGCACCTTCGATGCCGAAATGCGGAATGAGCATGAGGTTGAGGCCGATATTGGCGATCAGGGCTGCGGCATAGAGATAGACGCAGAGCATCTGCCGGTCCGCCATCATCAACAGTATCTCCGCCGGGCCGACCAATGCCCTGGCGAGAACGCCGGCAAGGAGAATGGCGATGACCACCTGGCCCTCGGTGAAGGCGGCGCCGAAGAGCGAGAGCAGGAATTGCCCGGCGCTCAGCACGACAAGGCCGACCGCAAGCGCCGGAAAGAAGGTCCAGCGCGTGGCCTCGGTCGCGTAGGCTGCAAGCTTGGTCCGGTCGTTCTCGGCGATGATGGCGGCAAAGCGCGGGCCGATGGCGGCCCTGACGGCGAAATAGACGAAATGCACCAGCGCCATGATCTTGGCGGCGGCGAAATACACCGCGACTTCATCGGGATCGAGGAAGATGCCGACCACGACGATATCGGAATTGGTGAGAAGATAGCCGACGCCCTCGACCAGGAAGACCGGGAAGGCGACGGCGAGCCAGGCGTTGAATTCGATTACCTTCGGGCCGTTCGGATAATGGCGGCGCAGGCGGAAGGTGACGGCGAGATATTGGCAGAGCACGGTCACGAATGCGGCTGCAAGCGCGGCTATCATGGCGGTGACCGCATCATGCGCCGCGCCGAAAAAGATCGCGGCCAGCATGAAGAGCAGGATCAGCGTCGGGCGGATAAGGAAGGTCGGGCTCAGGGCCATGACCGGCCAGTGATTGGCGCGCGCCGTGCCGTCCAGCACGTCGCCGAGCGCGATCATCGGCACGGCGAACAGGCCGAGGAAGACCGGCATCACGTAGTAGCTCTCCATCATGCCGCTGAAGACATGGAGCGCCGCCATGCCGACCAGGGCCAGTCCGCCGGCAACCGCGAGCACGAAGAGGCGGGCGGTCCGGTTCAGGCCGCGAATGGCGTCATGATTGCCGCTGGCGTCATATTGCGGCAGGAAACGGATGATGGCGGTCGGGAAGCCGAGGCAGGCGAGATTGCCGTACAGGATCATCAATACCCAGACGAAGACGAAGATGCCGTATTCGAAGCGGCCCATCATCCGGGCAAGCGCGATCTGCGAGACGAAGGCGAGGGCGGCGCCGGCAATGCGGATGGCGAAGGCGGTGAGCGCCATGCGTTGGGAGACGGATTTTTCGTCAGCGCCGGTGAAAAGAGGGTCAAGCTTGCGCAAATAGGGCGACAGCACGGCCCGCAGCCCGGACGGCAGCATTCTCTCTGCTGTTTGAAAGACCGTCATGATCGATACGCAATACTTTAAATATGATCCCAACCTCGCGATAGTCTTGGCAGAGGGGGGTTAAGATTCAGTTCCCCTTGGTAAATGAAATATACAGAAGGCGGCCGCGCCAATAAAAATGCCGCCCGGAGGGCGGCATTTCATGGATCGTTGGGGAGCCGGGACGCCTTAGACGACCTCGTTGTTCTCGAATGCCCCGTGGCAATGCTTGTATTTCTTGCCGGAGCCGCAGGGGCAGGCCTCGTTGCGGCCGATGCGGCCCCAGGTTGCCGGGTTCTGCGGGTCACGGCTTTCGGGGGAGACAACGGTTTCGTTGATGAGGCTGAGCGGAGCGAATTCGTCTTGGCCAGTGGTGGCGTCGATATGGCTTCCGTGCATCGCGGGGGGCTGCGGTTCGGCCGGCTGCTGCACCAGTTCGACGCGCGAAAGCTGCGCCGTGACGGCCTGGCGCAGATTGTTCAGCAAGGCCTGGAAAAGCTCGAAAGCTTCGGCCTTGTATTCCTGCAGCGGGTCGCGCTGGGCGTAGCCGCGGAAGCCGATGACGGAGCGCAGATGATCGAGGTTGACGATATGCTCGCGCCAGAGATTGTCCAGCGTCTGCAGCACGATGGAGCGCTCGACATAGGTCATGATCTCGGGGCCGAAGCGCTCGGCCTTTTCTGTGGCGGCCTTTTCGGCGGCTTCCGTCAGGCGGGCGCGGATGTCGTCCTCGGCGATGCCCTCTTCCTTGACCCAGTCGTGGATAGGCAGATCCAGGTCGAAGAAGTTGGCGACGGCGGTCTTCAGGCCGTCGGCATCCCACTGCTCGGCATAGGCGCGTTCGGGAATATGCTTGGCGACCAGATCCTCGATGACGTCGTGGCGCATGTCGCCGACGGTTTCGGTGAGATCGGTCGCATCCATCAGCTCGACGCGCTGCTCGAAGATGACCTTGCGCTGATCGTTCAGCACGTCGTCATACTTCAGAACGTTCTTGCGGATGTCGAAGTTGCGGGCTTCGACCTTCTTCTGGGCGCGTTCCAGCGCCTTGTTGATCCAGGGATGGACGATGGCTTCGCCTTCCTTGAGGCCGAGCTTCTGCAGCATGCCGTCCATGCGGTCGGAGCCGAAGATGCGCATCAGGTCGTCCTGGAGCGACAGGTAGAATTTCGAGCGGCCTGGGTCGCCCTGACGGCCGGAACGGCCGCGCAGCTGGTTGTCGATGCGGCGGCTTTCATGGCGTTCGCTGGCGATGACGTAGAGGCCGCCGGCGGCAATCGACCGCTGCTTGAGCACTTGGATTTCCTCGGCGATCCTGGCGATTGCCGCGTCGCGCTCGGGGCCGGGCTCCACGTCATGCAGGTCGCGTTCGACGCGCATTTCGAGGTTGCCGCCGAGCTGGATGTCGGTGCCGCGGCCAGCCATGTTGGTGGCGATCGTCACCGCGCCGGGAACGCCGGCCTGGGCGACGATGTAGGCTTCCTGCTCGTGGTAGCGGGCGTTCAGGACCTGGAAGTTGTTGAAGCCCTGCTTGCGCATGAGTTCAGCGAGAAGTTCCGACTTTTCGATCGATGTGGTGCCGACGAGCACCGGCTGGTCACGCTTATGCGCATCGAGAATTTCGGCGATGATCGCCTTGAACTTCTCTTCATGCGTGCGGTAGACCTCGTCGTCCTCGTCGATACGCTGGATCGGCAGGTTGGTCGGCACTTCGATGACTTCGAGGCCGTAGATGTTGCCGAATTCTTCCGCTTCCGTCGATGCCGTGCCGGTCATGCCGGCGAGCTTGCCGTACATGCGGAAGTAGTTCTGGAAGGTGATCTGCGCCAGCGTCTGGTTTTCCGGCTGGATCTGCACCCGTTCCTTGGCTTCCAACGCTTGATGCTGGCCGTCCGAATAGCGGCGGCCCGGCATCATGCGGCCGGTGAATTCGTCGATGATGACGACTTCGCCGTTGCGGACGATATAGTCCTTGTCGCGCTGGAAGAGCTTGTGGGCCTTGAGGGCGTTGTTGATATGGTGGACGATCGCGACGTTTTCGACGTCGTAGAGCGATTCACCCTTCAGCAGGCCGGCCTCGCGCAGCATGTTTTCCAGCTTCTCGGTGCCGTCTTCGGAGAAGTTGGCCGAGCGCTGCTTTTCGTCGATTTCGTAGTCTTCCTTCGACAGGCGCGGAATGAAGGCGTCGATGGTGGTGTAGAGGTCGGAGCGGTCGTCGAGCGGGCCGGAGATGATCAGCGGCGTGCGCGCTTCATCGACCAGGATCGAGTCCACTTCGTCGACGATCGCGAAATTGTGACCGCGCTGCACCATCTGGCCACGATCGTATTTCATGTTGTCGCGCAGTTAGTCGAAGCCGAGTTCGTTGTTGGTGGCGTAGGTGATGTCGCAGGCATAGGCGTCATGGCGTTCTTCATCCGACAGGCCGTGGATGATGACGCCGGTGCTCATGCCGAGGAAACCGTAGAGGCGGCCCATGGTGGCGCTGTCGCGCTGTGCCAGGTAGTCGTTGACGGTGACGACATGCACGCCCTTGCCAGCCAGCGCGTTCAGATAGACCGGCAGGGTCGCGACCAGCGTCTTGCCTTCGCCGGTCTTCATCTCGGCGATAGCGTTGGAATGCAGGATCATGCCGCCGATGAGCTGTACGTCAAAAGGTCGCATGCCGAGGATGCGCCGCGAGGCTTCGCGCGCCACGGCGAAGGCCGGAACGAGGAGATCGTCGAGCGTCTTGCCGTCGGCGAGCTGCTGGCGGAACTCAACCGTCTTGGCGGCCAGGGCTTCGTCGGACAAAGCGCGCATCTGCTCTTCGAGCGCGTTGATCGCAGCGACATTCGGCTGGAACGACTTGACCCGGCGGTCGTTGGACGAGCCAAACAACTTGCGGGCAATTCCACCTAGGCTGACCATGTGACTGGTCCTTTCTGAGATTTCATCCTGTCGTTTTCCGCTTTATCCATCTCCGAAAAAATCGGGAGCATAGCACAAAACGCCCGGAAACTGTTCTGGACGCGAGGTTGCGTGACAGATAAGAGGGGGGTCGATTGATGTCAACGGGAATTGGCCGATACACAAAGGCCACATTCTCCTGCTGAAGGCTTTTTTCCTGCCGGATTCACAGCTTCGAGCCGGTCGAGACCACCGAAAGGTTATTTTATGTTGAACTACAATAAACTTGCCGCGGTTGCTTTCGCAACATTTGTTACCTTGCATGCGCCGGTTTTTGCCGATGATGCGAAGAATCCGGTTGTCGCCAAGGTCGGCGATGTCGAAATCCATCAGTCCGAACTCGATCTCGCGATCGCCAATCTCGACCCGCAGCTCGGCCAGCTTCCGGACGACCAGAAGAAGGTCGCCGCCCTTTCGGCTTCGATCGACGTCAAGCTGCTCGCCAAGGACGCAGCCGCCGAAAAACTCGACCAGACGCCGGACTTCCAGTCGCACATGGCCTATCTGCGCGACCGCGAGCTGCACAATGCCTATTTCAAGGCCCATGTCGCCGACGGCATCACCGACGATGAAGTCAAGGCCCGCTACGACAAGGAAGTCGCAGCCCTGCCGAAGCAGGAAGAAGTCCATGCCCGCCACATCCTGGTGAAGACCGAGGATGAAGCCAAGGCGATCATCAAGGAACTCGACGCCGGCAAGGATTTCGCCACGCTCGCCAAGGAAAAGTCCACCGACCCGAACAAGGCCGATGGCGGCGATCTCGGCTATTTCGCCCATGGCCGCATGGTCAAGGAATTCGAAGACGCGGCTTTCGCGCTGCCGGTCGGCACCTACAGCAAGACCCCGGTCAAGAGCGATTTCGGCTGGCACGTCATCAAGGTCGAAGACAAGCGCATCGCTCCGCCGCCGCCGTTCGACCAGGTGAAGGATCAGGTTCGTCAGCTCGTCATGCGCGACAAGTATCTTGAACTCCTGAACAAGGCCAAGCAGGACACCAAGGTCGTGATCAACGACCCGGCGCTGAGCAAGGCCTATGAAGATGCGCAGAAGCAGCAGGATGCGGCGCCGGCGGACGACGCCATCGCCCCTGACACTCAGCCGCAGCAGTAAGCAGTCGCAGTCACAACCATCAGGGCCCGGTTTTTCCGGGCCCTTCACTATCAGGTGGCCTCATGTCCGGTTCCGTCTCTCCGCTTGCTCCCAAATCCTTCGTTGCCATGCCGGCCTTGCGCGGCGTGCGCATGACCACGGCGTCTGCCGGTATCAAGTATAAGAACCGGACCGACGTCCTGCTCATGGTCTTCGACAAGCCGGCCGCAGTCGCGGGTGTCTTTACCCGCTCGAAGTGCCCGTCGGCTCCGGTCGATTTTTGCCGGTCGAACCTTTCGCATGGCATCGCCCGCGCCGTCGTCGTCAATTCCGGCAATGCCAATGCCTTTACCGGTCTCAAGGGCCGCCAGGCGACCGAGCTGACGGCCAAGTCGGCTGCCGCCGCCGTCGGCTGCGGTGAGAACGAAGTTTACCTCGCCTCGACCGGCGTCATCGGCGAGCCGCTCGACGCGACCAAGTTCGCGGGCGTGCTCGACACCATGGCAAAGGATGCCACCAGTGATTTCTGGTTCGAGGCCGCCAAGGCGATCATGACCACGGATACCTATCCGAAGGTCGCAACCCGCAGCACAGAGATCGGCGGCGTCAAGGTCACCATCAACGGCATCGCCAAGGGCGCCGGCATGATCGCGCCTGACATGGCGACCATGTTGTCCTTCGTCGTCACCGATGCCGACATTTCCTCTTCCGCCTTGCAGGCGCTGCTCTCAGACGGCGTTGGCCCGAGCTTCAATTCGATGACGGTCGACAGCGATACCTCGACCTCGGACACGCTGATGCTGTTCGCCACGGGTGCAGCCGCCGCTGACGGCCAGGCACATATTGAAAGTGCCGACGATCCCAAGCTTTCCGCTTTCCGCGCGGCGCTGAACGAGCTCCTCAAGGACCTCGCCATCCAGGTCGTCCGCGACGGCGAGGGCGCCACCAAGATGCTGGAGATCACGGTCACCGGCGCCGAGAGTGATGCGGCCGCCAAGCGCATCGCGCTCTCGATCGCCAATTCGCCGCTGGTCAAGACCGCTGCCGCCGGCGAGGATGCCAATTGGGGCCGCGTTGTCATGGCTGTCGGCAAGGCCGGCGAACTGGCCGACCGCGACAAGCTTGCCATCTGGTTCGGCGATGTCCGCGTCGCCGTCAATGGCGAACGCGACGCCACCTATTCCGAGGAAGCGGCTTCCAACGTGATGAAGCAGCAGGATATTCCCGTGAAAGTCGACCTTGGGCTCGGTAATGGCCGGGCAACGGTCTGGACCTGCGACCTCACCAAGGAATATGTTGCCATCAATGGCGACTACCGGAGCTGATACTGAACTGATGCATGCGCTGTCCACGATGAACAAGCTGCCCTTGGTGCGCAGGCTGGAAGCTGTCGGTTTCCGGGCCTGGCCTGCCTCGTCCGTGCAGTATGACGGTAGCTGGCAGGTTCGGCTGACGGCGGGCCATCCGTCGAAACGGCTGAATTGCGTCGTGCCGCTCGATCCCTCCGACCATCGCGATCTGGAGATCAGGCTGACGAAGGCGCAGCGCAAGTTCGAAGCCTATGGCCGGTTGATGGTGGTGCGCGAAACGCCGCTGGCCTCGCCGATGCTGATCGAGCTGTTGCAGAGCAAGGGCTGGACGCGGTTCGAAGAGACCATCGTCATGATCGCCGATCTCGTCGATCTCGAGCTGCCGGATGCGCTGGACCACCTGCCGAGCCATGATGTCGGCCGCTATGTCGACGCCAGCCTGCTGGTCGACCGGGCCGATCCCGCGCTCAAGCCCGCCCTGGCGGAAGTGGTGAGCGGCATCAAGCCGCCTTCGGGCCTTTTCGTCATCGAGAATGACGACGCCGGGCCGGTGGCGACGACGCTCTGCGTGCAGGACAACGATCTAGCCGGCATCATGTCGGTTGCTGTTTCGGCCGAGCATCGGCGCAAGGGATTGGGTGTCGAGATCCTGACATCGGCACTGCGCTGGGCGCGTATGCGCAGCGCGAGGACGGCCTGGCTTCAGGTCGGCGCCACCAACGATCCGGCGCTGGCGCTTTATGCTCGTTTCGGCTTCCGCGAGGCCTATCGTTATTGTTACTGGCGTTCCCCGGGGGAAGCATGAGCGAAGCCGGCCGCAAGATCATTCTCGTCGCCGCCTGTGCGCTGATCGACACCGATGGCCGCATTCTTCTGGCGCAACGGCCGGAAGGCAAGTCGCTTGCTGGCCTCTGGGAGTTTCCCGGCGGCAAGGTCGAGCCCGGCGAAACGCCGGAGGAGACGCTGGTGCGAGAGCTTGAGGAAGAGCTCGGCATCCAGACAAAGATCGCCTGCCTTGCGCCGCTGACCTTTGCCAGCCACACCTACGAGACCTTCCACCTGCTGATGCCGCTTTATATTTGCCGGCGTTACGAAGGAATTCCGCATGGCCGTGAAGGCCAGGCGATCAAATGGGTGCGGCCGCAGGCCCTGCGCGACTATCCGATGCCGCCGGCCGACGAGCCGCTGATCCCGTTCCTGCAGGATCTGCTCTAGAGTCAGATTTCTTTAAAGCGGAAATTCGACCCGGCGAGCTGCTCGAGACTATTCCGTCCCGGAGCCTTGTGAGAAGGTTCCGCTGTCGAGGGTTTGCGCACAAGCTGCGCCAGTAACTCTGTTTGCTGTGCGGAATGCTGGCTGATCGTTTCCAGATGCTCGAGCATCAATGCGAAGGCGATGATGAAAACGCCACCGAAAGCGGCTGAGATGGCGTCGGTCAACCCTGCGATAAAGCCTTCGATACCTCCAACAACGAGCATCACGATAGCGGCTATGATTGCTAGCGCGATCACCAGGCCGCCGATGGCTTTCAGTAAACTTACCATATATTAGTCTCCACAACTTAAGGTGAGTGTATTCACTTTTTACATCGTATCAAGCTCGATGATCGCGGTTACATTTTTTTAGTGTATTTAATTTTTTATGCCGTTTTTAGGTGTGGTCGCCGAGAAGATTGGATGCCCCATGGTCGGGCGGATCGTTTAGCGAGTTTACGACATCCAATTAGGTGCGTTTAAAGATGGCACTCGCCAGATATGGTTAACGGAAATTAGCCGTTTGATATCAGTCCTCTAGCTCGAATCAGGCCCTGTCCCACGATTCGACGTGCTTCTAATTCACCTGTGGATATTAAGGGATCGTTTATGACCTTCTGGCATTCAATGATCGCAATCAAGCAGTTGGTGTTTGCGTTAAAGAAGGCTTGACATCATGGACGACGATTTCTGGAAAGCTGTTCAGGAAAAAGAACAGTCCTATTCCTCGTCGCGTAAGACTGGCGCGTTGAATATCGCTTTGCTGTTCGGAACAGCGGCGGTCGCTCTTTCGCTTATCCTGACGCCAATGCTGTCCGACAAGTCCAAGTCTAACGTACTTGCCAGCGCGCCTGATCTCGACACGATGACCACAGGCTCCATTCAACGGACGGAAGACGGCAAGCGTTACACCATCCGTCGCAGCGTGCTGCAGCAGGAGCCGGGTTCCGTCTGCATCGTTCAGGGCTATGGTGCCGACAGCGGGTGCTGACCATTATATGACTATAGCCTATCGGGTGCCATGATCGTGCCGGATTCGCTCGTTTTCAAATGCTGGGAGCTTGAAACGTATGCGTTCCGTTCGGCGGTTTTTCAATGACAGGACCGGTGCCACGGTCATCGAATATGGCCTGATCGCGGCCCTCATGTCGGTGGCGATCATCAGTGGCTTTGGCGCTTTCGGCGGTAGCCTGACGTCCGTGTTCAACCTTGTCTCCAACACGCTCAGCGCTCCGGCAACGCCGACGAAATGAAGCGGCGCGCCAAGGCCGCCAGATTCGGCTCTGTCGATCCATCTATTGTTTCAGCTTATGCTCCTCGACCTTCAGGGCATCGGCGAGCCGCGCCTTGGCCGAGCCCGGCTGCAACGGCTTCTGCTGGCTTTCATGGGGCGTCCAGCCGGATGCGTAGATGATCGTGAAGGTCGCCCTTATTCTCCCATCGGGATCGGAATAGCGCTCGGCATAAAGCTCGGCCGCGCGCAGGAAGAAGGCACGCGTCAGCGGCTTGCGGCTGCGGTCGGCAAGCGGGTTGGTCATACCCATGGCGCGCAGGTCGCGCATCAGCGCAAAGAGATTGTCGTAGCGCACCGTATAGCTCTCGGCATCGATCACCGGCAGGGTGAAGCCGGCGCGCTGCAGCAGGCCGCCGACATCGCGGACATCGGCAAAGGGAATGACGCGCGGGCTGGCGCCGCCGGTAAGTTCAGCCTCGGCCGCAAGCAGCACGTCGCGCAGCTCCTGCAGCGTACCCAGGCCGGGGATTGCGGCCAGGAACAGGCCATCGGCCTTCAGCGCGCGGCGCACCTGGATGAAGACGCCGGGGGTGTCGTTGGTGACATGCAGGCTGAGCGGCGACAGCACCAGATTGACGGATTCGGCCGCCAGCGGCAGCTCCTCCAAAGGTGCCTTGATCAATTCCTCGCCGGGGGCGGCAAAGCCGGCCTCGCCTTCGATGCGCCTGATATGGCCGATCTTGCCGGTGGCGAGCGCCTCACGCGCCGCAATGCCGGTCGCGCCATGCAGCTCGATCGCCTCGTCGAAATGCCGCTCGATGACGGAGAGCCGTTCCGCCAATTCACGGGCGGCGATCTCCAGCAGGAAGGCGGCTTTCGTGTCCCCCTGTTTCAGCGCCCGGTGCCTGCGGGCGGCGAGCAGCGATTGGTCGAACACGATGTCCATGGCGGTTTCCTGCAATCTGATCTCATCGGCGCAGCCTTGCGGCCCCGCATGTTTTCCCTTCGCAAAGGCTGCGGGAAAAAGCTAGTGTCAATCATATAGGCATTGCGGGGCGTATGGGCATCATCGGGGACGAAATCACGCTGTCGAGATTGCGAGCCGGCCTGGTGAAGCCATGGCTGGCACTCGCCGATCTCGTCTATCCGCCCGCCTGTCCTGGCTGCGGCGCCTCAACGGGCGCGCATCGCAGCCTTTGCCCGACCTGCTGGTCCGGCGTTCGCTTCATCGAGCGGCCCTATTGCGAGGTGCTGGGCAGTCCGTTTACCCACGATCTCGGTTCGGGGATCCTGAGCGCCGAGGCGATTGCCGATCCGCCCGTCTTCGACCGGTTGCGCTCTGCGGCCATTCACGACGGGGTCGTCCGCGATCTCGTGCTCGGACTGAAATATCGCGACCGCACCGATCTGGCGCCGATGATGGCGGGCTGGATGTTGCGTGCCAGCGACGGCACGGTCGCCGCCTGCGATGCGATCATTCCGGTGCCGTTGCATCGGGCGCGGCTGTTCTCGCGCAAATATAATCAGGCGGCGGAACTGGCCCGGCATCTCGCCCGTCTCTCCGGCAAACCGCTGCTGGCGGCGACGCTGCTGCGCACCAAACGGACGAGCCAGCAGGTCGGTCTCGGGGCGAAAGCGCGACAGGATAATGTGCGCGGCGCTTTTGCCATCGCTGAGGGTCGCGCCAGCGATATTTTCGGCCGTCGTATCGTCCTGATCGACGATGTCTACACGACTGGCGCGACGGTGGCCGCGGCGACGCGGGTACTGAGGAAAGCCGGTGCCTCGGATGTGACGGTTTTGACCTTTGCAAGGGCTGTCGGCGAGCTTATATGACAGTTAACCTGTAATTTTCCCGGAGTGGATCATGGCATCCGTTGTCATCTATACGCGTGAGTTCTGCGGCTATTGCGCCAGGGCGAAATCCCTGCTCGAGTCCAAGGGCGTCGACTATGTCGAACACAACGCCACCTATTCGCCCGAGCTGCGCCAGGAGATGATCGAGAAGGCCAAGGGCCACTCGACCTTCCCGCAGATTTTCATCAATGGCGAGCATGTCGGCGGATGCGACGATATCCATGCGCTCGATCGGGCGGGCAAGCTCGATCCGCTGCTGGCCGCCTGAACCGGATCACACTCGGAGACAATGATGACCTTCAAAGCCGCCGCCATTCAGATGTGTTCCGGTGTCGATCCGGTGAAGAACGCCGCCGACATGGCGCGGCTGGTCCGCGAGGCTGCAGCGCAGGGGGCCGTCTATGTGCAGACGCCGGAAATGACCGGCGCGGTGCAGAAAGACCGATCTGGTTTGCGCGCGGTGCTGCGCGACGAGGCCAATGACATCATCGTCAAGACGGCATCGGACCTTGCCAAGGAACTCGGCATCCATGTGCATGTCGGCTCGACGGCGATCCCGCTCGATGACGGCAAGATCGCCAATCGCGGCTTCCTCTTCGGTCCCGACGGCAAACTCGTCAGCCGCTACGACAAGATCCATATGTTCGATGTCGATCTCGACAATGGCGAGAGCTGGCGCGAGAGCGCGGTCTATCGTCCCGGCTCCGAGGCGCGCATCGTGTCGTTGCCCTTCGCCGAACTTGGTTTCTCGATCTGTTATGACGTGCGCTTTCCGCAGCTCTTCCGCGCCCAGGCCGTTGCCGGCGCCGAGGTGATGACGGTTCCGGCCGCCTTTACCCGGCAGACCGGCGAGGCGCATTGGGAGATTCTGCTCCGGGCGCGGGCGATCGAGAACGGCATGTTCGTCATCGCCGCCGCCCAGGCAGGCGTTCACGAGGATGGCCGCGAGACCTTCGGCCATTCGATGATCATCGATCCCTGGGGCAAGGTGCTGGCGTCGGCCGGCGGCACGGGCGAGGCGGTCCTCGTCGCTGAGATCGATGTTGCGGCGGTCAAGTCCGCTCATGACAAGATCCCCAATCTTAAGAATGCGCGTGAATTCTCGCTGGAGAAGATCGCGACACCGGCGGCTGGAGGCGTCGCTGCTTGATCCGTTATTCGCTGAGTTGTGACAATGCCCATGAGTTCGAGGGCTGGTTTTCGGAGAGCGCCGATTTCGACCGACAGGTCGCAAGCGGTTTCCTCACCTGCCCGGTCTGTAATTCGAGCGCGATTTCCAAACTCCTGATGGCGCCGTCGGTTTCGACCGCGCGCAAGAAGGACGAGTTGCAGACGCTTGCCATGGATGCCGCCCGCAAGGAGGCGATGATCAAGCTCAAGGAGGCTGTCGACAGCATCAAGGCGAATGCCGAGGATGTCGGCGCCAAATTCCCGGAAGAGGCCCGCAAGATCCATTACGGCGAGGCCGACGCCCGAGGGATCATCGGCAAGGCGACGCCGGACGAGGCGCAGGCGCTGGTCGAGGAAGGCATCGAGATCGCGGCGATCCCGGTTCTACCGGACGATATCAACTGATGCCGCATGGCGGCAAACATCATCTCGCAATGTATAATTTCGGGCTGCATGTTGCGCCGTATGAAAGCCCTGCAGTCGAGGGATTTCGTCTGCGGGAGGACGCCAATTTCGAGGCTGCCGCCCGCGCCCATGGCTTCATCGGCCGTTCCGGCTATGACGGCATGCCAGGCCCGGCATGCTGGGGCCGCCAAGTCTTTCCACGCTTCATCGAGGGCAGCGGCTTTGCGACGGCACCGTCCTCGCTGTCGCTCTGGACCGATATCGAATCCCTGATGGCTTTTTCCTACAATGGCGTCCATGCCGATGCGCTGAAGCATGCGCGGCATTGGAACGTGAAGCAACGCTGGCCGGCGTTGGTTCTGTGGTGGGTGGATGCCGCTGTCATCCCCGAATGGAGAGACGGAGTTGAGCGGCTGGAACGGCTTCACGACGAGGGGGCGAGCGCTGCGGCTTTCACCTTCAAGCAGCCCTATCTCGCCGACGGTAGCCTGGCGGCGATCGACCGCAACAGAGTGAAGGAGGTCGCGGCATTGAATGCTGCGGGCCAAAGCGATCTATTGGCGCATGTCCTGACGCTGAAAGCTTGATCCGGCAGGATGGCGGTTCTCAGTCCGCCCGCTTCGCCAGCAGCATGTAGTTCACATCCATGTCCTTCGACAGGTTCCACCGGTCCTGAAGCGGCGAATAGAAGACGCCGGTGTGGGCGATGATGTCGAGGCCGTCGGCGGCGAGCGGCTTTTCGATCTCTTCCGGGCGGACGAGCTTTTCATATTGATGCGTGCCGCGCGGCAGCCAGCGCAGAACATTTTCGGCGGCGAAGATGGCTAGCGCCGCTGCTTTCATCGTGCGGTTGATGGTGGCGACGAACATGAGGCCGCCGGGGCGCACCATCCTGGCGCAGGTCGTCAGGAAGAACTCGACGTCGGCGACATGCTCGACCACTTCCATGTTGAGCACGATATCGAAGGTCTCACCTACCTCGGCCAGCTGCTCGGCGGTGACGGCGCGATAATCGACGGGAACGCCGGAGGCTTTGGCATGTGTCGAGGCGATGCCGATGTTCTTTTCAGAGGGGTCGGCGCCGACGACCGAGGCGCCCATGCGTGCCACCGGCTCCGACAGCAATCCGCCGCCGCAGCCGATATCGAGCACGCGCAGGCCTTCCAATGGCCGGGCACTCTTCGGATCGCGGCCGAAATTCTCGCAGGCATGGTCACGGATATAGGCGAGGCGCACCGGATTGAACTTGTGCAGCGGCTTGAACTTGCCGGTCGGGCTCCACCATTCCGCCGCCATGGCGGAGAAGCGATCCACTTCGCTCTGGTCGATCGTGCTTTTCGCCGCTTCGCTCATGGTTCCGCTCCTTGGTCTGGGTGGCACTTCGGTAGATGTGAAGTCGGACGATCGTAAGCCGATGTCAAGGGCCGGGCGACTTTGAAGCCGCCACGACCGACGGCGTTCTTGTCACAACCTTCGCCAACAAGGAAAACCTCCCCAAGGAAGGCGCCGTCATTGACAAGCTCTGGTCGCGTCTCAAAGTGGAGTATTAAAGAGAACTATTACACCATACCATGCTATTGCACCCGCCTGCCAAACTCGCTAAGAGACGCCCCCATTGAGATCAGGCTTTTCCGGCCCTTGCACCGGAAGGGCTATTTTGCATGCCGGGCTCATCGCGTTTCGGCCGCCCGGCGCCGATACTGGTAGAGGCACATGGCACGCATCGTGATGAAATTCGGCGGAACGTCCGTCGCGGATCTGGACCGTATCAGGAATGTCGCACGCCATGTGAAACGCGAAGTCGACGCGGGCCATGAGGTCGCGGTCGTCGTTTCCGCCATGTCCGGCAAGACCAACGAGCTGGTCGGCTGGGTACAGAACATGCCGAAGGTCGCCGGTGCCGATCATTCCATCTACGATGCGCGCGAATATGACGCCGTTGTCGCCTCCGGCGAGCAGGTGACATCGGGCCTGCTGGCGATCGCGCTACAGGCCATGGGCATCAATGCCCGCTCCTGGCAGGGCTGGCAGATCCCGATCCGCACCGACAACGCCCATGGCGCGGCCCGCATTCTCGAAATCGATGGCGGCGAGATGGTCCGCCGCATGAAGGAAGGCCAGGTGGCTGTCGTCGCCGGCTTCCAGGGTCTTGGCCCGGACAACCGTCTTGCGACACTCGGCCGCGGCGGCTCCGATACGTCGGCGGTTGCGATTGCCGCTGCCGTCAAGGCCGATCGTTGCGATATCTATACCGATGTCGACGGCGTCTACACGACCGATCCGCGCATCGAGCCGAAGGCGCGGCGTCTGAAGAAGATCGCCTTCGAAGAAATGCTCGAAATGGCCTCGCTCGGCGCCAAGGTGCTGCAGGTGCGCTCGGTCGAGCTGGCCATGGTCTTTAAGGTCCGCACCTTCGTGCGCTCCTCTTTCGAAGATCCCGATGCTCCGGGCATGGGCGATCTGTTGAACCCGCCCGGAACGCTGATTTGTGACGAGGAAGAAATCGTGGAACAGGAAGTAGTCACCGGCATCGCCTATGCCAAGGATGAAGCCCAGATATCGCTGCGCCGTCTTGCCGACCGGCCGGGCGTCTCCGCTGCGATCTTCGGGCCTTTGGCCGAAAGCCATATCAACGTCGACATGATCGTCCAGAACATTTCCGAGGACGGTTCCAAGACCGACATGACCTTCACGGTTCCCTCGGGCGATATCGAAAAGGCGCTGCGTGTTCTCGGCGAAAACAAGGACAAGATCGGCTACGATGTCGCCCAGAGCGAATCAGGTCTCGTCAAGGTTTCGGTCATCGGCATCGGCATGCGCTCGCACGCTGGCGTTGCCGCGACCGCTTTCCGGGCACTTGCCGAAAAAGGCATCAACATCAAGGCTATTACGACGTCGGAAATCAAGATTTCCATCCTGATCGACGGTCCTTATGCGGAACTGGCAGTCAGGACTTTGCATTCCTGCTACGGTCTGGATAAGAGTTGATCCAGGACTGCCGACGACGGACCGTGACGGAGGTGAGTTTCGGCCGGCCCTGACGTGGGCAAGACTGGCGGCAACATCTTGATTTCGGGAGCTAGAGACGCAATGAGAGACCTATCCGGCGGTCCACGCGTTCTGCTCAAGCGGCTGCGCGAATTGATGGCGGAGCCGCTGGAGCCGCAGGAGCGTCTTGACCGGATCGTCCGCCAGATCGCCAGCAATATGGTCGCCGAGGTCTGCTCGGTCTACGTTTTGCGCGCCGATGGCGTGCTCGAGCTCTACGCCACGGAAGGTCTGAACAAGGAAGCCGTCCACCTTTCCCAATTGAAGATGGGCCAGGGCCTGGTCGGCACGATCGCCGCTTCCGCCCAGCCGCTCAATCTCTCCGACGCGCAATCGCATCCCGCCTTCCGCTATCTGCCGGAAACCGGTGAAGAAGTCTACCACTCCTTCCTCGGCGTGCCGATCCTGCGCACGGGCCGTTCTCTCGGCGTTCTCGTCGTGCAGAACAAGGCCAGCCGCAACTATCGCGAAGAAGAGCTGGAAGCGCTCGAGACGACCGCGATGGTGCTGGCCGAGATGATCGCCACCGGCGAGCTGAAGAAGATCACCAAGCCGGGCCTCGAACTCGACCTCACCCGCTCGGTCACCATCGACGGCGACAGCTACAATGAAGGCATCGGCCTGGGCTATGTCGTGCTGCATGAGCCGCGCATCGTCGTCACCAATCTGCTGAACGAAGACACCGACAAGGAAATCCGCCGGCTGGCGGATGCGCTCGGTTCGCTTCGCATCTCCATCGACGACATGCTGTCGCGCCGCGACGTCTCCATGGAGGGTGAGCACCGCGAGGTTCTGGAAACCTACCGCATGTTCGCCCACGACCAGGGCTGGGTCCGAAAGCTGGAAGAGGCGATCCGCAACGGCCTGACGGCCGAAGCCGCGGTCGAGAAGGTGCAGAGCGATACCAAGGCGCGGATGATGCGCCTGACCGATCCCTATCTGCGCGAGCGCATGCATGATTTCGAGGACTTGGCCAACCGGCTGCTCCGGCAGCTCACCGGCTATTCCGGCCGCACGACGGCCGAGGGCTTCCCGAACGATGCGGTGATCTTTGCGCGCGCCATGGGCGCTGCCGAGCTGCTCGACTATCCTCGCGCCAATATTCGCGGGCTGGTGCTGGAGGAGGGCGCGGTCACCAGCCATGTCGTCATCGTCGCCCGCGCCATGGGCATCCCGGTCGTCGGCCAGGCGGCGGGCGTCGTGGCTCTCGCCGAAAACGGCGATTCCGTCATCATCGATGGCGATGGCGGCCATGTACATCTGCGCCCGATGGCCGATCACCAGCGTTCCTATGAAGAAAAGGTGCGTTTCCGCGCCCGCCGGCAGGAGCAGTTCCGGGCTCTGCGTTCGGTCGAGCCGGTCACAAAGGACGGACAGCGCGTCTCGCTGCTGATGAATGCCGGGCTGCTGGTGGACCTGCCGCAGCTCGCCGAATCCGGCGCGGAAGGCATCGGCCTGTTCCGCACCGAACTGCAATTCATGATTGCTTCGACCATGCCGAAGGCGGAGGAGCAGGAAGCCTTCTATCGCAGCGTGATGAAGCAGGCGGGTGGGCGTGTCGTCACTTTCAGGACGCTCGATATCGGCGGCGACAAGGTCGTGCCCTATTTCCGCGCCCACGAGGAAGAAAACCCGGCGCTCGGCTGGCGCGCCATTCGCCTGTCGCTCGATCGGCCCGGCCTGCTGCGCACGCAGTTGCGCGCCATGCTGAAGGCGGCGGCGGATAGCGAATTGAAGATGATGGTGCCGATGGTCACGGAGGTCTCCGAGATCGAGGCGGTGCGCGAACTCCTGCAAAAGGAAGTGCAGCATCTGTCGCGCTTCGGCCATGCCCTGCCGCGCAAGCTGCAGTTCGGCGCCATGCTGGAAGTGCCGGCGCTGCTCTGGCAGCTCGACGAGCTGATGGCGGCGGTCGATTTCGTCTCGGTCGGCTCCAACGATCTTTTCCAGTTCTCGATGGCGGTTGATCGCGGCAATGCGCGCGTGTCGGACCGTTTCGATCCGCTCGGACGCCCGTTCCTGCGCATCCTGCGCGACATCGTGCGCGCAGGCGAGCGCAACAAGACGCCGGTGACGCTTTGCGGCGAACTCGCCGGCAAGACGATTTCGGCCATGGCGCTTCTGGGCCTCGGCTTCCGCGCGGTATCGATGTCGCCGGCCTCCATCGGCCCGGTCAAGGCGATGCTGCTCGGTCTCGATCTCCAGGCATTGTCGAAGGTCATGGAAGAGGCGCTGGACGACAAGCGTCCGACGGCCTCGATGCGCGACATCCTTGCCGGCTTCGCCGAGAGCCACAATATTCCATTGTAGACAGAACCAATAAGAAGAATCGGAGCGTGGGGTGGCGAATCTTCCCATTGAAAAAATGCGCGAGTTGGAGCGCCGTTTCGGCGAGATCGAGGCGCGCATGTCCGCCGGGCCGGCGGCGGATATCTATGTGAAGCTTGCTTCCGAATATTCCGAGCTGCAGCCGGTCGTCGCCAAGATCCGCGACTATGAGAAGGCGATCGCCGAGGCTTCGGATCTGGAAGCCATGCTCGCCGACAAATCGGTCGACCGCGAGATGCGCGATCTCGCCGAGATGGAATTGCCGGAGGTCAAGGAGCGGATCGGGGCGCTGGAGCAGGAAATCCAGATCCTGCTGTTGCCGAAGGATGCTGCCGACGAGAAGAGTGCGATCCTCGAAATCCGCGCCGGCACCGGCGGCTCCGAGGCCGCCCTTTTCGGCGGCGATCTTTTCCGCATGTATGAGCGCTTCGCCGCGAACAACGGCTGGAAGGTCGAAATCCTCTCGGCCAGCGAGGGCGAAGCCGGCGGCTACAAGGAAATCATCGCGACGATCAGCGGCAAGGGCGTGTTCTCGCGGCTGAAATTCGAATCCGGCGTGCATCGCGTTCAGCGCGTGCCGGAAACCGAGGCGGGCGGGCGCATCCATACATCGGCGGCGACCGTCGCCGTTTTGCCGGAAGCCGAGGAAATCGATATCGAAATTCGCGCCGAGGATATCCGCATCGACACCATGCGCTCCTCCGGTGCCGGCGGCCAGCACGTCAACACCACGGACTCGGCGGTACGCATCACGCATCTTCCCTCGGGGATCGTGGTGACGAGTTCGGAAAAGTCGCAGCATCAGAACCGCGCCAAGGCGATGCAGGTGCTGCGTTCGCGCCTCTTCGACATGGAACGCCAGCGCGCCGACAGCGAACGGTCCGCAGACCGCAAGAGCCAGGTCGGTTCCGGCGACCGCTCCGAGCGTATCCGCACCTATAATTTCCCGCAGGGGCGCGTTACCGATCATCGCATCAACCTGACGCTCTACAAGCTCGACCGGATGATGGAAGGCGAGATCGATGAAGTGGTCGACGCACTTCGCGCGGATCACCAGGCGAGCCAGCTCGCCCAGCTCGGCGAACAGGCATGAGCGGCGGGGCGGGAGCAACCGTCGCTGGACTGTTCCAGGAGGTGCGCGCCCGTTTCATCGAGGCCGATCTCGATGATCCCGCCACCGAGGCCCGCATCCTCGTCGGCGGCCTTCTTCATCTTTCATCGACGGAGCTGGTCTCGCGTGGCACCGAGGTCGTGGCGCCGGATCGCGCGGAGGCGGCGCGCGCGGCGATCGCGCGCCGGCTCAATCACGAGCCGGTGCATCGCATCCTCGGGGAGCGGGAATTCTATGGCCTGCCCATGAAGTTGTCGCCCGCGACGCTGGAGCCGCGCCCCGACACGGAAATCCTGGTCGATACCGTGCTGCCGCACGCGCGGCGCCTTGCAACGGAACATGGGACTATCCATATATTGGACATGGGAACGGGAACCGGGGCCATCTGTCTCGCGTTGCTTCACGAATGCCCGCAGGCAATGGGCATCGGTTCCGATATTTCCGGCGAAGCTTTGGAGACGGCGCGGGCGAATGCGGCGCTCAATGGCCTGACAGCACGGTTTGACACGGTGCAGGGAAGCTGGTTTGAAGCCATCCACGGTCGATTTCACGCGATTGTCTCAAATCCGCCCTATATTGAGTCCAGTGTCATTTCCACTCTCGCTCCAGAAGTAAAGAATTTCGATCCTCCGGCAGCTCTCGACGGTGGCGTTGATGGGCTGGATGCCTATAGAGCAATCGCAAAGGATGCGGCGCGGTTTCTGCACCGAGATGGTATTGTCGGCGTGGAGATCGGTTATGATCAGCGCAAGACGGTGACTTCGGTTTTTGAAGGAGCGGGATTTTTCCTTATCGAAGCGGCTCGGGATTATGGACACAACGACCGGGTGCTCGTGTTTAAATATCACCACTAACGTGACAATTTGCAGCAGGTTCGCGGGACCTTGTTGTTATCGCAAAGAAAAGGCTTGGATTTCCTGAGGAAGCGATATAGGTTGCGCTCACGCGTTGGGCGGCTGGGAATAGGCGGGACGATTCGCCTGTCTTGGACAGCCTCGGGGATCCGCTCTCTGATAAGAGTGTCAAAGGTTGAAGATAACCCAATGCGTGATCAGTTAATCTGACGTAGTCGAGCGGCAGACAGGCGCTTAAGGCGCGGTTTGCTTGCGGCACGCAGGCCTTGGCTTGGAGGTTTCCGGCCACGGCGGCAGGTGCCGTATATATTTCATCCCAACTAAGAAAATTCAGGTGAAGGATCTATGAGGCCAGGACAGCAGAATAAGCGCGGTCGGGGGCGTGGTAACAACAACGGCGGCGGCGGCGGAAACAATAACAACAATAACAACTTCAACCGCAAGGGCTCGAACCCGCTGACCAGGACTTACGACAGCTCCGGTCCCGATGTGAAAATCCGCGGAACCGCGCAGCATATTGCCGAGAAGTACGCGACACTTGCTCGCGATGCGCAGAGTTCCGGCGACCGCGTCATGGCGGAAAATTACCTTCAGCACGCTGAGCACTACAATCGGATCATTGCAAGCGCCCAGGCGCAGATGCAGGAACGCTATCAGCGCGACGAACAGCATAACCCTAACGATCGTGACAATTCCGACCGCGACATGGATGACATGGATGCGAACGATATGGACGATCAGCCGCAGATGGCTCCGCCCCCGGTACGTGTACAGGCTCCGGTCGTCGTCGCTGCCGCGCCCGAGCCAGAGGTTATCGACGGCACCGGCCCGCAGCCGGTGATCGAAGGTATTCCGGCCGAAGTCGCGATCGAGGAAGAGACACCCGTCGCCGCTGCCGGCGAACGCCAGCCACGCCGTCGCAACACCGGCAATCGCCCCCGCCGCCAGCCGCGCCGCAGCGCCGATGCCGAAGGCCAGGGCGAAGGCGCTCCGAGCGAGGCTCCCGCACTGGTGGAAGCTGGTACGGAATAAGGACTGTTCAGATGCACCGGCTGCTGCCGTAACGGCGGAGCCAGTCGATATGTCTGCCAAAAAACCCGGTGTGAGCCGGGTTTTTTTCGTTTCCGCCGCCCTTTAAACTTTTCAAACTCCCTCCCATATTCTCCCTGTTGCCTTGCCGCAAATCTCAATCGGCGGCGGGCGGGGTCTGCCTTTTCAGGGGGCTCAATCTCAGTCATCGGTCTGCGCCAGTTTGGGCAGGGCGATTCATGGAGGTCTGATATGAATATTGAAAAATACTCCGAGCGCGTGCGTGGCTTTTTACAGTCGGCGCAGACCAATGCGTTGGCGCAAGGAAACCAGCAATTCACGCCGGAGCATGTGTTGAAGGTGCTTCTGGACGACGACCAGGGCATGGCTGCTTCGTTGATCGAGCGCGCCGGCGGCGATGCCAAGGCCGCGCGGCTTGCCAATGACGCCGCCCTTGCCAAGCTGCCGAAAGTGTCCGGCGGCGACGGTCAGGTCTATCTCTCGCAGCCGCTCGCCAAGGTCTTTACCACCGCCGAAGACGCCGCCAAGAAGGCCGGCGACAGTTTCGTCACGGTCGAGCGCCTGTTGCAGGCCCTGGCGATCGAGTCTTCCGCATCGACTTCGGCCACGCTGAAGAAGGCCGGCGTGACACCGGTCGGGCTCAACCAGGTCATCAACGATATCCGCAAGGGCCGCACCGCCGATTCCGCCAATGCGGAGCAGGGCTTCGATTCCCTGAAGAAATATGCCCGTGACCTCACCGCCGAGGCCCGCGAGGGCAAGCTTGACCCGGTGATCGGACGCGACGATGAAATCCGCCGCACCATTCAAGTTCTCTCCCGACGCACGAAGAACAACCCCGTGCTGATCGGCGAACCCGGCGTCGGCAAGACGGCGATCGTCGAGGGTCTGGCGCTGCGCATCGTCAATGGCGACGTGCCGGAATCGCTGAAGGACAAGAAGCTGATGGCGCTCGACATGGGTGCCCTGATTGCCGGCGCGAAGTTTCGCGGCGAGTTCGAAGAGCGGCTGAAGGCCGTGCTTAACGAGGTGCAGTCGGAAAACGGCGAAATCATCCTCTTCATCGACGAGATGCATACCTTGGTCGGCGCCGGCAAGGCCGATGGCGCCATGGATGCGTCCAACCTTTTGAAGCCGGCCCTTGCCCGCGGCGAGTTGCATTGCGTCGGCGCGACTACGCTCGACGAATATCGCAAGCATGTCGAGAAGGACCCGGCGCTTGCCCGCCGCTTCCAGCCCGTCATGGTCGATGAGCCGACGGTCGAGGACACGATCTCGATCCTGCGCGGCCTCAAGGAAAAATACGAGCAGCATCACAAGGTCCGCATCGCCGATGCCGCCCTTGTAGCCGCCGCGACGCTTTCGAACCGCTACATCACCGACCGCTTCCTGCCGGACAAGGCCATCGACCTGATGGATGAGGCCGCCGCGCGCCTGCGCATGCAGGTGGATTCGAAACCGGAAGAACTCGATGAACTCGATCGCCGTATCATCCAGCTCAAGATCGAGCGCTAAGCGCTGAAGAAGGAAACCGACCAGGCCTCGGCCGACCGGCTGAAGCGGCTGGAGACCGAGCTGACCTCGCTGGAAGAGGAGGCCGATGCGCTGACCGCGCGCTGGCAGGCTGAGAAGCAGAAGTTGGGTCTTGCCGCCGATCTGAAGAAAAAGCTCGACGAAGCTCGTAACGAACTGGCCATTGCCCAGCGCAAGGGTGAGTTCCAGCGCGCCGGCGAGCTTGCCTATGGTGTGATCCCGAATCTGGAAAAGGATCTCCAGACTGCCGAAGAGCAGGATGGCGGTCGCGATTCCATGGTGCAGGAAGTGGTCACCGCCGACAACATCGCCCATATCGTCTCCCGCTGGACCGGGATTCCCGTGGACAAGATGCTGGAAGGCGAGCGCGACAAACTGCTGCGGATGGAAGACGAACTGGCGAAGTGGGTCGTCGGCCAGGGCGATGCCGTCCAGGCGGTGTCACGCGCCGTTCGCCGTTCGCGCGCCGGCCTGCAGGACCCGAACCGGCCGATCGGCTCGTTCATCTTCCTAGGCCCGACCGGCGTCGGCAAGACGGAGCTGACCAAGGCGCTTGCGCGCTTCCTCTTCGACGACGAGACGGCCATGGTACGCATGGATATGTCGGAATATATGGAGAAGCACTCCGTTGCCCGGCTGATCGGAGCCCCTCCCGGCTATGTCGGCTATGAGGAAGGCGGCGCTCTCACCGAAGCCGTCCGCCGCCGGCCCTATCAGGTCGTGCTGTTCGACGAGATCGAGAAGGCGCATCCCGATGTCTTCAATATCCTGCTCCAGGTTCTGGATGACGGGCGGTTGACGGACGGGCAGGGCCGCACGGTCGATTTCCGCAACACCATGATCATCATGACCTCGAACCTCGGTGCTGAATACCTGACCCAGCTCAAGGAAGGCGACGACAGCGAACAGGTGCGCGAGCAGGTAATGGATGTGGTGCGGGCGCATTTCCGGCCGGAATTCCTGAACCGCGTCGACGAGATCATCCTGTTCCATCGCCTGAAACGCGAGGAGATGGGGGCGATCGTCGATATCCAGCTCGAGCGGCTGCTGACGCTGCTGTCCGAGCGCAAGATCACGCTCGAACTCGATGACGATGCCCGCAACTGGCTCGCCAACAAGGGTTACGATCCGGTCTATGGCGCAAGGCCGCTGAAGCGCGTGATCCAGAAATACGTTCAGGATCCGCTCGCAGAGCAGATCCTCTCCGGCCAGTTGCCGGATGGGGCGCGCGTACTGGTCACCAGCGGTTCCGACAGATTGCTGTTCCGCCCGCGCCAGCCGGTCAACGAAGCGGCGTAAGCGGCTTCGTTCCAGCGTGAATCTGTGAAATGGCGGCTCTCGGGCCGCCATTTCTCGTCTGAGGCGTGTGTCGAAATCGCCTTGCCGCCGCAAGGCTCTTCGATGAAGCTGGCATGGCGTTGGAGAATCGCTCGGGGAGGGGACATCATGCTTATTATCTTCGGCGGCCTGCCGGGCAGCGGAAAAACCACGACTGCGCAAGCCTTGGCGAAACGGTTGAAGGCTGTGTATGTCCGGGTCGATACGATCGAGCATGCGCTGCGAAGTTCCGATGTTCTGAAAGCGGATGAAGGACCCGCCGGCTATGTGATTGCCTATGGTGTCGCCGAGGACAATCTCAGGCTGGGACAGACGGTCGTCGCGGACTCGGTCAATTCCATCCGTATCACGCGCGATGCCTGGCTATCGGTCGCAAAGCGGGCAGGCACGCAAGCGGTCGAAGTGGAAGTCGTCTGTTCGGACAGGGCCGAGCATCGCCGGCGTGTTGAAACGCGCGTGACGGATGTCGAAGGGTTGGTAAAGCCGACATGGGACAAGACCGTCAACCGGCATTATGAAGACTGGAGCACCCGCCCGATCGTCGTCGATACCGCTCATAAGGCCGTGGATGACCTCATCGCCGAGCTGATGGTTCGGCTGGGGCATAGTCAAGACTGAAATCTCTGGTTGCCGTCATAGCGCTCAAACGCCTGGGATTAGTCCTTGCTTGCAACCTGCTTCGACTTTTCGTCGCTCAGGAGCGCATCGATGCGCTTGCGCTCGTCCTGGAATTTGGCGAGCGCGACGCCGTCCAGCGTCTTGCCGCCGGGAAGGCGGATGCGCAGGGGGTCGACCTTGGTGCCGTTGACGATCAGTTCGTAATGCAGGTGCGGCCCGGTCGCCAGACCCGTCGAGCCGATGAAGCCGATGACCTGGCCCTGCACCACCTTGGCGCCGGGAGTGACGCCCTTGGCGATCGCGCTCTGGTGGTTGTAGGAGGAGACATAGCCGTTGGCATGGCGGATCAACGTCTGATTGCCGAAGCCGCCCGAATCCCAGCCGGCCTTTTCGACGATGCCGTTACCGGCAGAGATGATCGGTGTGCCGCGAGGGGCTGCCCAGTCGACGCCGGTATGCATGCGCGCGAAGCCGAGGATCGGATGGCGCCGCATGCCGAAGCCGGATTTGAAGATGCCGGTGGGCACGGGATTGCGCAGCAGGAACTGCCGTATGCTCTTGCCGCTTTCGTCGAAGTAGTCGGTCGAATGATCGTCCGGATCCTCGAAGCGATAGAAGCGGGTGACCGTGTCGCCGAATTTGGCGTTGACGTAGAGCAGTTCGGAATCGGCCGTCGCCTGGCCGTTTGCGTCGGTGACCGAGAAGAAGGCTTCCAGCGAATCCGTCGGCTTCAGCTGCGCCTGGAAATCGACGTTGCTGGCAAGCAGCTTGACGATCTGCGCCACCATTTCCTTGGACATGCCATAGGAGAGGGCTGCGCGATAGATGCCGTCATAGACGCTCGGCAGGTCGCGGCCGGCCGCAACCACGGGCGCATCATTGTCGAAGGCGGTCGCGATGGCGTCGAGCATCGGCGGCTCGCTGCCGGCAACGAAATCGCCATGATCGTTCTCGGCGACGGTCAGGACATGCTTGGTGCCGCGATAGATGCTGGCGCGGATGATCTTCGCCTGCTCGCCCTTCTGCAGGATGCCGATGCGCAGCACGTCGCCGCCGGAAAGGTTGGAGGTGCCGAACAGCGGCACGATCTTCGCGGAGATGTCATCCGCATCCGCCTTGAGATAGCCGGCATTGGTAAGCGCGGTCGCAATCGGTGTCGTGTCGCGGACCGGGATGATGTCGTCGGCGAATTCCTGCGTCTGCGCCGTGACCGCCTCGGGAGCGGAGACCGACATGTTCTCCTCGACGATGCGGGCCGCGAGCCCGGCAGTCAGGTCGACATCGGTGTCATCGGTCGCAAAGCGGCGCGGATCGATATAATAGAGCGCGGAAAGCTGGGTATTGCCGTCGGTGAGTATGGAGCCGTTGGAGCGGACATTCTCCTCGACCTCGTCGAGCGACATCGAGCCGGCAAGCGGGAAGGGCATGTCCTTGGTCGGGAAGGGCACGGTCTTCAGGCTGACTTCGGATTCGACGTCGGAGCCGTAGATCGTGCCGGTGCGATTGGCTGGCGGCGGAATGTTCTCGTCGGCGGAGAAGATCGCCAACGGATCGAAAGGCGGATAGCTCTCGGTGGCGACGCGGTTGGTGGCAAGCGCGATCTTCACATGCGCGAAGGGCTGGCGACGCACCACTTCCTTGTCGCCGTCGCGCACCACCGTCGAGACCTCCAGGATGCTCCGGTCGGAAGGCTTGGACGCTATCGCTGTGGAGACGAGGCGGCCGCCGCGCACGACCTGATCCTCGGTGCTGTCATGGCTTCCACTATCCGATGTCGCGTAGGCTTCGGCGGGAATGGCAAGCTGCTGGCGCCCGTCGAGTGCGGCAAACAGCGCAACGCCCATCAATATGCTGGAGGTGATGCCTGTAAGGAATGTGCCCGAGAGCCAGCGCAGGGAAACCTCGCGCCGGTCCGGCGTCCGCCTGCCATCGGCCAGGATTGGCGGCTCGTTTCCGAGCGATCGGAGCATCATCTTGTCCGTCATCATGCCAATCGAGATCCGGTTCCTTTATGCGAGCCGCGTGGCTGGGGGCGAAGATGTGCATATTTATGACGGGCGAGTCAAATGAGGCGCATCTCGTCTGTGGACTGTTTCGGTGCTTCGGAAGCCCCGGTTTCAATGATAAGGTCGGCCTTATCTGGTATTGATGGGATGGGGATCAAGGGCCGCTTATTGTCATATTATGCGATCCCCCACCTATAATGTCATCGCTCCAGCGCGGTTTGCTGGTGTTATCGGGCTTTTTGGGGCCTGTTCTGAGCCGGCTTTGGCCTGCTTCATAAAACGATCATAAGAATCAATCACTTGTTCTTTTTTTGGCTTTTTTCAAAATCCTCTGTTGACTTGTCTGAGGGGGTGGGATTATAAGCCCACTCACTGAACGAGGGCGGCGGCGCTGCTAGCGACGAAGTCTTTCGCTCTGGTGTTTCCTGAAGAATTGGCTGTGATGCTGATTGGTGGTTCTGGGTTTTACCTGG
>DASWOH010000296.1:0-3763 GCA_036398815.1 Rhizobium sp. | reverse complement strand
TTGGGAAGAACCTTCACAGCCCGAAGACCCCCTGAACCATTCAAGATATCCAATGTCATTGTGTCCACAGTCTCCCTTGTGGACACAGACTCCTTCATTCGCTGTTCTGTGAATAGGTGCGGTGAATTGTGCGCTTACGATGCGGACACTACCGTTCTCGGACGCTGAACTCATGGCTGGTCCGCAGATACAAGCAATGGACACAATATAAGCGAGCGCTATGAATCTCCGCCGGTGGCTATATTTCAATCGTGGCATATCAGCACCTTGATGTGGAAGACCCTCTTCGACAATGAATGGCGGTCGTTGCTTAGAATAGCCAAGCCAACCACAAAACGATTAAAGAGCTCATTATTTTAAGGGAGTATTTTGAGACTGCTTACAAAGCTTTTCGTAAACAATCTGGATCAGTATTGGCATGCTTGGGAGAAGACTGCGTGCTTATTGATTCACCACTGAGGACATTTGCCCACAAAGCGACCCGGACATCGTCGGGGTCGATATTGCTTTTACTTGCATTCAGCGGTCTCGCTATCCTGGCATTGGTTTTTCTGGCGGCGATTTGGGCCGGCGCCGAAAGCGATGCCGCTGCGCTTGATCGCCAACGGCGTCTCGTCAATGGCCGCCTTCAGGACCAAGTGCAGCGCGTGTCGCAAGACATCCAGTTGATGGGCGCCGGTTACGCATCTCTCCTGGCGGCAGATCCCCCAGGGGGCAACGTAGAAAGTCTTAGCCAAAATCGCAGCATAGGCACTGCATCGGCCGAGACGTTTGGAAAAATCGCGACGACGATATTCGGTTACAATGCGGCGTTCCTCGTCACACCGTCCGGCGAGCTTGCTCTGCGAACTGACCCAGAAACAGCCCGACGCTTTAAGTGGGTGCGCCCACTGCTTCAGCCTCTGCTCCAGGATCTCGCGGCCAAGGAGATAAATGCCTCGGAACGATCAACTTCCGCTGCAAAACCGAGCCGCGTAGAGCTGATGAGGTTGGAAGGCCATCCATCGGTTGCCGGCGTCGTATCGGTATCGAGTTCTTTGGCCCCTGATGCGCGTGGACAGGATAACAGCACAGGCTTTTACCTTGTTGTTTTCCGTTTCCTGGACGGTGCTACGCTTGACACCATCAGCCGCGAACAGGGTCTGGCAGGGGCTCGGTATGCCCGCACCGCGGACCAGGAGCAAAATGAAGTCGCGTTTCAGATTGAAGCCACAGCGACCGGAGAACCAATCGGCTTCATCATCTGGAAGCCGGACCTGCCGGGCTCGCGCGTATGCGCGCGCCGCCGCAACCGACGGCAAACTCTTCGTCGTCAATGGCGGCAAGGCTAAACCAGGCGCTCCTTTCGCGGACCCTTGCGCTGCGCCCGACGCCTATGCCGCGCTGGTGCGCAATCCCGCAACGGACAGCAAGCCCGTCGAGTATACCTTCGATAATCGTCCGCTCTTCTTCACCGAGAAGCCGTTTGACCAAATTACAGCAGATGGCCCCCACACAGCTGCTCGGGATGAAGAAGTCTCCAACTGGGTCAAGTGGCGCCGGTCGGCCGAGGGTATCGCGAAGAGACCGACCCTCTATTACCTCGATGACATTCAACATCCGACCAGGCTTGACAGCCAGGATATGATCACGTTTAGCGAGGTCGACCCTTTTACTGGTGAAGCGAGCCTGACCGCCGACCCTGGCGTCATCGGTTTCCGGCGCTATAAAGCCTCTGCCGTCCAGCTCGACATTGTGACGAACAAGGCCGGCTGGCACGACCCGCAGGCCCGTATCAATGTCCTCACGGAGCAGTCTCGCGAATACAAAGGCGAGCTTGGCAACAAACGGATCTCGCCGCGCATCAGCGCCGACGAACAGCCGTTTTTCTTCCGGGCGCTTTCTGGCGAATGCATCGAGTTCAGGCACACAAACGAACTCCCCAAGGAGCTGGCGCTCGACGACTTTCAGGTTCGAACGCCGACCGATACGATCGGTCAACATATCCATCTCGTCAAATTCGATGTGACCTCTTCCGACGGGTCGGCGAACGGCTTCAACTATGAAGACGGTACGCTCGCCCCTGACGAGATCGCAGCCAGAATCTGTGCCGCCAAGAATGCAGGAATGGAGACCTATCCCGACAGTGGCACAGGCAAACCCCGTCTCCGCGAGTTCGAGGGCCTTTGCGAGAACGTGGCCGCAGAAGATGCGCCCCCGCATTGGGTCGTCAGCAGTCAGTACAAGGACCAGATCTGGCGGCTGCCGATCACGGATGGCGCATGCGAGGGGAACGGCCTCTGCCAGGACTACAAGCAGAACTATCGCAAGCTCTTTCAGACCACCACGCAACGCTGGTTTGCCGATCCCATGCTGTCACCGGTACGCATGAAAGGCGACGGCGGAGATGAAAACAAGCACGAGGATTATGTCGACCGGACGCTACGCACGGTCTTTAGCCATGACCATTTCGGTCCCTCGTCGATCCAGCAACATGGATTTTACACCGCCTTGCTGATCGAGCCACAGGGCTCCCAGACCTGCGAAACTGACGGCAAGGCCTGCACCAAGCCGCGGACCAACCGCCAGATCATCGATGCGAAGCAGATCGACGTCGGTACTCAGAAGATCATCGTCGACTTCGACAACCTGGATGATGTTTCCAGCCGTGAGTTCGCACTCGCCGTCGCAGATTTCGCCACTTTGTACGATCCAAGCGAAACGATGGCGAAGGAAACGTTGCTCGCAGCCTTTCCGGAAAAAGTGAAGGATGACGCAGGCACCAATCTTACAGCCGACGAGCCCGTGTTCGCCAAGGGGATGGCCACACTCTACTGTGAGGCCCTGTACGCGCAGGCGGGACAGCCGAGGAACATGAACCGCTATTGCGGTTCCGGCCTTTCGGAGGACAAGGATGGGATGTTCAAAGATCCGGGCGATGTGCCACCAGCCTGGCTCGCTGCCGCCATGCCGAAGGATCGGTCCGCTCATTCCGCCGACCTCTTCTCCGGGTTGATCACGGCCAAGGAAGTGCTCAGCCTGAAGGACTATCTGACAGCCTATCGACAGAAGGCCGCCGGCAATGATGTCAACGGCGTAATGGCAAGGCCGGTGGCATCGGCGAAGCGGCCGGAAAGCATCACGGTCGATCACCACGATCCCTATCTGGTGAACTATCGCGGCGAGCCGTTGCCACTGCGCATCGGCACGGACAGCTCTCAATCGGAAGAATGCGACCTCACAAAGAGGACCCCCGAGGACTGGGCCACAGATCTTGCCGAAGGGATCAAAGACAAAAAGTCATGCAGCATCAGCAGTCAAAAGCGCGGCGACGAGGGTGACCTCGCCAATGTCTTCTTGTCGGAATACCATGGCGACCCTGTCACCCCTATCATGAAGACACAGACCGGTGACCAGGTCCAGTTCAGGCTCATCCAGGGTGCTCAGGAGGTTCAGCACACCTTTAATCTCGAAGGCTACACCTGGCCCCGCAATATCGATCAGCGTTTCCCTTCGGCGATGCTGCCACTCGACGACACGACGCCGAGGCAAACCCTCGCTCAAAAATGCGACGACATGACATTCCCCGCTGGCGCCGGCGCGCTGAAATTGATCAATGCCGGCCATGTGGACGAGTATTTTTATTGGCTCCGCAACGGACCTGAAAGTCTGCCCGACTCGATCGACTTCTGGCAGGCTTATGAGAAGGGGCTCGAGTCCTGTATCAATCGCGAAGGTCGCGTCACCGCACAAGAAATCGGGATCTCCGAACATTTCGAGTTCA
>DASWOH010000295.1:0-5323 GCA_036398815.1 Rhizobium sp. | reverse complement strand
ACCGATTTGGGGCGTGTTTACGCACCGCCCGAAGGAGTAACGCCCAATCAATGCTGTCAAAGAAGCCTTTGATGTCAAGATCTACGATCCAGTCGTAGCGCCAGCAACGCTCTCGGGCCATTCGAACCGCATCAATCGCGGACCGTCTGGGCCGATATCCATAGGAATCCGGATGGAACAGAGGTTCCAGTATCGGTTCCAAGGATCGCCGGACAACTTCTTGCGCAACCCGGTCCGCTACCGTCGGAATACCTAATGGTCGCGTCCCGCCATTGGCCTTTGGTATGTCCACTCGTCGCACTGGCGGCGGCATGTAACTGCCCGACGACATTCGATTCCAAAGTTTATATAGGTTCCCGGCAAGCCGGGCCTCGTACTCCTGGATCGACTGTCCATCTACTCCAGCCGCTCCCTGGTTAGCCTTCACATGTTTGAAAGCTTCCCAGACCGCTTTCTTCGGTATTTCGAACGGCTTTACCTCGCTCAAGCGGCTCCTCCCATCGCTGGTTGGCCGCCTGCCAAGGCTTGAACACCACAGCCCCTTCGGTCCAGCGCCATTACAGCGCCTTCTTCCCTACTACGAACTGTTCTGTCCCTGTGCTTCGCATCGGTACTCAAAGTCTGACGGGGTTCTCCCGCTCGACTCACTCCCTTCGCATCGAAGCGACAGGTTCCCACGTTCCGTGAAAGAGCCTGATCCAGATTCACGCCGCCTTCCAGCCGGACGCCGCATGGGCCGGGCTTCAGGTCTCCGCCCCTGCTGTTCCCGGAGCGACCACCATCTCCGGTTTTGACGTCGTCTATATTATTTCGGCAGTTCATCGACGGTTTGCTTTCGCTCGTCTCCCTGGACCTTACCTGACAGGATCATGTCCTATCGTTTCCGCAACGCTCACCACCATCGCTCTTAACGACAGCAACTCGCGGTGGTTTGAAGCCGACTCCTGATCTCCGGCTTCGAGGGGCCTACCCTCATCTCCTTCACAGCTCCGCAACCGCATTGCTGCCGCCACGTTCGTGGCACACAGTGGTCACAATATTTGGCCACCACAGTATCAACCACCACCTGATCGCTGGCTAAGCCTTTTTCCACGATCCGCGCGGCAAGCTCCGGCAGGGCGATACTCGCGCACTTTGCGCAGGCGCGTTTTTCACGCTTGGTCACGCGCACAAACCAGCGCGCCGGCTCATGATCTAGAACTTCGCTCTCGTCGTACCCAATGATGGAGGTTTCCGCACCGCAGGTTTTACAACTCGCATTCGTGCAGGCCATCACCTGTTCGATACGCGGCAGATTTTCCGGCAACCGCTTGCGGCCCGGATGTGGTTTGCGTTCGCGCGGCGCTCTGGCCAGCAGCGGCTCGCCGCTCCATTCCCGTTGAGCTTCGGCCTCTACTTCGTCAAGCGTGGCGCCTGGCTCGTGCTCGGCTAATAACTCCAGTTGCAAATCACTCAGAGTTTCACTGTGCGGACCCAACACTTGCATGCGCTGTTGCCGCAAACGTTCTTCGAGCAGCCGGATCTGCGCGTCCCGCTTTTGAATCGTGAGGCTGGCCCATTGCAATTCGCGTTCCAGCTTCGCAATGTGCGCCTGAGGATCGAATGCCACAGTCATAGGACCGATGCTCTATATTACGCGTACCAGTAAAACTATTCCAGAACATTTTCACGCACTCTTGCGATACCAATTGCGCTGTTTGGTCTGCTTCACATCCAGTCCATTCACCAGCATCGCCCACTCTTCGGCACGCATCGTCAGGCTGCGCGCGTTATCCACTTCCGGCCAGCGAAAACTCCCCTTTTCGAGACGTTTGTAACTCACCCCAGAATACAAGTGCTTCGATCGCAGTGACGCGTCTTGTACGCATCACTCACCCGTTCCATCCCTTCAACGGCAAGCAACTCGTTTGCGTGGGGTAACGCTACAACCCTTATGGAAAGCGTCTTCTGCTGCAAGCGGAGGATACGACCATCTGCTCTGTCTTGCCGCAGTGGACGGACGAAGTTGCTCCTGATCCGGAAATTGTCTTAGGCCGGCATCGCGCTCTCTTCCGCTTGGCGGATTTACTGGAACTGACGCGGCTTGTCGACCAGCTCAGCAAACAGGACTGGGTTGAAAGTAGGAAGGAGTTGTAAGGTGAAATCTGCCGCGTGTGTAAGAGGCAATATGCCGCACTACCGCTGGGTTATATCAGAAAGGCCTCATTTACCCTCCATCGAGGTACAGTTAGAGCGCGTCTGTCTACTTGACAGCTATCTGCATGAGCGGCATAATTATAGAAACATTAAATGGAGATTGATGCCGGGCAGGAATAGAGGCGAACCCGAGAAAGTGAAGGCCCTCCTCGAAGAGGGCACGCTAAACCCAACCCCGGAAAAAGTGCGCGACCGGAAGTTTCAGGAGAACGAATTTTTCGATTCGCGTGATCTGGTGCAGGTCAAATACGAGATGCTGCGCCGTGTTTCCATGGACAGAGCTTCTGTGACCCATGCCACCGAGGAGTACGGCGTGTCAAGGCCGACCTATTACCAGAGCAAAGCCAGCTTCGAGAAGGGCGGCATCGCTGGGTTAGTGCCGCGAAAGCGCGGTCCGCGTGGCCCACATAAACTTCAGGGTGAAGCACTCCAGTTTGTCGAACAGCAGCTTGTCGCCGGTGAACCGGTGCGAGCCCGCGAACTCGCCAAACTGATTCGACAAACATTCGGCCTCAATGTACATCCAAGAACGATCGAGCGAGCCGCTGCTGGAAAAAAAACTCTGCGATGAGCCTGGCAGACAAAGATCCGGCTGAGGAATCCATCGTCGTGAAGCAGTACGAAACTCTACGCGGGGCGGCTCTCGGCGGCGCGCTAGCGCCCGAATCCCGCTCCGGATTGATGCTCATTCTCCGCCGAGGCATGTGGGCGTGGGCCCGTCGGGCGGTAGCCGTCACGGGTACATTCGAGCAGCCAGTTCACTCTCAGGTGTCTAACTGGAAGGCGCCAGAGGAGTATAGAGCGATCATTCACATCTTTGCAGCTATGGCGATCAGAACCAACAACTAAAGGAGCAAACCGATGAGTGAGTCACTCAAAGTCCAGCCCCATCATCTCGAGCGGGGCGCGTACCTTTACATACGGCAATCATCGATGCGACAGGTCATCGAGAATGTCGAAAGCACGAAACGTCAATATGCTCTGCGTGGTCGCGCCGTGGCACTCGGCTGGCGTGACGAGCAAATCATTGTCATCGATAATGACCAGGGCGAGTCGGGTGCATCGGCATCCTGGCGGCAAGGCTTTCAGCGCCTGGTCGCAGATGTGGGCATGGGACAAGCGGGCATTGTAATGGGCCTGGAGGTTTCGCGCTTGGCCAGGAACAATGCCGACTGGCATCGACTGCTGGAGATCTGCGCGTTGACCGATACCCTCATCCTGGACGAGGATGGGGTTTATGATCCAGCCAGTTTCAACGACAGGCTCCTCCTTGGGCTGAAAGGGGCAATGAGCGAAGCCGAACTGCACGTTCTTAAAGCCAGGCTGCGCGGTGGAATCCTCAACAAAGTGCGGCGCGGCGAGTATCGTTGCCCTCTACCCACCGGCCTTGTCTACGACGAGGTTGGGAACGTGGTGCTTGACCCGGATGCGCAAGTTCAGGAAGCGATCAGCTATTTCTTCGAAACATTCTTACGCGTTGGTTCTGCAAGCCAGACGGTAAAGGTATTTCGGACAGAGGGCCTTGTTTTCCCCTCTCGACTCCACGCCGACGACAGAACTGTCTTCCGGCCACTGACGGCATCGACGGCCATGCGCACGCTTCACAATCCACGCTATGCCGGCGCCTACGTGTACGGACGCCGGCAATATCGACGGACAGCTGGCGGCAAGAAGACGAGAAAGCGCGAGTGTAGTGATTGGCTCGCTTGCATTCCCAATGCTCACCCCGGCTATATCAGTTGGGAACGTTTTCAAGACAATCTCAAGATCCTTGCAACCAACGGTCAGCCCTACGAAGTGGCGCGGATATCGCCGCCGCGAGAAGGGGCAGCTCTACTGCAAGGACGCGCCGTTTGCGGTCGTTGCGGAAGGCACTTCCGTGTCCGATATGTCACACGCCGAGGGAAGCAGGAAGCTTGGTATGTTTGCGATCGTGGACACTCCAGTCGTGGCGAGCCGAACTGCCAGTCGATCGCCGCAAAGCCCATTGACCAGGCTATTGGAGCGCTCGTGACCAAAAGCATGACGCCTGCGGCCGTCGAACTAGCGCTTGAAATCCGGCGAGAGATCGAGGCCCGCTACGAAGAGGCCGATCAGCTGCGTGGCCGCGCCGTTGAGCGCGCCCAAATCGAAGCGGATCTCGCGCAACGCCGATTTATGCTGGTCGATCCGAATAATCGCCTTGTCGTCGATACGCTTGAGCGGGAGTGGAACAATAGGCTACGGGCATTGGCTGAGGCGCGAGAAGACCGCGAGCATGCGCGCCAGCGGGACCAGATCGTTCTCGATGATGCGATCTGCCAACGATTGGTTACCATGACGGCGGATTTCCGGCGACTCTGGGAGGACCCGCGCACGGCCAACCGCGAACGCAAGCGGTTACTGGGCTACATCATCGAGGATGCCACGCTTGTTAAGGTACCGGCAGAACAAATCACCAGAGTCCACGTGCGTTTCAAAGGTGGCAGAACCGAAACGCTCACGGCACCCAATCCCAAGTCGTCTGCACAACAAATCCAGACACCCGCCGAAGTGGTCCACTTAGTCGACAAACTTCTCGATGATCACATCTATTGCGAAATCGCCGACATTCTCAATCAGCGCGGACTGCGTCCCGGCGGCTCGGGGCGCCCCGGTTGTGACGACGCTCGCTTTACCGCCACGCGTGTCGCTTACCTTGTCCACGAATACGACCTTCGCCCTCGTTATGATCGACTTCGCGATCGCGGAATGCTAACGACAACCGAGGCGGCAGCGCGCCTTGACATCCACGAGGCGACACTCGTCCGCTGGACCGAATATGGGCTCGTCACTAAACACGCTTACAATGGCCACGCTTGGCTCTATGACGTCCCTGATACGAACTCGCTGGTTAAGCATTGCAGCCGATGGGACCGTCTCGTGGATCGTTCGGCCGTGCTAAAAGCAACGAGGGATTCAAAACCTTCAATTCCAACCGAAAGAGGTGCAGTATGAAGAAGGTTAGTTCGCCCACACAGCAAATCCATCTTGAGCCCAATACAAAATTTTCACGCGATCTTTTCGCCGGTTCGCAAAAACGAACAAATGTCCGGCATAAGCATTCAACTGCATCGTGTTGGTCACCAAGGCATGCAGGCCGTCAAAA
>DASWOH010000294.1:0-22499 GCA_036398815.1 Rhizobium sp. | reverse complement strand
ACCTTCAGGCCATCCAGCACTTCGATGATGAGATTGCCGATCTCGCGGAACTCGGCTTCCTTGAAGCCGCGCGTCGTGCCGGCCGGGGTGCCGAGACGGACACCGGAGGTGACGAAAGGCTTTTCCGGGTTGAAATGAATGCCGTTCTTGTTGCAGGTGACATAGGCGCGGCCGAGAGCAGCCTCGGCGCGCTTGCCGGTGGCGTTCTTCTTGCGCAGGTCGACCAGCATCAGGTGGTTGTCGGTGCCGCCGGAAACGACATCGACACCGCCGGAGATCAGCGTTTCGGCCAGCGTCTTGGCGTTCTTGACGATCTGCGCGGCATAGTCCTGGAATTCCGGCTGCAATGCTTCGCCGAGGGCCACGGCCTTGGCGGCGATGACATGCATCAGCGGGCCGCCCTGAAGGCCGGGGAAGACGGCCGAATTGAACTTCTTCGCAAGATCCTCGTCATTGGTGAGGATCATGCCGCCGCGCGGGCCGCGCAACGACTTGTGGGTCGTGGTGGTCGCGACGTGGCAATGCGGGAACGGCGACGGATGCTGGCCACCGGCAACGAGACCGGCGATGTGGGCCATGTCGACCATCAGGTAGGCGCCGACGCTGTCGGCGATCTCGCGGAAGCGCTTCCAGTCCCAGATACGGGAATAGGCAGTGCCGCCGGCGATGATCAGCTTCGGCTTGGTTTCCTCGGCCTTGCGCTGAACGGCATCCATGTCGAGCAGGTTGTCGCCTTCGCGCACGCCGTAGGAAACGACGTTGAACCACTTGCCGGACATGTTGACCGGCGAACCGTGCGTCAGGTGGCCACCCGAATTGAGGTCGAGACCCATGAAGGTGTCGCCCGGCTGCAGCAGCGCCAGGAAGACGGCCTGGTTCATCTGCGAACCGGAATTCGGCTGGACGTTGGCGAAGTTGACGCCGAACAGCTTCTTCGCGCGCTCGATGGCAAGCTCTTCGGCGATATCGACGAACTGGCAGCCGCCATAATAGCGCTTGCCCGGATAACCCTCGGCATACTTGTTCGTCATGATCGAACCCTGCGCTTCCAGCACGGCGCGGGAAACGATGTTTTCCGAGGCGATCAATTCGATCTCATGACGCTGGCGACCCAATTCCTTGCCGATGGCGCCAAAGATTTCCGGATCGGTATCGGCGAGCGAGCGATTGAAGAAAGGTTCGGTGGAAGCAGTGGTCATCGTGGAAGCTCCTGAACGGGCCGGAACGGCAATGGAGACGGTATTAGCGTCAGGGTCGCCCGAGGGCAATACGATCAGCGACATTTGCTGGGCATTCTACGATGAGCGCCTCCCGCAAACGAAAAAGCCGCATCCGAAGACGCGGCTTTTCACAAACTTCGCCGAAGCAGGGCCGATTATTGAACCGGCTGCTCCATGCCCTGGGTCGTGTCGAGCGCGAGCTGGGAATTGCCGTCGAGATTGTAGATATCGTCACGGAACTGGACGATGCCGTCGGCAGCGCTCCAGGCGGAGATATAGACGAAATAGACCGGCACTTCCGTCGCCAGCGTGATCGGCGTGTTGACGCGAGTGGAGATGACCTGCTCGATGTGCTGACGCGGCCAGCCAGGAGTTTCGGCAAGCAGCCAGGTCGCCAGGTCGCGCACGTTCTGAACGCGCACACAGCCCGAGCTGTCGAAACGCATCAGCTTGTTGAACAGGCCCTGTTCGGGCGTATCGTGCATATATTCGTTGTTGGGGTTATGGAAGTTGATTTTCGTGGACGCCATGGCGTTGGTCTTGCCCGGGTCCTGACGGAACATCAGGTTCGGCGCCTTGTCCGAATTCCAGTCGATCGTCTCAGGCGCAACTTCCTGGCCCTTGCCATCGAGAAGGCGGATGTTGCTCTTCGCCAGGTAGGTCGGATCCTTCCGCATGAGCGGCATGATGTCCTTGATGATGATAGAGCGCGGCGCCGTCCAGTAGGGGTTGAGGATGACCTCGTAGATCTTTGAATTGATAAGGTGCGTCGGTCGCGATTCCCGGCCGACGATCGCCTCGTGACGCAGCGCCACCTGGCCGTCCTCAACGGCTTCGACACGGGTCGCCGGGATATTGACCATGACGTGACGGCGGCCCAGATCGGACGGGAACGTCTGCAGGCGAATGAGGTTGGTGTTCAGCTGCTGCAGACGAACGTTGGCGGGAATGTTCATCGCCTTCAGCGTGAAGTCGCCGAGGACACCATCCGGCGGCAGGCCGTGGCGGGCCTGGAAACGCTTCACGGCGCCGTCGACATAGGAGTCGAAGGCGGAGGAAATGCCGGCTTCCCTCGGCAGGTCGCCCGTCACCATCAGATGCTGGCGCAGCGCCTGAACGGCACCGTCGGTGACGCCGAGCTGCAATTTCTGATCGCCGGGGGTGATCTGTGGCCAGCCGCCATTGGCGGCGATATTCTGATACTGGGCGATCGCCTGCTGGATGTTCGGGACGGAATCAGGCCCGAGGATCGGCGTGTTCGAAACGACCGCGGTGGCGGTACGCGCGGCGGCCTTTGCGTCGAACTGGTCATCCCAGTTGCCGCGGGCGCGATTGTTGATCAGCGCGTCGAGGGGCGTCTGATCCTGAGCAAGAGCAGGGGCTGCAAGAGCTGCCACGCCAAAAGTTGCCGCAGACCGCAGGAAGGAGCGGCGCGAGAAAGGTTCAATTCCGTTTTTCTTCGACATATCCCTACCGTTCGACGCTGCGATCAATTTCATCCGCAGCCAAGAGAGGAAGCAGCAAATAGCTCAGCTCGCGCCAAGTCGTGCAGCCCAGTATCGATCCGCTGCCTTAAGGCACCACAAAAACTTCGCCACGGACCATCACAATATTGCGAGCCCAAAGCGCTCAGGCATGAAGATCAAGACCTTAAGCGCCGCTTGCCGTTTGTTTCCGCTGTCATAGCAATATGGCCGATTCGTGTCGCCCGGCATGAAACTTGCGTCAGCCTGCCGGATCGGAGAAATCTCCATGTTGCACTTGCTAAAATACCACTAGATGAGCGCGGTTAATAGCGCCTGCTGATCCGGCGTCAATGGCGTAGATGCAGCAAGCGGCGCCCCTCCCGCAAGGTCGCGGCGAGACGTGGCAAAAAGCCCACAGACGGGGCAGATATCCCTCCCCTCGACGAACACAGCCGGACACGCAGGGAACGTATCCGGCTTGTTTGACTGGAGAGTATCGCGGCAAATCCGCGGGTATTGCTTACAGGCGATACAGGATCTGGTCGTTCCAGAAGCGGTCGAGGCGCTGCAGGAGCTTGTTCATCTGGGTGAACTCGTCCGTGCCGATGCCGCCGACCTTGTCGATCGAGCCGATGTGGCGCTCGTAGAGCTTGGCGACGGTTTCGGCGATGTCCTGGCCGCTTTCCGTCAGGCTGATGCGAACCGAGCGGCGGTCGATGCGCGAGCGCTGGTGGTTGATGAAGCCGAGGTCGACCAGCTTCTTGACGTTGTAGGAAACGTTGGAGCCGAGGTAGAAGCCACGCGAGCGCAGCTCGCCGGCGGTCAGCTCGGAATTGCCGATGTTGAAAAGGAGCAGCGCCTGGACGGCGTTGACGTCGTCGCGACCCTGGCGGTCGAACTCATCCTTGATCACATCGAGGAGACGGCGGTGAAGACGCTCCACCAGGTGGAGGGATTCCATGTACAGACCACGGATGTCCTCGACCTGCTGGTCCCGAGCGTTTGCGACTGCCTGCGGCTTGATTTTCGTGTTCATCATGACTTGGCCTCACTGTTTTGTTTGGCGGTGTCGTTTTCTTCCCGCCTTGAGTGAGACCCTATCGAATACACATAAAATTCTACTTAAACTGCAAGCTTAACAGCACCTTACCACGAAGCCTTGCTGTCTCAGGGTAAATCAACCATTACCTGCTGCTGGCGCCGGCGCTTTTCTAGCCATAGCAAAATGCGGAAAGTACAGTAGAGAACGGCCACGCAGGCATGCAGGATCATGATCAATGGATTGGAGCCGAAGACCTGCGGCCAGAGGCCGTACATCAGCGCCTGACCGCCAGCGGCCAACACCCATATGACCGGCCCCCAGGAGACCGTCAGCCACAGGCCGAGCGCTGCGACGGGAAAGACGACGGCCAGGCCGGCGCTCGCCACTTTCCAGGGCAGATTGAGCAGATCGAACCGTGCATTGCCCGCCAGCGAATAGCCGACCAGCATCGACCAGTATTGCAGGCCGAGCCAGAAACAGGCGATAGCGATCAGCCGCAGGAACAGCACGAACAAGATGTCCGTCAGCGTGTTCTTGGGTATGGCGGAAGAATCAGGTTCCATGCGCGAACAATACGTAGGAGGCCTTGGGCTCGCCAGAGTTATAATGGCTGCGGCCTTTCGCCTGGTTTTGTTTCCTGGGGACAGCGTGATAGGTACGCTGCCTGTATATTGCAGCGCCGCGCGTCAAATATGACGCGCAAAGGACGCAGCAACACTTTAAGACTGCTGCATAATTTTGTCCTTAAATCGACTCCGATTTAAGGAATTATGCAGTAAGGCCATAGATAGACCAAAGAGGACGACGGCACCATGCAGGACAAGACGCATCTTGTTGACGAGATAACCGGGCATCGGCGGATGCGGCGCAACCGCAAGGCCGACTGGACGCGTCGCCTGGTGCAGGAAAATCGCCTGACCGTCGACGACCTGATCTGGCCGATCTTCGTCATCCCCGGCAGCGGCATCGTCGAGCCGATCCCGGCCATGCCGGGCGTCAATCGCATGACTGTGGACAAAGCCGTGGAGGCGGCAAGGGAAGCCGCCGACCTCGGCATTCCAGCGCTTGCCACCTTCCCGAACATCGAAATGCACCTGCGCGACGAGACCGGCTCGAACAGTCTGGAGAAGAACAACCTCATCAATCTCGCCACCGCCGCCATCAAGAAGGCCGTGCCGAATATCGGCGTCATCACCGACGTCGCCCTCGACCCCTTCACCAGCCACGGCCATGACGGCATTCTGCGCGGCAACGAAATCGTCAACGACGAAACGGTCGAACAGGTGGCCCGCGCCGCCGTCTACCAGGCCAATGCCGGCGCCGACATCATCGCGCCGTCGGAAATGATGGACGGGCGTATCGGCGCCATCCGCCATGCACTCGACGCCGCCGGCCATCAGGGCGTCGGCATCATGAGCTATGCCACCAAGTTCAGTTCGGCCTTCTACGGCCCCTATCGCGAGGCGATTTCGACCGGCGGCCTGCTGAAGGGCGACAAGAAGACCTATTATATCGACCCGGCCAACGGCACCGAGGCCGTGCGCGACGCCGCCCTCGACGTCGAGGAAGGCGCCGACATGCTGATGGTCAAGCCCGGCCTGCCCTATATCGACATCTGCTGGCGGCTGAAGGAGGCCTTCGGTCTTCCGACCTTCGCCTATCAGGTCTCCGGCGAGTATTCGATGATCAAGGCGGCCGCCGCCAATGGCTGGATCGACGGCGAACGGGTGATGCTGGAAACGCTGCTCGCCTTCAAGCGCGCCGGCTGCGACGGCATCCTCACCTATTTTGCCGTGGAAGTGGCGAAGCTTCTGGCAAAGAGGTAGTCGCCAACCACAAGCTTATTGCATTTGCCGGACCTCACACCATATGTTCGGCAAATGTTTCCCTAAGGAGGAAAACAATGAGCTATAATTCCAGCCCGCTTTACGCAGCACCGGACGACTGGCGCGCCTATAGTGGCGTGCTGAGCCGGCGCATTTTCGCGTTCATCATCGACTACGTCATCGTCGCCCTGCTCTGTATTCCGGCCGCGGTTGTTTTGTTTTTCGTCTCGGTCCTGACGCTTGGGCTCGGCTTCTTCCTTTACCCCGCCCTCTTCATAATCGTGGCCGGTCTCTATTTCGGCTGGACGCTCGGCGGGCCACAGCAGGCTTCGCTCGGCATGCGCGCCGTGGGCATCGCCATGGTGCGGATCGACGGACGGCGGATGGATTTCCTGACCGCCATCGTGCATCTGGCGCTGTTCTGGATCCTGAATTCCGTCCTGACGCCGCTCATCCTGCTGGCGGGCCTGTTCATCGAACGCAGCCGTTTGATTCATGACCTGTTGCTCGGCACGGTCATCGTCAAAACGGTTTGAATCAAGGCGATATCCACCCTCAAATATCCTCGCGGCCCGGTTATCCGGGCCATTTATTGCGCATGGAAAGGCATTTTACATCGGAACAGGCCAGGAAACTGTGACCTCATACGAAGGACACGGTTGACGTTTTCCAAACTTGGGCCAATGCTTGTGCGATGTCGAATGCTGAACGAAAGGTCAACCGGCGGCAGATGAACACGCAGTCGACGCCATCTCCGCAGTTTTATCTGACGGCACCGGCTGCCTGCCCGTACCTGCCGCGCGAGATGGAGCGTAAAGTCTTTACCCATCTCGTCGGCCCGCGTGCGGCGGAGATGAACGATATCCTGACACAGGGCGGCTTCCGCCGCTCGCAGAACATCGCCTACCGTCCCGCCTGCGAAGCGTGCCGCGCCTGCATCTCCGTCCGCATTCTCGCCCAGGAATTCGAGCCCGGCCGCTCGATGAAGCGCGTGCTGTCGTCGAACAGCGACATCATCGCCACGGAATTCCCGGCCCAGCCATCCAGCGAGCAATATTCCCTCTTCCGCCGCTATCTCGATTATCGCCATCAACAGGGCGGCATGTCCGACATGACCGTGCTCGACTATGCGATCATGGTCGAGGACACCCACGTCAACACCCGCATCATCGAATATCGCCGGCGCGAGGAAGGTTCGGGACTGGAGCAACGGCCGAAGGGCGAACTGCTGGCAGCGGCCTTGACCGACGTGATGAGCGACGGGCTGTCGATGGTCTATTCCTATTTCAATCCCGATCTCCAGGATCGCTCGCTCGGCACCTTCATGATCCTCGATCATATCAAGCGAACCAAGGTGCTCGGCCTGCCGCACGTCTATCTTGGCTATTGGGTCAAGGGTTCGCGCAAGATGGACTACAAGACGCGGTTCCAGCCGCAGGAGCATCTGACGCCGCGCGGCTGGGAACGCTTCGATCCCGCGGATACCGGCGAAGATCCATCCCGCTGAATGGTCTCCCATCTCTCCGATCACGGGAAGGGCTTGCTGCTGAGCACGATCGGCGGTCTGGCGCTGTCGATGGATATCCCGCTGATCCGGCTTTCCAGCGGCAATGTCTGGTCCGTCCTGTCGGCGCGCAGTCTTGCGACAGTCATCGTTTCGCTCGCCGCCCTCATCGTCGTCCGCCGCGTCACCGGTTCGCTGAGGGGCATCCTGCCGGGCTGGGTGGGTCTCCCCGTCGGCATTCTCTATGGCGTGACGACCATCGCCTTTCTCCTTGCCGTTTACTACACGGCGGCGGCGAATGTAGTGTTCATCATCGCTCTCAACCCGATGTTCGCGGCACTGCTCTCCTGGATTTTCCTCAAGGAGCGCCCCGCCCTTTCCACCATCGTCACCATGATTGCCATGATCTTCGGCGTTGGCCTGATCGTGCTAGATGGCATGGAGAGCGGCCATTTCCTCGGCGACGCGCTCTCGCTTTTCGCGTCCTTTTCCATCGCCTGCGCCATTACCATCGGCCGCGCCTCACGCCGGGACATGGGCTTCGCCTCGCTGCTGTCCGCGTTCATTCCGGCCGCGGTCGGCCTCTATCATGTCATTCCCGCAAGCATCGCGATCGATCATCCCGGCTGGATCCTGCTCGACGGCGCGATCCTGATGCCCCTCTCCTTCTGGTGCCTCGCCACCGGCACGCGCTTTCTCCCGGCGCCGGAAGTGGCGATGTTCTATCTTCTGGAAACGATCCTCGCGCCGATCTGGGTCTGGCTGATCTTCGCCGAAGCCCCCAGCAACATGACACTCGCCGGCGGACTGGTGTTGGTCCTGGCGCTGGCAGCGCATTCACTGTGGCAGGCACGGGTCAAGGCACGCGCGGTGGCGGCTGAGTGAGGCGTTGCGATGGCGATTTTCTAGTGTTATAACTTAGTTATTACACAAGGAGTATCGACCATGAACATCGTCATCCGCAAGATCGGTAATTCCGAAGGCGTGATCATTCCGAAGGAAGTTCTTCAAAGACTCGGCTTGAAAAGCGGTGATGCTCTGGAAATACGTGAAGTGAATGGCACTATCGAACTGGTTCCAGAGCGCGCTGACCTTGCTGAACAATTGCGGGCGGCAAGGCTCGGGATGCAAAAATATCGCGCCGCCCTGCGCGAGCTTGCAAAATGAGCGGATACAAGTGGCTGACGCGCGAAGCCATCGAAATCATGCATCATGAACAGCTCGCGGAGCATGGCGGATTAGCAGGTCTCAAAGATGAAAACGCGCTGGAAGCTGCTATCGCACGTCCACTAAACAAAGCCGCATATGGCGAAAATGATCTATTCGCTCTTGCCGCGGCCTATCTCTACAGCCTCGTTCGGAACCATCCTTTTTCAGATGGAAATAAAAGAACGAGCTATCTGGCGGCCTTTACGTTTCTCTACATCAACGGCTATCTGATTGACACGGACGATGGAATGATTGTCGCCTTCGTATTGGGCGTCGCAGCCGGAGAAATCGATGAGACAGGCGCGACCCACTTTCTCAGAGACTTCTCCATCCCGCTAAGCGACTGAAGATTACTCACCTGCCGCACCACCGGCCCCTCGCTTGAGCTCAGGGCGTTCGTCGCTTGAAACGCCCCACTGGGGCGTTTTGTCGGCTACGCCGAACTCTCCTTAGCCCGAAAACCTGCCGGTTCTGGGGAAGCCTTTCGGCACCGTGCGGCCGGCAGCAGCGCGGTCGCCGAGCCATTCGACCAGTTCGTCCTTGGTCTTGGTGAAGGTGCGGCCGGCACTGTCTTCCCAAGTCAGGCCATCGGCGATGGCGAAGCACTTGATATCCGAGACACCGCCGTCCTTGTAGCGTTGCAGGCGCACGCCCTTGCCGCGCGACATCTCCGGGACCTGCGACAGCGGGAAAACCACCATCTTGCGGTTCTCGCCGACGACTGCGACATGATCGCCGGACACGGGTACGAGCAGCTTCGTCTCGTCCGGGGTCGAGAGATTCATGATCTGCTTGCCCTTGCGGGTATTGGCGATCAGCTCCGTTTCCGGCACGATAAAGCCGTTGCCGGCGGTCGAAGCGACGAGTTGCTTGCGTTGCGGATCGTGGACGAAGGCGGTCAGCACGTCCTGGTCGTTTTTCATGTCGACCATGATGCGCAGCGGCTCGCCATGACCGCGGCCGCCGGGCAGTTTGTCGCCGCCAAGCGTGTAGGCCTTGCCGCCGGTGGTGATGATCAGGATCTTGTCCGTCGTCTGCGCCGGGAAGGCCACCTTCAGCGCGTCACCCTCCTTGAAGGTGAGCGTCGAGGTCTCGGAGATGTGGCCCTTGAGGGCACGAATCCAGCCCTTTTCCGAAACGACGACGGTGATCGGTTCCTTCTCGATCATCGCCTGCTGGATCGCCGCATCATCGGCATCGGGCGCCTCGGCGAATTGCGTGCGGCGGCGGCCGATCTCGGTTGCCTTGGCGAACTTCTTCTTCACCTCGCCGATTTCCCAAGCGACCGTCTGCCACTGCTTTTCGTCGGAGGCAAGCAATGCCTCGATATCGGTCTTTTCCTTGCTGAGTGCGTCGAACTCCTTACGGATCTCGAATTCCTCAAGCTTGCGCAAGGAGCGCAGCCGCATGTTGAGGATCGCCTCGACCTGATTGTCGGTGAGCCCGAACCGCTCCATCATCACCGGCTTCGGCTCGTCCTCCTCGCGGATGATGGCGATGACCTCGTCGATGTTGAGGTAGGCGATCAGGAAGCCGCCGAGGATTTCCAGGCGTTTCTCGATGGCCGCGAGCCGGAAGCGCGAACGGCGCTGCAAGACTTCACGGCGATGGTCGAGCCACTCCTTCAGCACCTCGTTCAGCGCCATGACCTTCGGGATGCGGCCCATGGACAGGACGTTCATGTTGAGCGGAAAGCGGCTTTCCAGCTCCGACAGCTTGAACATCGATTCCATCAGGATCGTCGCATCGACGGTGCGGCTCTTCGGTATCAGGACGACGCGGATATCCTCGGCGGATTCATCGCGGATGTCCTCGAGCAGCGGCAGCTTGCGCGCCAGAAGCAGCTCGGCGATCTTCTCGATCAGCCGCGACTTCTGCACCTGGAACGGAATTTCCGTGATGACGATCTGGTAGCCGCCGCGGCCGAGATCCTCGATCTCCCATTTGGCGCGGACGCGAAATCCGCCGCGACCGGTCTTGTAGCTTTCGATGATGCTCTGGCGATCGTCGATGATGATGCCGCCGGTCGGAAAGTCCGGGCCGGGAATATACAGCTCCACCAGCTTCTCGACGGTGGCATCGCGATCCTTGATCAGATGAAGTGCTGCGTCGCAGAGTTCGTGGGCGTTGTGCGACGGGATCGAGGTCGCCATGCCCACGGCGATGCCGGAAGACCCGTTGGCAAGCAGGTTCGGGAAGGCGCCGGGCAGGACGATCGGCTCGGAATTCGACTCGTCGTAGGTATCGCGGAAGTCCACCGCATCCTGGTCGATGCCTTCGAGCAGCAGCTCGGAGACTGCCGTCATCTTGGATTCGGTATAGCGCATCGCGGCGGGGCTATCGCCGTCGATATTGCCGAAATTGCCCTGACCGTTGACCAGCGTGTAGCGCTGCGAGAAATCCTGCGCCAGACGGGCCAGCGCGTCATAGATCGACTGATCGCCGTGCGGGTGATAGTTACCCATCACTTCGCCGACGATCTTGGCGCATTTACGGAAGGCGGCGTTGGGGCGCAGACCCATCTCACTCATTGCGTAAACGATGCGGCGATGAACCGGCTTCAGGCCGTCACGAACATCCGGAAGCGCGCGATGCATGATCGTCGACAAGGCATAGGCCAGGTAACGCTCTTCAAGCGCGGCCTTCAGGTCCACCGGATGGATGCTGTCGTCGTCGCCGCCACCAGGCGGTAAAAGATTTTGTCCCATGGCTCTTGACTAGCGGAGAAGCCGATTCCCGGCAAGAAATCAGTGGAAAGCACTTGTGGATGACGCCTCAGTTCAAGCACAATCCGGCGTAAGAGTGGGAGCGACTCTCATGCCTGGGCCTGCAGCCGCCATTGTCATTTGAATTTCAGGCAGAGGTGAATATAAATCGCCGCGGTACACGCAGAATCTGTACGCCCGCCGACAACAGCTCAATGAGGAAACGCCACCATGACTTTCTATCGGACAACACGGCTGATGCTGTCCAGTGCCGTCATTCTGTCTTTCGCCAGCTCCGCCTTCGCGCTTGATGGTAACGACCTGCTGAAAAAGATCAATGATGCCTATACCCAGCAAGGCGGCTCGATCGCCGCGGAGAGCATCGATGTCAGCGGCACGACGGTGACGTTCAAGGGGGCGAGCCTCAAGGCAGCCGGCACGCCCGACGGCGTCAAGCTGGGCGACATCACGTTCTCCGGCGTTGCCGAAGCGGGCGGCGGTTACACGATCGATCAGGTTTCCTTTCCCGACGTTGCCTTGAACAAAGACGGCGTGGCCGTCGCGGCCGCCGACCTCAAGCTGGACGGCGTCGAAATCCCGGCGGACACCACAAAGGGCGATCTCGGCTCCCTGCTCTTCTACAAGAGCGCCCATGCCGGCGCGGTTTCCGTGACCAAGGACGGCACGAAGGTATTTGCAATTTCAAACGCCGATGCGACGATGACCAAGCGCGCGGACAATTCCGGTCTTGACTTCGACGCCAAGGCGAACGGCGTCGCCATCGACCTCAGCGCGGTGAACGACCCGCAGAGCAAGCAGGCCATCGAACAGCTGAACCTGAAACAGCTGGATGGCGTCATCGCCATCAAAGGCGGTTGGGAGCTTGCTCCGGGCAAGATCGACATCACCGAATACTCCTTCGATTTCAAGGATGTCGGCAAGCTGAACATCGCGCTCAGCCTTTCGGGCTACACGCCGGCTTTCGCCAAGTCGCTGCAGGAAGCGCTGAAGTCCGTCCGTTCCAATCCGAACCAGCAGGACGCGCAGCAATCCGCGGGCCTTGCCATGCTCGGCCTTCTGCAGCAACTGACCTTCAACAGCGCCCAGATCCGCTTCGACGACGCTTCGATCACCTCGCGCGCGCTGGAATTCGCCGGCAAGCAGCAGGGCGTCACCGGCAAGCAGCTGGCCGACACGCTGAAGGCGATGACGCCGATCATGATGGCGCAGCTCAACATTCCGGAACTGCAGAACGCCGTCTCCACCGCCGTCAGCGCCTATCTCGACAATCCGAAGAGCCTGACCATCAATGCATCCCCGGACAAGCCGGTGCCGCTGCCGATGATCATCGGCGCCGCCATGGGCGCTCCGACGTCGATCCCAAACGTCATCGGCCTCAAGGTTTCGTCCAACGATTGATCGGATCTTCGATCCCGACAAATAAAGAACCCGGCGATTTCGATTGCCGGGTTTTTTCATGAGCTCACTTCGCGGCAGCTGTCCGAAGCCGATGCCGTATCAGTTCGCTTCGGGCATGGGCGATCATATCCAGCAATTCCTCCCTGGTCGCGCCGTCGCGCGCCTGAACGGACATACCCTGCACGATCGCCCCAAGAAAGCGGGCAAGCGACCACGCATTCGTGTCCGGCCGCATATCGCCCTCCGCGATGCCGCGCTCGATCCGCGTCTTGAGTATCTCCAGCGTCTGTAGACGCATGGACGCGACATGATGGGCGATCGGTTCATTCTCTTCCGCACAATTCAGCACGGCCGTCGATATCATGCAGCCCTTGGGGTGTTCCGGCGCGGTGAATATCCCCGCGGCATTACTGAGAAAGCGATCGAAAGCAGTGGCCGTGTCCACCGCGTCCTGCAAAGGGTTGCCTGGCTCCGGTCGCGGCATGCGCCGATATTGCTCAAGCGCCTCGCGATAGAGATCGGCCTTCGAACTGAAGGCGGCATAAAGGCTCTGCGGCGTGATCCCCATGGCGGCGGTCAGATCCGCAATGGAGGAGCCGTCGTAACCATGCTCCCAAAACGTATCGCGCGCGGCCGCAAGAACCGTCTCACGATCGAAGGCCGGTGGCCGGCCGCGCTTGCGTTGAGAGGATTTTTTCGTTTCTTCGCTATTTTTCACAATGATCACTCTAGAAATATCTCGCAACCTGGTTTATTCAGGAGCGGTCATTGTGATTATAGAAGGTTTCTCCCCATGAGTCTTCCCCTTGAAAACGCTCTCACAGCAGGCGTGGATGCCGCGATCGATGCTGCCCTGGCGGATAAGCGGCTGGTCGGGGCGGTGGTTCTGATCTCTCGGAATGGTGAGCAGATCTATCGCCGCGCCGCCGGTCTGGCGGATCGCGAGAACGGCGTGGCCATGCGAGAGGAGACCATCTTTCGCCTCGCCTCCGTCACCAAGCCGATCGTTACCATTGCCGCCATGCGGCTTGTCGAACAAGGTCGGATAGGCCTGGACGATCCCGTGACAAAATGGCTGCCCGACTTCCGGCCACGCCTGCCGGATGGGGCGGAGGCGGTCATTCGCATCCACCACCTCCTGACGCATACGTCTGGACTGGGCTACGCATTCGCCGAGGAAGAAGGCGGCCCCTATCACCGCGCCGGCGTATCCGATGGGCTCGGTGAACCGGGCCTCTCGCTTGCCGAAAATCTGAAGCGCATCGCAAGCGCCCCGCTGCGCTTCGCCCCCGGCGACGGCTGGCAGTATTCGCTGGCGATGGATGTGCTCGGCGGCATCATCGAAAAGGAAACTGGCGGCAGCCTCGACAAGGCCGTTGCCGAACTGGTCACCAAGCCCCTTGGTCTTGTCGACACCGCCTTTTCCGTGCGCGACCCGAGCCGCCTCGCCGCTCCCTATATGAACGGTTCCCCGGAACCACAGCGGATGGGAGACGAGGCCGTGGCGCCCATACTCGACGGCTTCATTCGGTTCGCACCGGACCGGATATTCGATCCGGCCTCCTACCATTCGGGCGGCGCCGGCATGGCCGGGACAGCGGGCGATGTGCTTGCCATTCTGGAGACCGTGCGCAAGGGCGGAGCGCCGCTATTGTCGGCCGACACCGTAAAGACGATGACGACGGACCAGGCAGGCGGGCATCTCCAGCCGTTGCAACCCGGATTCGGCTTTGGCTACGGCTGGTCCGTCGTCACCGACCCTGTCACTGCGAACGTTCCGTTCTCCGTCGGCACGCTGAAATGGGGCGGCGTCTACGGCCACAGCTGGTTCCTCGACCCCGCGAAGGGGTTGACCGTCGTGGCGCTGACCAACACGGCACTCGAAGGTATGTGGGGACAGTTCACCACCGACCTCGCCAACGCGGTCTATGCCGGGCTCTAACGATCTCCCAAATATAAAAAACCCGGCGATTTCGGTCGCCGGGTTTTGCATGTTCAAAGCTCGTGAAGAGCCTCAGTCCTTCTTCACCGGCGGAACCGGGCGGATCGCCAGTTCGCGCAGTTGCGTCGGCGTTGCCGGCGACGGAGCGCCCATCAGCAGGTCCTGCGCCTGCTGGTTCATCGGGAACAGCGAAATTTCGCGCAGGTTCTTGGCGCCGACCAGCAGCATGACGATGCGGTCGATACCGAAGGCAGCGCCGCCGTGCGGAGGCGCGCCGTATTGGAAGGCGCGGTAGAGGCCGCCGAAACGCTCCTCGACATCCGCCTGGCTGAGGCCGACCTTTTCGAAGGCGGCGACCATGGTTTCCGGCGACTGGTTACGGATCGAGCCCGAGGCGATTTCGAAGCCGTTGCAGACGGCGTCGTACTGGAACGCCTTGATCGTCAGCGGATCCTGGTTCTGCAGCGCCTCAAGGCCGCCCTGCGGCATCGAGAACGGGTTGTGGGCGAAGTCGACCTTCTTTTCTTCCTCGCTCCATTCGAAGAACGGGAAGTCGACGATCCAGCAAAGCTCGAAACGGTCGCGATCGATCAGGTTCAGTTCGTCACCGGCGCGGGTACGCGCTTCGCCGGCAAACTTGTAGAACTTGGCGGGATCGCCCGCGACAAAGAAGCATGCGTCGCCATCGTCAAGACCAAGCTGGGTGCGGATCGCGTCGGTGCGCTCCTCGCCGATGTTCTTGGCGAGCGGACCGGCGCCTTCGAGCTTTTCGCCTTCCTTGCGCCAGAAGATGTAGCCTAGGCCGGGCTGGCCCTGGCTCTGCGCCCAGGCGTTCATGCGGTCGCAGAATGCGCGCGAACCGCCGGTCTTGGCCGGGATCGCCCAGACTTCGACCTTCGGGTTGGACGCGATCATGTTCGCGAAGACCTTGAAGCCGGAGCCGGCGAAATGGTCGGTCACGGCTTCCATGACGATCGGGTTGCGCAGGTCCGGCTTGTCCGAACCATACTTGCGGATCGCGACATCATAGGGGATGCGCGGCCATTCCTTGGTGACGGGCTTACCCTCGGCAAACTCCTCGAAGATGCTGGTCATCAGCGGGGCCATCGTGTCCCAGACGTCTTCCTGGGTCACGAAGCTCATTTCGAGGTCGAGCTGGTAGAATTCGCCCGGCAGACGGTCGGCGCGCGGGTCTTCGTCGCGGAAGCACGGCGCGATCTGGAAATAGCGGTCGAAGCCGGCGACCATCAACAGCTGCTTGTACTGCTGCGGCGCCTGCGGCAGCGCGTAGAAGGTGCCGGGATGGATGCGGCTCGGCACGAGGAAGTCGCGCGCGCCTTCCGGCGACGAGGCCGTCAGGATCGGCGTCGTGTATTCGGTGAAGCCGACGTCGCCCATGTGGCGGCGCATCGAGGAAATGACCTGCGTGCGCTTGACGATGTTCCGGTGCAGCGTTTCGCGGCGCAGATCGAGGAAGCGGTACTTGAGGCGCACATCTTCCGGATAGTCCGGCTCGCCGAAGACCGGCAGCGGCAGTTCCTTGGCGGCGGAGAGCACTTCGATCTCCTGCGCGTAAAGCTCGATCTCGCCGGTCGGCATGGTCTTGTTGACGGTGTCTTCCGTGCGGGCCTTCACCAGGCCGTCGATGCGGATGACCCACTCGCCGCGCACGGTCTCGGCCAGCTTGAAGGCGGGCGAATCCGGATCGGCGACGACCTGGGTGATACCGTAGTGATCGCGCAGATCGATGAAGAGCACGCCGCCATGATCTCGGACGCGATGAACCCAGCCGGAGATGCGGACGGTCGAACCGACGTCGGACTTGCGCAGGGCGGCGCATGTGTGGCTGCGATAGCGATGCATAGTATATATCCTGGACTTGGCGGTCGGCGGCGAATACGGACAAAAGCCCCTCGCCTGCCGACGAGAAAATCGGGCGGAAAAGCGCATGGTGCGCCTGATTTGTCAAGGCTCGAAGCACTGGAGAGCCGGTTTAAAGCTGCTTTCGTGAAGTTCCAACCACCTCCACCCCCAGTAGCCGGTGCGGCAGTTTGGCTACCCCCATGCTATTGCTGAACATCACAGTCAACTTTAAACAAGCAGGCATAGTCCCGTGCCTCTGGAGCCCCACATGCCGATCCTGACCCGCCGCAACCTTCTGAAAGCCACCGCCGTGGCCGGTGCCTATGGTGTGGGGCTTGGCATCGCCGACAAGTTCAGCGGCAAGGCGCTGGCGGCGCCGGAACCGCAGATATTGAAGACCGTGAAGACCCAGGCGAGCCTGACAGGTGCCGGACCAACCAGGGATGTACTGACCTATGGCGATACGGGCCAGCCGCCGGTCGTGCGCATGAGAAAGGGCGAGCCCTTCGCCGCGCGGCTGATCAACGGCATCGACGAACCCACAACGATTCACTGGCATGGCGTCCGCCTGCCCAACAGGATGGACGGCGTGCCGTTCCTGACGCAGCCTTATGTCTATACCGGCGACCACTTCGACTACGCCTTCACGCCCCCGGACGCCGGCACCTTCTGGTATCATCCCCATTGCAACACGCTGATCCAGATGGGCCACGGCATGACAGGCGTCATCGTCGTGGAAAATCCCAAGGACCCGGTGTTCGACTCAGAGGTCGTGTTGAATCTGCGCGACTGGCGGCTTGGTGGCGACGGGCAGTTCATCGCCCAGTTCCGACCGCGCGATGCAGCCAAGTCGGGCACCTACGGGACGGTGCGGACCGCCAACTGGCAGCAGCAGCCGCAATATGATGCGCCTTCCGGCGGGCTGGTGCGCCTGCGTCTCGCCATCACCGACGTCACGCGCATCTATTCCTTCCGCATGGACGGGGCCGAGGCGACGGTGATCGCCATCGACGGCAATCCGGTGCCCGAGCGCTTTTCGCTCGATCTGCTGCAACTCGGCCCCGGCCAGCGCCTGGAACTCGCCGTGCGCATGCCGGACGAGGAAGGCGCGATCGTCAAGCTGGAGGATATCAGGGGCACCGATCCGAAGGTGCTGGCGACGCTACGCTCGGTCGGCGGCTCGCTGAAACGCGACGTTCGCGATCTGGCGCCTCTGGAAGCCAATCCCGTCGCGAAGGCCGATATCGGCGCGGCGCAGCACATCCCGCTCATCCTCAGCGCCACGGCGGAAGATACCGCCACCGATAGCATCTGCGGCTCGCTCGGCTACAGTTTCTGGGCAATCAACAAGGTGCCGTGGCCGGGCGATACACCCGATCCGACAGCACCACTTGCCGAACTGAAGCTTGGCAAGAGCTATGTCCTCGACATGGAAAACGTGACGCCGCACGCCCATCCGATCCATCTGCACGGGATGAGCTTCACCGTGCTCTCCTCCTCGACGCGACAGGTGCCGGCCTTCGTCTCCGACACCTACCTGATCCAGCCGGACGAAAAGGTGCAGCTCGGCTTCGTCGCCGACAATCCCGGCGACTGGCTGTTGCATTGCCATATCATCGAGCATCAGAAAACGGGCATGACCAGTTACATGCGCGTGGCCTAGAGTGGTGGCCTTTTCGACGATTTTTCCGAAAAGCGGAATGCCATGAGATACTTCGTCTCTCCACGTATTGACATATCCGGCTGAAAGGAGAAGGAAGATTAACGAACTATTTTACCGATGAATGTGTTGATATGATCGAAACTACCGCCCAATTGGAGGCGGCCTGCCAAGAGCTGGCCAAGTCAGAATTCATTACCATCGACACCGAATTCCTACGCGAGACGACCTTCTGGCCGGAGCTTTGCCTGATTCAGATGGCAAGCCCGACGACCGAAGTGCTGGTCGATCCGCTGGCCAAGGGCCTCGATCTGAAACCCTTCTTCGAGCTGATGGCCAATTCCGCCGTCATGAAGGTGTTCCACGCTGCCCGCCAGGACATCGAAATCATCTTCAATCGCGGCAACCTCATTCCGCATCCGATCTTCGACACGCAAGTGGCCGCCATGGTCTGCGGCTTCGGCGATTCGGTTTCCTACGACCAGCTGGTCAGCCGCATCAAGAACATCCAGATCGACAAGTCCTCGCGCTTCACCGACTGGAGCCGCCGGCCGCTGTCGGAAAAGCAGCTCGACTATGCGCTGGCCGACGTCACCCATCTGCGCGATGTCTATCTTTCGCTGAAGGAGCAGCTCGAGCGCGAAGGCCGTGCTTCCTGGCTGCTCGAGGAAATGGCGATCCTCGAAGCGCGCGAGACCTACGACCTGCATCCCGACGATGCCTGGCAGCGGTTGAAGATGCGGCTGCGCAAGCCGCAGGAGCTGGCCGTGCTGAAATATGTCGCGGCCTGGCGCGAACGCGAGGCGCGCGCCCGCAACGTGCCGCGCGCCCGCGTGCTGAAGGACGACGCCATCTACGAAATCGCCCAGCAGCAGCCGAAGGACACCGAGGCGCTCGCCCGGCTGCGCACCATCCCCAAGGGCTGGGAGCGTTCCGCCTCGGGTGCAGCCGTATTGGAAGCGATCAACCAGGCCCTGGCGCTGCCCAAGGCCGACATGCCGCACGCACCGCGTCATCAGCAGGCCCCGGAGGGCACCGCTGCCGCGGCCGAACTGCTAAAGGTTCTGCTGAAGCTCACCGCCGAAAAGCACGGCGTCGCTCCGAAGGTCATCGCCAACAGCGAGGATCTGGACAAGATCGCCGCCGAAGGCGAGAAGGCCGAAGTGGCCGCCCTCACCGGCTGGCGGCGCGATCTCTTCGGCGAGATGGCGCTGCAGCTCATCCAGGGCCAGGTCGCCTTGCGCTTCGTCGGCAAACGGGTCGAGACTGTCGCCCTGTAGCCGCCGCCTCATTTCCCGCCGCATGCCGACCGCGCAGGGTTCGGAAACGGGAACTGTCGTCCGCCATCACGATTGCGTCGCAAGCCTCTTGGAATGAACACCAAGCGTAATCATATGTTTGGCCACGCATAATTTTTGCTGAAAGGCTCCGCTTTTGGCAATATGCGTCATCTCTTGGTGGGCCGACCGAATGGGAATATTCCCTTCAATGCGTAACTGGACCCTGACGGCGCTCTTCGTCGCCGGAAGCGGCGTTGCCTATGGCAAGATGTTTTTCCCGGAAGCGCCGATGTATATCGGCGCAATCTTCGCGCTGTTCACCGGCATGCCGCTGCTGGCCTTCGAGCGCCGGATGATCCTGCCGCGCCTGAACCACTGGATGCATCGCCTGCCCACGCCGGCCTTCATCGTCTCTGCGCTCATCGTCGACTTCGCCCTGATCGCTTTAGGCTTTGCGATAGCCGGCAGCCTGTTGAAGTCCCTGGGACTGATAACCGGCTCCTGGGCCGACGTCACGCTGTTGAAGATCGATGTCTATCTCTACGCCGTCGCGATGACCGCAATCGTCATCTTCGTCGGGCGCGTCCGGGAGCTGCTCGGCCGCGACGTCTTTCTCAGCCTGTTGACCGGCCGTTATCGCAATCCGGTGCAGGAGGAGCGTGTGTTTCTGTTCATCGACCTTGTCGGCTCGACGGCGTTTGCCGAAGAACACGGCGACCTCCGGGCGCAGGAATTCCTCGGCTCGCTGTTCAGCGCCTTCGCTGAACCGGTGCGGCGGCACAGGGGCGCGATAGACGATTATATCGGCGATGCCGCCATCATCACCTGGCCGCTCGAACGCGGCATCAAGAATGCCCGTTGCGTGCGCTGCGTTTTCGATATCCTTGCCGATATCGAAGCGAATGCGGAGACATGGTTGAAATCCTACGGCAGGGTGCCGCGTCTCAGGGCAGCCTTGCACGGCGGGAGCATCGTCACCGCCGAAATCGGCGTCGACCACCACAAGATCGCCTATTTCGGCGACACGGTGAACACCACCGCAAGGCTGGAATCATTCTGCAAGACGCTGGAGCGTCAGGTGCTGATCTCAGCCGATCTCGCCAAGCTGCTGGAGCTTCCCGACGGTATCGTCAAGGAAGACTTCGGCGACCATGCCGTTCGCGGCCGCGACCAGACGCTCGACGTCGTTGCCCTGCATATGCAGAGCCAACGAACGCTGAAGGTGTTGGGCAATAGACAATAGCATCTGCTCCATGCTCACAGCCTATGAGTTGTGCACAGTCACCAAAGCTTCACCTAAGCGTTAATTCACCGACATAGCTCGCCTGTTAAGCGAGGATTGTCTTGCCAATCCAAGCCAACAAGGTGACACGATGACCCGAATTCTTTTCGCTTCCACGGCACTTTTTATTCTGATTGCCGCCTCGGCCCAGGCCGATGAACAGCAGTTTCCCGCAAAGCTCGCCGCGCAGGCCATTCTTCCGGCCAACACGATGGTCGCTGCCCCCACGGACGCGCCCGACTTCCTGAAGACCTCCGGCAAGTTCACGACGCCGGACCGCAAGCGCACCGACGCGCTCGGAACGATTCCCGGCAAGGACGGCGCCCGCGTGACCGACCTGAAGCTGCCTTTCGACGGCCAGCCGATACAGGGCTTCTCCGGCATCAAGGCCATGCCCGACGGCACCTTCTGGACATTGTCGGACAACGGCTTCGGCTCCAAGCAGAACTCAAGCGATTCCATGCTGTTCCTCCACCAGCTCAAGTTCGACTGGGACAACGGCAAGGTCGACGTCGTCAAGAACCTGTTCCTGTCCGATCCGAACAAGCAGGCCCCCTTCCCGATCGTCCTCGAAGGCTCGGATACGCGCTACCTGACCGGCGCCGATTTCGATATCGAATCGATCCAGCCTGTCGCCGACGGCTTCTGGATCGGTGACGAATTCGGTCCCAATCTGTTGAAGTTCGATACATCGGGCCGTCTGACCGACGTGTTCCCGACCACGCTCGACGGCAAGCCGGTGATGTCTCCCGACAACGCCCTGCTGCAACTGCCCGGCAATCCGACACAGAAGATGCCGGCCTTCAACCTGAAGCGCTCCGGCGGCTTCGAAGGTCTCGCCTTGTCCAAGGACGGAGCCAAGCTCTATGGTCTGCTCGAAGGCCCGCTCTTCAAGGATGACGGCCAGATGGAGAGCGTCGACGGCCATACCGCCATCCGCGTCATCGAATTCGACGTCGCTTCGAAAAGCTGGACCGGCCGCAGCTGGCTCTATCCTTTCGCGGAGAAAGGCGTGTCGATCGGCGATTTCAACATGCTGGACGACAACACCGCCCTGGTGATCGAGCGCGACAACGGCGCCGGCACCAAGGACAAGGCCTGCGCCGACCCGAAGCAGCCGAAGCCGGATTGCTTCGAGGCGCCGGCTGAACTGAAGCGCGTCTATAAGATCGAATTCAGCGACGCCAATGTCGGCAAGGCCGTCCGCAAGATCGGCTACATCGACCTGATGCATATCGAAGATCCGGACCACAAGCGCCGCCAGGGCGGTGGTGACGGCTTCTACGACATGCCGTTCGTCACCATCGAGAATGTCGACCGCGTCGATGCCACGCATATCATCATCGGCAACGACAACAACCTGCCGTTCTCGGCCGGCCGCGCCGTCGACAAGGCGGACGACAACGAGTTCAGCATTCTCGAAGTCGGTGATTTCCTGAACGCGAAGTAAGAACCTGCCTTCTCCCCTCGGGGAGAAGGCGTCCGCCCTCGACAAACTCAGGAGGCGGATGAGTGGGGGGCGTTGCGAAGCGACGAGCATTCCGGACAGAAGCGAAAAGCGTCCCTTACGGTGCAACGCCCCCTCAACCCGCGTGTTCCACGCATCCTTCTCCCCGATGGGGAGAAGGTAAAATTCACTCGAATCGAAACGCCAGCCGCCGGTTCGTCAGCTTGGCGAGCTGTTGCAGCCGCCCGTCCAGCCGTTCGCCGGCGAAATCGTGATATTCGGCCGGAACGACGAATTCCAGATCCAGATCCGGGTTCGACGAGCGACGGATCGACAGGTTGCGCACGATGCCCGGCATCGAGGCCGAGAAGAGATAGACGACGCGCAAAAGGCCACCGAGCAGCTTTGCCCGCTCGATGAGCTGCGGCGTGGCGATCGTCGCCAGCGGCTCGGTGGCGCCGTCGTCATGCAGGCCCTCGAAACGATAATAGTTGGCGAGCGCGATGAAGGCGCGGCCGGCATGGGTGATGCCGACGAAGGACGTATGGGCGATGATGTTCAGCGCCTGCAGGCCGCGGTAATCGGGATGGGCACGCCAGCTGATATCGGCAAGCAGGCACGCGGCCTGGCGATA